>NZ_JBFRJQ010000052.1:0-320 GCF_041468985.1 Shewanella sp. 10N.286.52.A9 | reverse complement strand
CCGTTTGGAGTGCGCACATACTATAGTCATGGTGATTTTCGTGCAAGTGCTTTTTACGCTTTTATATTCGATCAATCAATAAAGCAGCAATTTTGTGTTTTATTGGATTAAATTTGAACTAAACGCACTACGAAATCGTTGTTTGGTACAGTAGGAGTAAGACTAGGCATAGAAGTAAGAGTATAAGACTAGTGGAAGCTGGTGCTGTAATTTTGATGAATTCTATTGTCCTCTAGTCGCTAGCGAAATAAATACACCTTTACGATGGGAAATGGGACAAGTTAGCATCAAATTTTAGACACAAAAAAGCCACTCATTTG
>NZ_JBFRJQ010000051.1:0-213 GCF_041468985.1 Shewanella sp. 10N.286.52.A9 | reverse complement strand
AGCTTTTGGCGCTTCCCACATCACACCATCTCTTAGCATTGAATTAAGCGTCACGACCATCTTTCTAATACAGGCAATAATAGCTACTTTCTTTGGTTTTCCGGCTTCGACTAAACGTTGGTAAGTTTCTTTAAAAACAGGGTTTGATTGTATGGCTGACATCATTGCCATATACAAAACAGTCCTGACCTGATGCCGTCCACCTTGAATTTT
>NZ_JBFRJQ010000050.1:0-464 GCF_041468985.1 Shewanella sp. 10N.286.52.A9 | reverse complement strand
AAGGTATAGAAGGTATAGAAAAATACAATATACCTAATCATTAGCAAGCATTATTCTATGAATGACTGGATTCTTTTATTATGAAACCAATTTTTTAACTGATGTAATTATTGAAAGAATGATTAACTGAGCCTCTATAACTAACCACTAGGAATTAACTACCTGGTAAACACAGTTTGACTTTTTAGTTCTTCTCAAAAACTGTGATTAGACGTTTAATTGCTTTCAGTAAGTCATATAAAAGCTTAGAACTTCTTATCCATAGGCCTACAGTTTTTTAATCATCTTATACCGCTGCCATATAGAAATTGTACATTACACACTGTTAAACAACACCCAATATTCTTTAGCTAATGATAATTGCTCTGACTAAGTTAATAAAAATGTTTTATAACGAAAAAGCCCGCTACGTAGTAGCGGGCTTATCATTATTTGGTGTCTGGGAATGACCTACTTTCACATGG
>NZ_JBFRJQ010000049.1:0-1211 GCF_041468985.1 Shewanella sp. 10N.286.52.A9 | reverse complement strand
TGGCTAAAGAAAAATTTGAACGTAGTAAACCACACGTAAACGTGGGTACAATTGGTCACGTTGACCATGGTAAAACTACTCTAACAGCAGCTATCTCAGCAGTATTGACGAAAGCATACGGCGGTGAGACTAAAGATTTCGCACAAATCGATAACGCTCCAGAAGAGCGTGAGCGTGGTATTACAATTAATACTTCTCACATCGAATATGACACGCCTACACGTCACTACGCACACGTAGATTGTCCTGGTCACGCCGATTATGTTAAAAACATGATTACTGGTGCTGCACAAATGGACGGTGCTATCTTAGTAGTAGCAGCAACTGATGGCCCAATGCCACAGACTCGTGAGCACATCCTACTTTCACGTCAGGTTGGTGTACCTTTCGTTATCGTATTCATGAACAAATGTGACATGGTTGATGATGAAGAGCTACTTGAATTAGTAGAAATGGAAGTACGTGAACTTCTTTCTGAATATGACTTCCCAGGTGATGACTTACCAGTTATCCAAGGTTCTGCACTTAAAGCGCTTGAAGGCGATGCAGCTTGGGAACCAAAAATCATTGAACTTGCTGAAGCTCTAGATACTTACATCCCAGAGCCAGAGCGTGACATCGATAAGCCTTTCCTACTACCTATTGAAGATGTATTCTCAATTTCAGGTCGTGGTACAGTTGTTACTGGTCGTGTAGAGCGCGGTATCATCACTGTAGGTGACGAAGTAGAAATCGTTGGTGTTAAAGACACAACTAAAACGACTTGTACTGGTGTTGAAATGTTCCGTAAGCTGCTTGACGAAGGTCGTGCAGGTGAGAACTGTGGTGTTTTATTACGTGGTACTAAGCGTGATGAAGTTGAACGTGGTCAAGTACTTGCTAAGCCAGGTACAATCACTCCTCACACTACATTCGAATCAGAAGTATACGTGTTAAGCAAAGAAGAAGGCGGACGTCACACTCCATTCTTCAAAGGCTACCGTCCACAGTTCTACTTCCGTACAACTGACGTAACTGGTACTATCGAGCTTCCAGAAGGCGTTGAAATGGTAATGCCAGGTGACAACATCAAGATGGTTGTTACTCTAATCTACCCAATCGCGATGGACGACGGTTTACGTTTCGCTATCCGTGAAGGTGGCCGTACAGTTGGTGCTGGTGTTGTAGCTAAAATCGTTGCTTAATAGCGAAGTTAGTTAACACATTAAAAA
>NZ_JBFRJQ010000048.1:0-3053 GCF_041468985.1 Shewanella sp. 10N.286.52.A9 | reverse complement strand
AAGAAACTTCTGCGTTCCATTATTATTTCCTCTTACTAAAATAAATTCAGCACGTTTGTTAAACGACTACAGCACATAGCTGAAATTCAGCATGATTTGATGGGCGTTATAATTGTGATTAAGCTCGCCCAGGGTAACCATGCCTGGCACTTGGTCAGGGGTCATTTGAGCGTCATCGGTGTCGTAATAGCGTTCGTAGCTGTAGGTCAGCTTTAATGCCATGTCATCACTCAAGGCATAGTTAGCGTAAAGGCTAGCGCTATGGTTATATGAGTAGTAATCCCCATATGGGCTGGTGCCATCTGCGGTGACATAAGTGTCACTGCTTGAGTTACTGAATAAGTAATCAGCACCAAGTGTCAGCTTGTCTTCCATTAGGCCGCCATAACTTACGCCAGCACCTAGGTTGATAAACTTATCTTCAATATCTGCGTACCAATCTGGACTGCTGTAGCTTTGACTGCCTGCTTGAGCAGAGTTAATCCATTGCTGACCTGCAAAACCGTAAGCAGAGAACTGCTTCGTTAGTTGCATATTAAGATTGATGTCGTAGCTGTAATCTTCTGATTCTGTTAAACCAATAACTGTGTCATCGTAATCGTCTTTGGCATAACGACCTGTTAAGTCGATGCTTAACCAGTCAAGGGGAGTGTGGCTAACACGCAGCTCAACTTCGTTGCGCTCTCTGTCTGCTAAATAGTATTTACGCATCAGTGAGTTTTCTTCGCTCGACGTTAGCTCTGTTGCTTGATACTCAGAGCCGCCACGGTTGCTGTGACCTGCTTTTAGATCGATAGTGAAATTGTCGATGGCACGAATAGACAGTTTTGCCCATAAGCTATCTTCATTGGTTTGTTCACGTTCGCTGTAAGTGCGTTCGATGTCTTTGCGATCATAGCCCGCTTGTAAGCGGTAGCCGCTAGCAATGCGGTAGCTGGCGTTCACTTTAAAGGTTGAGCGCTCAATATCCGTGGCGACATTTTCTTTGAATGTGCCACTGACGCTATCGAAGTTGTATTGTTGGAATTCAAATACTGAACTGTTGTTTTCACGATTGCTGTAGTCGTAACTACCACCAAGGCGTAAACGGTTGTTGAGCATAGAAGTGATGCGGAAGTTTGCATCTGTGGTATCGACTTCGCCGTCCCAGTTTTGAATTGGGTTGCCTGCCACTTGAATCAAATCGTCATCTTGGATCATACGACCGACAATGAAACGACCTGACATGACAGTGCGGTCTAGCTGGTACTGACCCGATAACGAGACTTGGTGCGCTTGATTATCTGGGGTTGCAGCATACACATCGTATTCAGTTGGTAAGCTTAGGTTGTCAGTATTGTTTTTATACTGACTGCCAAAATAACTTAATTCAGTTAACCAGTTATCGCCGGTGAGTGCTGCGCCAGCGGTGAATGAGTCAGTGGTTGAATCAACACGTTGACCAAAGTTAATTGGACCTGGGCTCACTAAACTACTGCTTTTATAGCCCGTTTTATCTTCAGAGTCGAAACGCACATAGGCTTGATAAAAGTCTTGTTTGAAATCGGCGCCGATACCGACTTTTTCACGTTGCTGAGATAACTCAAATACGTACGGTACATCAGGCGTCATCATGCCATCGTCGTAGTATAAGTTACTTTGGGCATCACCTGATTGGTAAGTGGTGATTAATGCGTAATCCGCATCAACATTGAATAAGCCTTTTTGGCCAACACTGATGTTAGCTGTGCTGTTCTCAAAGCCAAGTTGATGAGCTTGAACACGCGCTTGGTAACCGTGTTCATCTTGGTATTCAATATCGCCACTCAGTGATGTCACAAAACCATCTTGATCAGTACCAAAGGCATTGGCAGCATGGACATCATCACTGTCGATGTAGCCAGCAGAAACGTTAACATTGCCGCTGTAACCTTGTGTTGAAGTACAGCGCTTACATTGATACTTCTCTTGATTAAGGTTTTCTGTATTAGCATTGCCAACAGCAAAGTCAGCTGCCCATGCAGGGGCCGTTGCCATTAATAAAGAAGCAGTGATTAAATTCAGTTTAAAGTTCATTGTTATGGCTCCTGATTAGCGCTGCAGTAAGCTGCCGGCTGGGTGGTTAGAACCATGGATTTGGCTATGACAGTTCAAACAGCTTTTTCCACCGCCAAAGGCATCCATTCCAGGTTGAAGAACAACGCGACTTGCGTGACCGTCATCAGCGTGACATTGCTGACATAGCTGTGGTGCACGATTGTTTAGCATGCCTTCGTTAACGCTGCCGTGTGGGTTATGACACGTGACACAGTTTTCAGTCACAGGTGCATGTTCCCATAGCATTGGGCCACGCTTTTCAGCATGACAGCTGTAACAAGTGTCATTGACTGTTGGCTTGTTTAGGGCGCTTTCAGACATAGAACCATGTGGAGAGTGACAATCAATACAGGTCATTTGATCCCATTTCATTGGATGAGATGAGCGCTTGTTCATGTCAGCTTTTTCACGAGTGTGGCAGCTAGTACAGGTGTCATTAACGGTTAACTTGTCTAAGGCAGGGTCTTTAGCAGCATGTACCACGTGACAATCGGCACAAGCAATCTCTTCAAGATTGTGAGTGCTGCTATGCCATGCCATTTGCTCTGGGTCGTTATGACAACCTTGGCAAACGGTATTTTGAGTTGGCGCATCTAATTTGCTGTCT
Organism: Shewanella sp. 10N.286.52.A9; assembly: GCF_041468985.1. NCBI lineage: Bacteria > Pseudomonadati > Pseudomonadota > Gammaproteobacteria > Alteromonadales > Shewanellaceae > Shewanella > Shewanella sp. 10N.286.52.A9. The sequence continues at coordinate 370 of NZ_JBFRJQ010000048.1, read as the reverse complement.
TTACCAAATTGGATCATGGGCTCTTTGCCGCCACGATTGTGGTTGCCTTGAGGGCCATGACAGGCTTCACATTGCAGTCCAGCCATAGGTGAGTCTTTACTGGTTAAGTCGCCATGTGCGCCTTTAAAGATGTCGGTAACACCTTCGGTACGTTGGTGACACATTAAGCAGCTGTCTGCTCCTTTAGGGGAATACTTACCTTCAGCGAACTTCTCAACGAGTTTTTGAGAAACCTCTTCACCTGTCATGTCATCCCATGGCGCAGCAGCGACACCAAATGAGCACAAGTAAAGGGTTACACTGATAGATGCGATTAAGTTTCGACACCAATTCATAATGTCACCTGACCTTATTAAATCTTAAATAAAAA
>NZ_JBFRJQ010000047.1:0-287 GCF_041468985.1 Shewanella sp. 10N.286.52.A9 | reverse complement strand
TGATAGAAAGTAAGAGCAAATTACGTTGGGTCTGTAGCTCAGCTGGTTAGAGCGCACCCCTGATAAGGGTGAGGTCGGTGGTTCAAGTCCACTCTGACCCACCAAAATCTTTGTTTTCTCCTAAACAAGATTTTGTATTAACGTAAGTTTGTTTGACTGCATGTAAATGGGGCTATAGCTCAGCTGGGAGAGCGCCTGCCTTGCACGCAGGAGGTCTGCGGTTCGATCCCGCATAGCTCCACCATTTACTTGCTCATGGATAGAGACGCCAAAGATAAAACGACAGT
>NZ_JBFRJQ010000046.1:0-2505 GCF_041468985.1 Shewanella sp. 10N.286.52.A9 | reverse complement strand
AGCTAATCGACCTGGGATTTCATAATGTTTTAATTCTTTACAAAAAGAATGGTGGTCGATACTGGGCTCGAACCAGTGACCCCCTCCTTGTAAGGGAGGTGCTCTCCCAGCTGAGCTAATCGACCTCGCTGTGTGGGGCCGTATTATAGGGAGCAACAAAATACTGTCAACGACTTTTTCACGAAACAAAGCTTAGCAGCGCTAAAAACGTGCACACTGCTGAATTGTTAAACGCTTTAAACCCATAACAGACATGAACACTTAACCTTTTGATGCATTATTAAGCAAGTGCTTAGGATCATAAGCTTTCATGTCTTTTCTTTTTCTTACTTTCGTCATTAACCTTGTATCAAGAATTTAAGCTTTAGCATTAATTTTAATCGCCGAGCTTTATCCAGATTAAATCTATCTTGTGCAATCAAGAACTCATTCAGTAATTAGTAAACTTCAAGCTGCAAGACATTCGCTTGTTAGCTATAGTTTTTCTTCACAAGAATAATATCACTTAAGTAAAGCGACCCAGCTTATATAATCAAAAGTGAAACTCGCATAATAAGGTAGTTTAGGTATAGAATATCGCCCACTTTATTATATCTGTCTTTATATAGACGTTTTTGAAATAGGTTAGTGTCCCATTATGACAACTAAGACGCGTTTTGCTCCTAGCCCAACAGGCTTTTTACATGTAGGTGGTGCTCGAACAGCACTTTATTCTTGGCTTTATGCCCGCGCAAACCAAGGCGAGTTTGTTTTACGTGTAGAAGATACTGATATTGAACGTTCAACACCTGAAGCATGTGCAGCCATTCTTGAAGGAATGGAATGGTTAGGACTAACTTGGGATGAAGGTCCGTATTACCAAACTAAACGTTTCGATCGTTATAACGAAATCATTGCGCAGATGCTAGAAGAAGGTACTGCTTATAAGTGCTATTGTTCCCGTGAGCGTATTGAAGCAATGCGTGAAGAACAAGCTGCGAATGGTGAGTCACAAAAATATGATGGTCACTGTCGTGATCTTGAGCCTCGTGATACTGATGAACCATTTGTCATCCGTTTTAAGAACCCGACAGAAGGCAGTGTGGTATTTGATGATCATGTACGTGGTCGTATCGAATTTGCTAATGACACTTTAGATGACTTAATTATCGCCCGTACAGAAGGTACGCCGACTTATAACTTCTGTGTAGTTGTAGATGATTGGGATATGGGTATCACTTGCGTTGTACGTGGTGAAGACCACATCAACAACACCCCTCGTCAAATTAACATCCTTAAAGCATTAGGTGCACCAGTACCTGAATATGCTCATGTATCGATGATTTTAGGTGATGACGGTGCAAAATTGTCAAAACGTCATGGTGCTGTTGGTGTAATGCAATATCGTGATGATGGTTACTTACCAGAAGCACTGCTTAACTATCTTGTTCGTTTAGGTTGGTCACATGGCGACCAAGAAGTGTTTTCGATGGAAGAAATGATTTCGCTATTCAAACTAGACGATATCAATAAAGCCGCTTCTGCCTTTAATACTGAAAAGCTAAATTGGTTAAACCAACATTACATTAAGGAGCTTGCTCCAGAATATGTAGCAAAGCATCTTCAATGGCACATGGATGACCAAAAAATTGATACAGCAAACGGCCCAGCATTAGCTGAAGTTGTTACTGCATTATCTGAAAGAGCAAAAACCTTGAAAGAGTTAGCAGCTTCTAGCCGCTACTTTTACGAAGACTTCGATGGTTTTGACGAAAATGCCGCTAAAAAACATTTACGTGGCGTAGCCATGGAGCCGTTAAAGCTAATTCAGCAAAAAATTTCTGCATTACCAGAGTGGACAGTTGAAGCAATTCATCAAGCAATTGAAGATACAGCTGCAGAACTTGAAGTGGGAATGGGTAAAGTCGGAATGCCTTTACGTGTAGCCGTTACAGGCGCTGGTATGTCACCTGCTGTAGATTTAACCTTATTTTTGGTTGGAAAGGCTCGTTGCGAACAAAGAATATCCAAAGCGATTGAATTTGTAGCAGATAGAATAAATTCTTAAAAAACGAGTTGACACTTTTGGCGAGGCTGCATAGAATGCGCCTCGCAGTTGAGACACAACGTGATTATTTATTGCAGCATGTCCAAATGCATTAAGTATAGTTGAGGGGCTATAGCTCAGCTGGGAGAGCGCTTCGCTGGCAGCGAAGAGGTCCACGGTTCGATCCCGTGTAGCTCCACCAATTATATTTAAATCAAAGCATTAAGTTTTAGCCTACAGAGCTTAATGAGTTATTCACTCTTTGGTAGAGTATAACGCCAGTCCGGGTCCCCTTCGTCTAGAGGCCTAGGACACCGCCCTTTCACGGCGGTAACAGGGGTTCGAATCCCCTAGGGGATACCACTATTTATTTTTTCTTGATGAACTTCGAGAAAATAAAAAAGCGTTAAGTTTTAGCCTACAGAACTTAATGAGTTATTCACTCTTTGCAGAGTCTAATGCAGTCCGGGTCCCCTTCG
>NZ_JBFRJQ010000045.1:0-6590 GCF_041468985.1 Shewanella sp. 10N.286.52.A9 | reverse complement strand
AAATTAGCTATTGACGCCATAGTCTCTTGTTATGTGCTTTTAAAGGCAATCTCTGCCTACACTACAAGCAGTTAGTAATGCAAAAACAGGAAACAATAACCCCAGTAATATAGATAATGACGCAGCTATTATATGTTGAATGTTATCAGGCTTTTTCTTACTAAAGACAATTATGATGAACATTATTGCTAAAGGTACTGAATAAAAAATTGAACTAATCACCAACAGCATTGATGCTCTATTTTCTCTTCCGTAGTCAGAAGCCTCAAAAAAATAAGCATAGTAATATAGACTTATAAATACACAAATAGCAAAGAAGATTAAACTACTAATATTAAAGCGCTTTATTATTAGGTAACCTAATTCCAAAAAGACAAAGCAAACCAAAATTGCAGTAATAAAAATAGATATCAACTACACCCCTCCATGAGCACATAAAGCCTTACTAATAGGCACATAAATGCTTGGCTAAAATTAGCGACGAAGGAGCACAAGCCAAGCGTTTTGCATCCTTTTAAGTAACTTGTTAGTTGCCGGCTTAAATAATTGTCCAAGGATTGTAACCCATAGACTCAATTGCTGGAGCAATTACATCAGCTAAAAATTCTTTCTCCTCGGTATCAAAATCATCCCAAGGCAATTGATCCACAAGTTTTTGTAACTTGTCTAATTTAGAGGATTTGTCTAATTCAGAGTTTTCATTAATCACCTTCAGACTTTTAAGAAAGTTAACAGTGACACTCTCAAGTTTTTTAATCACAGGAGCAGGTGATGGTATTAGCCCCCGTTTTTCCCACAGCGGTAAAGCATAATTGTCGTTTAGGATTAGTTCTTCAATTTTCATGCTACTTCCTTGAGCAAAGCAATTAATACTTAAAATAGATATTAAGATGAAACTCAATAATCTCTTCATAGGCAACTAACGCCCTGTTAAGGGGCTGATAATGTTTGGCTAAACTGTGTAGCAAAGCGAAACCGAGCCAAACTTTAGCAGTCCCGCTTGAACAGCTTGTTATGTGTAAATTTTTAGCTGAACTTTGCCGTTTATAATTTCTAAGTTACCAAACTCACCAATAACCTTAAAGCCTTGATTTGTCTTAATTAACGAATCTATATTGCCATAATCAAATGAACCATTTATATCTTTGATTGATTTAACACTACTTTGTTCAGCAAGCCCTGAATATGAAGTAAAACCCGTAAATTGAATTTCACATTTACGGTAGCAAGTATATTCATCAGGTTTTGGACTTAGATAATGAGGTGAATCAGGCCAAATGCTTGCCTCAATTTTGAATGTGATTTCCGTGTCATTTGAACTCCAACCGAGAACAAACGAGTCATTGAAATCTATACCTTTGAAAATATCCATATACTCGACGATATCCGTTTACACATAACGCCGCGCTTTGCGGCTGATTTTTTGAGCGGAGCGAGAAAAACAGTCCGACAACAGCGCCTTGTTAGGCAATATCATGGTAAATAGTGTGTTCACCATACATAGGAACATGCTTTGATCCCAATTTTGCAATATTTCCTTCTAGGAGCATTTCAACACACACCTGATTGTACCCACGATTTATTAACTTATCCCTGACCCTTTCAGAATATTTAATATCTCGCTTTACATGTTTATCGTTGTACTTCTTTGGCTTAAAGTAGTTTATCAATGCCATTTCCGTTATTAGCGTTTCATCTTTTCGGCTTAAGCCATGATCTTTTTTAGAGGCACGAGGACCATTAACAGTAATTTCATCGCCTTCAATTTCACTAAAGTAAACTAAAATATCTTCATTAGGGCCTTTCTGAGATTGAATCCAGCCCCACTTTTCATGCTTTTGAAGCCTAGAAAATGTACTCTTTAAGCTTGAACCAATATAGATAATATCTAGCTTTGGCTCAGGGAGATTGAAGTGGTTAATTGCCTGATACAAAAATATATCAGTTAAAGATCTTGCGTCTTTATTTGAGTTTTTCATGATCTCGCAATTGATAATTAGTTGCTTTCCATCACCTTTAATAGCTTCTACAGATGATAAAAATTTATAACGCAAGTCCTTAGGTAAAAGTCGCCAAGGTAGTGAGTTAGACCTGGCCATAAAGTACCTAGCCATAGAAATCTTGTCAGGGAAATTTTCCTTCATAAATGGCATTTCGTGCCAAAAGTCTGCCATATCAATTTCTACGTCATGAATAACCCCATCTATATCTATCTTTGCCGAGAACTTATAACCCCGTATGAATTTTATTGAACCTTGAACCCAAGATGGCTTCTTACACTTAGCAATAAAATAAATTGTTGAATCATTCTTAGTAAATTCTGTTTCAAAATGTTCGACGAACTCATCGTATAGTCGCTCTGGCGTCAAAAATTGATATTTTTTTATGTAAGAGTGGAAAATTTTACTCATATTGCATTCCTTGCCTAACGCCTCAATAACCGGCGCGGCTTTGCTGCGTCCGGCGCCGAAGGCGCGAAGTTGATTGAATTGTTAGCCCTTTTCCCAAAACTGCCACCATTTGTTATTTTTGCGAACCTCTGATTCTTTTTCTTCTTCCTTTTCTACGGGCGCGGAAAAGGATTAGAGGCAACGATTAATGACAAGTTGATTAGACTAAACAATTTATCCGATAACTCTTCATACTCTTTATGGGTTGCCGAATCATTAAATCCCATGTCATTCCATGATCCCATTCCGCCAAAAACCCACGCACGCTGGCTTGCGTTTAGGAGCTGATGATATTCCGGCCCAGTATAACCTTCCGGAAATATTTTGTATTCTTTATCGCTTGAAGTGGTAGGCTCTTCGAGAGCCTTTAGCCCTCTATCAAAACACTCTCCGAAATTGCCACAATCATTTTTATGAGCAAATTCACTAATTTTTTGAAGAATGTCTTTGAGCTGTTCTTTAACTTCAAACGCCGGTGGTAGAGCCTGTTCGGGCTGATTCCTATTTCTTAAGATTCTCCCGTACTTTACATGCCAAATGTTTTGCTCTGGATCATCTCTATCTCCCACCTCCCAGCTAGCCTCCCAAAAATCAGATTTTCCAGACTTCACTGCTTCGATAAGCCAGCGTCCTCCGCCACCAACGAATCCAACTGACATGCGATCTGAAGTTTCGTCTTTATTTGTCGAAATATATCGGACTCTAAACTGAACCACCCCGGTTTTTTTAAGCTTTTTGAACCAGTCATTAGGGTCTTTGGCAAAATCTCTTTCATGCCATTTCGTACCTGAGCTTTGCAGATCTACAAACTTGACGAATTTGCAGAATTTGAAGGTAGAGCTATTCGGGAAATAATCGTCACTCAGACGCCCACTTAGAAACTCATTGCCATGAGCAGCGATAGAAAGTAATTGAGCAATTGTGCCTTGCATGAATTCTCCGAATGAGGGCTAACGCCTCAAACACCGGCTTGGTGAAGTTGGCGGCTTTTTTGGAACAAAAAATGTGACAGCTTTACCAAGTCCGCGTGCTTTGACTTGTTACATGCTGGCATATTTACAGTACTCAACTTTACCAATTTCCTTATTTAGGTTGTTGGCCATATCAGAAATGTGTTGATCACCTTCACCACAAAGAGCCAAGACGTATGCACCAGACCAATTGTCCCAACCCAAGCCTAACTTAATACCATTTAGCTCGATATCCGAAACAATCTCACTTACAAATGTGGTTGTTTCTCCCACAGGCATACAGCCAAACTCCTTTTGGAGAATCTGACTTAAAACAGGCAGGAAACTTGAGCTGGCTGAATTGATTTCATAGCTAAGATGCCCGTTTCTAGCCGTAACAATATTTCCTTTTAGATGCTTCTTCTTACTCATGGCATGTAACGCCCTGTTAACAGGCTAAATATAGTTGGCTAGAATGAGCGACGAAGGAGCAAAAGCCAACTGTATTTTGTCCTTGTTTAACAGTTTGTTATGAGTTAATTAGTGCGTTCATCAAGAATTGTCTTAATTGTAGCTTTAGTTTTATCTGAGTCTACTTCGTACACTTCAAATTTAGCCAAACAAGCATTCATTTTTTCATGGTTTATTTTATTGTTTTCATTTGAACTATTTAGACAACCATTAATCTGTTCTCTTGAATAAAACTTATTAGTTTTATTACATGACATTACATGCATTTCAGACCAACCTTGATTAAGCATACATGTATTAACTTCATCTTTGACTTGGTTGTGATTAAAAGAACAAGCTTTGTAATCAGCAGTTGGATTGGTTTTGATAGGGTGTATTCTTGACTTACAATCTCCCATTTCGATATTCCAACCTTTAGTTTTTGTATCTGTAGACTTGCACCCTGCAAGGACATTTAAGGTAAAAATTATTGCAAGCAAAGAGTAAAAATTAATAGAACCATTCAAACTTAAAATCTCCGTTGAAATCTGACTAACTCATAACGCCTTACTAATGGGCGCATAAATGCTTGGCTAAAATTAGCGACGAAGGAGCACAAGCCAAGCGTTTTGTGTCCTTTTGAGTAACTTGTTAGTTGCCGAACCAATCTATAGCTAACTTTTCATGCTTTTCAATAAAGTCGTTTTTTAGCGCCATATAGACATTTATATTATTTTCGCATTTTGAAACGGCTTCTTTTTTAATAGCAGAATACTCTGACGCTATTGCAGGGTGAGCAATTAGATATTCTTTAAATGCTAAATGCCGAAGTAGGTTGATGTCATTTGTTTGAAATGCATGAACTTGATGACTGCGTTGGTTGCCACCTTTTTGAAAATACCGACGACCTGAAATGCCATTTTCACCTTTGACCTTATAACCAAGTGCTTCAAGTTTTTCATTGGCAGTATCTAATTCCATTAAGCTTGAGACTTCAATTAAAATATCAATAATGGGTTTTGCGGCTAGGCCTACAATGGATGTACTTCCAATGTGTTCAATCTTTATTGCATTAACTCCTATCGCATTCGTTAGTAGTAACTTTTCACTTTCAAATTTTTTCTGCCAATTTGAATCGTAGTCAACTACCTCAATAACTCTAATGCTCAATCCACTCTCCATTGGCAACTAACAGCTTATTATATAGCTGCTCGATAATGTTCCTGTTCAAATTAAACTTAGTAGCAACGATACTAAGCCAACCGACTGTTTATTATGAATAATAATTATAGTTCCTATTAATTTATTCTATATCAACAGGGTAAAATTGAGCGTCTTAATGTAGAGGTCTCTACAATCTGTTGCTAAGTATCATTATTTCAATAACTTAACAATATCTTAGAATTTTATCGAGCAAAGAACTATCATTTTTTGCTCACTTTACTCGCAATTTTTCAAAAAAGAATTATAACTGTATATATATACAGTTATAATTAAGTAATTCCTATGAAGAAGCCAACTTTTATTGAAGCTATCAGAGAACAAATTAGGGTTCGCCATTATAGTTTGCAAACCGAGAAATCTTATCTCTACTGGGCGCGCTATTTCATCCGATATACCCAAATCAAAAATGCACGCGAATTAGCGCCCTCTCATATTGAGTCCTTCCTGTACTATTTAAGCAACCAACGTGGGGTTAGTGCTAGTACACAAAAACAAGCATTGTGTGCACTTGTGTTCGTATTTAAGCATGTTCTTGAAGTTAATACTGATAACCTCAATTTTCCTTATGCGAAAGCCCCTGGCCGTATCCCTCAAGTATTAGATGCTCAACAAGCCAAGCTCATCATTAACCTAATGAATGGTCAGTACAAAATGATAGCAAGCATCCTATACGGTAGTGGACTTAGGCTTAATGAAGCACTCAGTTTAAGAGTGAAAGATATTGATTTCACTCACCGTACAATTTTTGTTTTTAGAGGCAAGGGGCAAAAGGATCGAGTCTGCTTATTACCAGACTGCACTGTTGATAGTCTTGAGGAGCAAATTGAAAAAGTAAAAGGAATACATCATAAAGATATTAAAGCCGGTTTAGGCTTCACTTCATTGCCACCCTCACTGTTTAGAAAGTATCAGCAAAGCATTAATCAGTTTCACTGGCAGTATATATTCCCAGCTTCCCGCCTATGTGTTCACCCTATTGATGGCTATATTTGCCGTCATCATATTCATCCGTCTGCATTTGGCCGTGCATTAAGAATTGCAACAACACAGGCACAAGTAGCTAAACGAGTCACTGCACATACTTTCAGGCATTCGTTTGCAACTCAACTGCTACAACACGGAGCAGATATAAGAACCGTACAAGAGCAGCTTGGACATAAGGATCTTAAAACAACTCAGCTTTATACCCATGCGGCGGGTATCAACCAAACAGGTATAGTCAGCCCAATGGACAGATAAATGACTTAAAACCAGGAATTAATGTCATAGTGAAATGCGGCGGCATCTAGCTTCAGTGTTACTTTATACCAATATTAAAATAAAGTGAGCTACTTTAATTGGCGTTGCTCTTTCAATCATATTTTAATTAATTTTTGCTAAGTCGAAAGGCTATGAGCCGTAAGTTAACGAAATCAGACTTTAACTCATAATGTGGCATAAATGAGTTATATCCCCTACATTGATGCACTACAAACCTTTTAACTCTCTAATCAAACTCACTCAAATTCTAGAAAGC
>NZ_JBFRJQ010000044.1:0-1049 GCF_041468985.1 Shewanella sp. 10N.286.52.A9 | reverse complement strand
ACCATTATCAACTCGCTACACTTACTCAGAGTATCGGTTTATCAAAAGGTTCAATATCATGAGTAAAAAAATACATTTTTTAGGAAAAATTCTTTAGATTAAAGAGACCTGTTTAAAATTAACCCAACTCTTCTTGCTTTGAACGAAACTTGCCCGATTAACCTCAAATTTTATTTGCTGAATTTAAGATAAAAAAATGGCAACCCAATAGGTTGCCAGAAGTATTTCTTGTAGGACATAAGTTAATCATACGCTAGCGGATTAACAGGTTCCCAAATAAGGGGGATGATGAACAAACAATGAAACAGTCGTAAACTAATTCGGTTAGCGATCATTTAATGTTGCCGTGATGAAGGGCTAATCAAACTTGAGATGTTGGGTAAGTAAGAATCCACTTAACCATTATCAACTCGCTACAATTACTCAGAGTATCGGTTTAACAAAAGGTTCAATGATTTTATAAAAAAATGATCTTTTCATTCTATTTATATCCAAGATGCATTTTTATCCAAGATTCATTTTTATCTAACACTCCTTTCTATCTCATACCAACATAAGCGTGCGGGCTTTGTATGGAAGGGGTCATTTTTGTATTGATTAAAGCACAGATAAAAAAATGGCAACCCAATGGGTTGCCAGAAGTATTTCTTGCGGGACATAAGTTAATCAAGCGCTAGCGAATTAACAGGTTCCCAAATAAGGGGGATGATGATGAACAATGAAACAGTCTTAAACTAATTCGGTTAGCGATCATTTGATGTTGCCGTGATGAAGGGCTAATCAAACTTGAGATGTTGGGTAAGTAAGAATCTACTTTACCATTATCAACTCGCTACAGTTACTCAGAGTGGTGGTTTAGTAAAAGGTTCAATGATTTTATAAAAAAATGATCTTTTCATTCTATTTATATCCAAGATGCATTTTTATCCAAGATTCATTTTTAACCAACACTCCATTCTATCTCATACCAACATAAGCGTGTGGGCTTTGTATGGAAAGGGGTCATTTTTGTATGGATTAAAGCACAGATAAAAAAATGGCAACCCAAT
>NZ_JBFRJQ010000043.1:0-483 GCF_041468985.1 Shewanella sp. 10N.286.52.A9 | reverse complement strand
ACTGTCGTTTTATCTTTGGCATCTCTATCCATGAGCAAGTAAATGGTGGAGCTATGCGGGATCGAACCGCAGACCTCCTGCGTGCAAGGCAGGCGCTCTCCCAGCTGAGCTATAGCCCCATTTACATGCAGTCAAACAAAAATATCGAATACCAATTAGATTGGCTTGCCAATTCGTATGCTAATCAAGGCAGTTTAATGCGACGTTTAGCCTGCTAAACGAGTATTAAACTAACGAAGAGTAGAAAAGAATTGGTGGGTCAGAGTGGACTTGAACCACCGACCTCACCCTTATCAGGGGTGCGCTCTAACCAGCTGAGCTACAGACCCATTCTTTTTGGTCTTTTAATCCTTACTCGGCGTTACTTTCTTCGTTTCTCAGTCATGTGCTGAAGCACACTCCCTGCGAGACTCATCAAGTGCCTTGATTAAGAATCAAAATCCTCAAAAATATCTTTCGATACTTTGCTCTTACTTTCTATCA
>NZ_JBFRJQ010000042.1:0-9312 GCF_041468985.1 Shewanella sp. 10N.286.52.A9 | reverse complement strand
AGCAATTTCGATTAACTCAATACCTGTGAGTGTCCACACAGATTTACTTGTTTGATTGTTAAAGAGCGTTGACCGTGTTGGTCAGGGATGCGTATTCTACACTTCCCGTTGCCAGCGTCAAGTGTTTTTTCAAACTTCTTTTCGCCGTTGATTTAAGGTGGTTAAAACCGCTTCAAATCAAGCTGACTCAGTGTTGGCTAGTGCCTGTTGCCGTGTCAGTGGATGCGCATTATAGGGAGATTATGAAACCGTGCAAGGGCTTTTTGTAATAAAAACGCAAAAAAAAGATCGCTTGATGAGTTTTTCATCAAAAGCGATCTTTTTTAATCAATTCTGCGTAATTTTGCTTAATTTAAACGCAATACTTAGCTTTGTAGTTTGTCTTCTATATATGTATTACTGAAACTGCTCTAAAAAAGCGATAGCGTTTTTATCATCCCAATCAACATAAGTTCTAACGTAAGCGACAAGCTCTCCTTCTTTATTCAAGATAAAGGTCGCTGGTATTGTGTCTAGTGGAAACACTTCACGTAGGTTTTGTCTTGGATCGTAATAAGAGTTAAACGACGCTAGACCAATTGACTCTAAGAATGGACTAACTTGTTTTGTACCTTCAGCATCGATCGAGATTGGCATAAGGACAAATTCATCTTTACTTAGGCTTTGTTCTAGTCGGTCTAGTGCTGGTAGCTCTCTTACACAAGGTGGGCACCAGGTCGCCCACATGTTGACGATAACGACTTTACCTTTATGCGCTTCAAAATCGACTTCTTTACCTTCTGCATCACTAAAACCTATGTGTGCAATTGGAAAAGGATTCTCAAGTACATTGATTTTATCTAAAGTTGAATTACTAACATGCTGTTGTTGCTTTTCCATTCCAGGATAAGCATTAACAATACCCGTTACGACTAATGCACTAAACACGAGTGCTTTAATCACGGCTTTCATGATTTTTCACCTTCACTTGGTTTGCTTTTTAGCAGCGCCTCGAGTTCTTCTCTTTCTGCTTCAGACATTTCCGGAGCAGCTGTTGATTTACCACGCTGTTTACGAACCACAACCAATGCAACATAAAGTGCGATCAGCATTAATACAAATGGCCCAAGCCATAAAATATAGGTCTTTGGATCTAATCTTGGCTTATATAGTACAAAGTCACCATAACGGCTTGTCATGAAATCAACGATTTCAGCATCACTTTTACCTTCATCTACCATTGTGTAGACTTCAAGTCTTAAGTCCTGAGCAACAGGAGAGTTAGAATCAATTAAGTTTTGATTCTGACACTGTGGACAACGCAATTCATGCGCTAAGCTTAATGCTCGCTTTTGATTATCCGTAGACTTAAATTCATAAGTATCTACTGGAGTTGCCATAACATTGAAAGCCAAAACTAAACTTGCCACAAACCCAGCAAGTATTTTTAATGTTTTCATTCCTATACTCCGTCTTGCTTAGCTTCAGCTTGTAATTGTTGAATCATTGGGTAAAGCGTTTCACTCCAAACATTGCGATCAATCGGACCTGCATAGCGAAAACGGATAATACCGTTATGATCAACAATAAAACTTTCTGGTGCGCCATATACGCCAAGGTCTAAACCTAAACGGCCATCTTTATCAAAAATGTTAATCGCATAAGGATCACCTTCACGGCTTAATTCTCTGATAGCTGGTCCACGCTCGTCACGATAGTTAATACCATAAATCGGTAAAATATCCTGACGGGCTAGCATCATTAAATATGGGTGTTCATATTTACAAGCTGGGCACCACGTTGCCCATACATTGATTAATGACACTTCACCTTTTAAATCCGCTTCCGTTAGTATTTCACCTGGCGTCTCGAGACGTTCAAGTTGGAAAGCCGGTACCGGCTTTCCTTCTAGTGCTGAATCCAGCTTTTGCGGATTTAAGAATAACCCTTGATATAGAAAAACTCCCATCCCCAAAAACAATACCAATGGTATAAACAGCACCAACTTTTTCATATTTTCTCCGATATATTAAGCAGTCGCTAATTTTGCTTGTTCTGCATCATCTTTAGCAGTTTTGGTTTCTTTTACACGGTAGCGTTTATCTGACGCTGCGAGGAAACCACCTACCATCATAAAGATTGAACCAAACCAAATCCAACGCACAAATGGTTTATAGTTAAGACGTACAGCAAATTGAGTCATACTTAATGGGTCGCCCATCGTGACATATAAATCACGGAATAAGCCCCAATCAATACCTGCTTCAGTCATATCCATTGTACGTACATTATATTGACGACGATCTGGTCGCAATAATGTGACAAACTTGTCATCTTGATAAACTTCTATCTGACCTTGTTGCGCAGTGTAGTTTGGACCAACCACATTTTTAGTTTCAATGTAGTTAAAGGTGTAACCGGCTAACTCTTCACTGATACCAGGGCCCATACGAACACTTTTCTCAATTGAGTAGTTAGATACCATAGTGGCACCCACAATTGAAACAGCAATACCTAAATGAGCAATGATCATACCCATTTCGCTACGGCCCATCTTGTTAATGGTAAATTTACCGTTTTTATCAGTCAGTAGGTTATAAGCTGCTCTGAAGGTTGCCAATGCTACCCATGTCGCAGCACCAATACCAAATACAACCCAAAGGTTTAATTCGTTACCTGCGATAAACGGTGTTGCAAGGCCTACCACTGCAGCAACGATTGCTGGGATAAGTAGCTGACGCTTAATTTCACCCGCTTTAGATTTCTTCCAGCGGATGATCGGGCCAATACCCATAAAGCCAAATAGCACTAGTACGATAGGCACGAATACTGAGTTGAAGTATGGAGGTCCTACAGAAATCTTACCCATACCTAATGCATCAATTAGCAGTGGGTATAGTGTTCCAAGTAACACAGTACCAGCAGCAACTGTCAGTAGCACGTTACACACTAATAAGAAGGTTTCTTTAGACTTTAATTCAAATCGAGCTGGGCTACTCATTTCACTTGCTCGTAATGCGAATAAGGTTAAGGAGCCGCCAATCGCCAATCCGAGTAATAGTAAGATAAACATACCACGGCTAGGATCTGCTGCGAATGAATGTACAGAGGTCAATACACCAGAACGAACGATAAAGGTACCAAGTAAGCTTAACGAGAAAGCAAAGATAGAAAGTAATACCGTCCAGTTACGGAAGGCACCACGTTTTTCAGTCACGATAAGTGAATGAACAAGTGCGGTACCAATCAACCAAGGCATAAATGATGCATTTTCAACTGGATCCCAGAACCACCATCCGCCCCAGCCTAGTTCGTAATATGCCCACCAAGAACCAAGAGAGATACCGCCTGTTAAGAATACCCAAGCTGCTAATGTCCAAGGACGTGACCAACGAGCCCATGCAGAATCTAAACGTCCACTCATTAAGGCAGCAATAGCAAAAGCAAAGCTAACAGCAAAACCAACATAACCCAGATAAAGCATTGGAGGATGGAAAATAAGACCCACATCTTGCAACATTGGGTTTAAGTCGCGACCTTCCATTGGAATTGGGAAAATACGTTCGAATGGACTAGATGTTAGAATCATAAATAATGTGAAACCAACAATCACCATTGCAAGTACTGAAAGCACCCGAGCGATGAATACTTCTTCCATGCCTTTACTAAAGGTAGCAACTGCAGCAGCCCAAACCGTTAGTGAAAATACCCAGAAAAGTAATGAACCTTCATGGCCACCCCAAACTGCCGCTATTTTAAAGAAAATAGGAAGTTGTGAGTTGGAGTGATGTGCAACGTATGCCACAGAGAAATCATCAACAGCAAAACTATAGCCTAAGCTGATGACCGAAAGAGTGATAAAAAAGAACATACCGTAACAAATAGGCCAAGCATATCTTACGAGATACTGGTCCTTACGGGCTGCACCAAATAACGGCACGGTCATTAAAAGAATGGCGAAAGCCAAACCGATAATGAGCGAGAAGTGTCCAAGTTCTGGGATCATGGGTATTCCTCAATTTTAAAAAAGTTGCCTTAACCATATAAAAGGTTAAACCAACGCATATCTAACATAATGCTTTAAAACAGTGATATTAACATTAGCTAATACGAATTTTGTGTATATTTTAGTAGTTGCTGTTGTTTATGTCTGCCACTTTCATGCAAAACTGGGTGACTTGTCTCATTCTCAAAAAAATGGAGAGTAAAAACACCTAGTTATCAACTGTTCAGCATATGACAGAAAAAGTTCACTTTAGTTTCGTAAGTTTTTTTATTGCTTAATAATCTGTGAACCAGTGCCCAACTATGACGATTCTGGCTCGGTTATATCGTATATTACTGTTCAATGAATCATCTTTACGTATAATCTAGCTCAAGTAAGGCGGCAAATCCGCCCTGTTTTTTCAGCAACCTAAAAGTGAATATTGAAACAATGACCACATTTTGGATATTTATTACTCTTGTCGTAGTAATCAGTTTAATGCTGATTTGGGTACCACATTTTCGTCAGCAAAAAATGTTATCTGCTGAAGAATCAGGCGTGCGTAAGCAAACAAACTTAGAGCTATTTAATGAACGTGCAAGCGTTCTGGAAAAAGAACTCGAAGAAGGCTTACTTGATCAAGCAGAGTTCGATGCACTAAAAAAAGAACTCGAAATTGGCCTTCTACAAGATATGAAGCAAGAAGGCGATGATTCGCTTGATACGAAAATAAAAGCGAAAGGGATCTTATGGCCATCAGTGATGACTATTTGTCTTTTAGCTATTTCTGGATATTTCTATCAACAGCTTGGTGCATATAAAGAGATAGCTAATCCACCACAAGCTGAAGCAAGCCCGCACCAAGGTATGACGAACGAGCAAATCATGGCTCAACGCGTGCAGATGATGGAGCAACAAGTTCAAGCAGATCCTGAAAATAGCCAAGCTTGGTTCAGTTTAGGTCATGCATATATTTCAGCTAATCAGTTTGATCATGCTATTGCATCATTTGATAAAGTAATGGAATTAGTTGGTACAGCTGCAGAGTTGCTTGGTCCTAAAGCGACAGCTATGTACTACAAAAATGGCCAACAAATGAATCCTCAGATCCAAGCGCTAGTAGATGAATCATTGGCGTTAGATCCACAGGATCCATCAACATTACTGCTTGTCGGTATGGATTCATTCTTTACAGCTGACTACCAAGCGGCGATTACAGCTTGGCAAGCTATCTTAGATAGTGGACGTAGCGATATTGACCGCACAGCAGTAATGAATGCAATTGAATCAGCTAAAATGAGAATTTCTGCTGAAACAGGCGTTATGCCAAATGACAGTAACCATAACCCAATGTCACAAGGGACTTCAGCTAAGACTGTAGATGTAGAGATTGTTATTTCACCAGAGCTAGCTGATAAAGTCAGTTCAACTGACATGGTGTTTATCTTTGCTCGTTCAACTCAAGGTCCTAAAGTACCACTTGCAGCAACCAAAATTAGCGCAAACAGCCTACCTACTACGGTCACATTAGATGATACAACGTCTATGGGTGGTGATGTTAAGTTAAGCAATGCAGAAAATGTCGAAATCATTGCTGTCTTATCTAAACACGGTAGCGTTAAAGCTCAAACTGGTGACTTAAAAGGTGTTGTAGCTTCTGTAGAAGTCGGTAAAGAAGCGACTCTAACTTTAGATACTGTTGTACAGTAAATTAGTAATCTACTGAATGCGTATTAATTTGTACGCATAAAAAAACCGGCTATAGGCCGGTTTTTTTGAGTCTGCTAAATATTACTTAGACATAAACTCAATTGCTTTTTGGTAATCTTCATCTGTACAGTCAGTACACATGCCACCTGGTGGCATAGCGCCTTTACCCGTTTTAACAGTACCTACTAATGCATCCATACCAGTAGCTAAACGAGGCTCCCAAGCAGCGGCATCGTGTGCTTTTGGTGCACCAGCAACTCCCATGCTGTGACATACTTGACACGCTTTGTTATAAACAGCTTCGCCATCTTGAGCGAAAACGTTCGAAGACAAAGTCAATGCAGCAACTGCAGTCATTGCTAATAATTTTTTCATGTTCATCGTTCCTAAATGCAAATAAATTCAAAGCTCAATGCCACCTTTCAACCAGGCAGACTTATTAAATCGTCATCAGATTACTACAAACTTCAATAAAACTCACCTTTTTGTGATAAGAATCTCACCTTCTCATTCAAAATAAGACAATAAACCGATATACAGTAATATATTAGAGAATCATGAAAAAGTTCACATAAGATGTATTTTATTGGAACCACTTCAAATACCTAGCACATAGATGACTTGAATGCTAAACCCTTAATTGTGTTTATGTTAATATTCATTGTGTATTCATCCTCAACTCATTAACGAGGGCTAAGTGACAGACAGCAATCAACAGAAAACGTTAGTCAGGGCAAACGAATTAACTTGTATTCGTGAAGACCGCATTCTCTTTGATCAATTAAGTTTTGAAATTAATGCTGGTGACATTGTCCAAATCGAAGGTCCAAATGGTGCAGGTAAAACCAGTTTACTTCGTATAATTGCCGGCTTGTCCCGACCTTACGCTGGCGAAATACAATACATTGATACCGACATTAACCAATGCCGTGACGAATTTAATGAAGACTTACTTTACCTTGGTCATTTAGCAGGTGTTAAAAGTGAGTTAACAGCAGATGAAAACCTTAACTTCAATTTAAGGTTAAGCGGGTATGATGACTTTGATAGTTATGATTTACTCGCAAAAGTTAATCTAGGCGGCTTCGAAGAGGCACTCGCTGGACATTTATCAGCAGGCCAACACAGAAGGACTGCACTAGCACGCCTTTGGCACACTAATTGTCGTATTTGGATTTTAGATGAACCATTTACAGCAATTGATAAAAAAGGTGTGGAAGAGTTGGAACAATTGTTTATCGAACATACTCAAAGAGGTGGCTGCGTAATCATGACCACTCACCAAGACATGAGTCTGATAACCGATGATGTCCTTCGCAAGATCAAATTAGACTATCGTTTCGTATAAGGTACAACAATGAAAAGAGGCATCAGTTACACTCAAGCATTCCTGACATTGTTGCAACGGGATTTAAAAATTGCGGTCAGGCATCGTGGCGATATTTTCAATCCGCTATTATTTTTCGTTTTAGTTGTCACCTTATTCCCATTAGGGATAGGCCCAGAACCTCAGGTTCTTTCTAGAGTTGCACCTGGCATTATCTGGGTTGCAGCGCTACTGGCTTCGATGTTATCACTAGAACGATTATTTAAAGCAGATTTTAATGACGGTAGTTTAGAGCAAATGCTGTTAAGTCCGCAGCCTTTGCCTATATTAGTATTATCAAAAGTATTGGCTCACTGGATTTTAACTGGTGTACCATTGATTTTGGTAGCACCACTATTAGCAGTATTGTTGCATTTAGAAAGCAATAGCTATACTGCACTGATACTCACCTTAACAGTGGGAACCCCAGTGCTTTCGCTTCTAGGAGCTATCGGTGTTGCATTAACCGTAGGTTTGAGAAAAGGCGGTGTATTACTTAGCTTGCTAATTTTACCGCTTTATATACCCGTTTTAATCTTTGCAACTAGTGCTATAGATGCAGCAGGATTAAATTTACCTTATACCGGACAACTTGCCATTATTGGTGCAATGTTGGTCGGATCATTAATTATGGCACCATTTGCTATTGGTGCATCATTACGAGTGAGTACAAACTGATATGTGGAAATGGCTTCATTCTTACGCTGATCCAGAGCGTGCATATAAATTAGCAGGAACACTATTACCTTGGTTTGCTTTTTCAGCCATATTGCTGATCAGTGTTGGTACTATTTGGGGCATGTTGTTTGCGCCAATGGATTACCAACAAGGTGAAAGTTTCCGAATTATCTATATCCATGTACCAGCGGCTTCAATGTCAATGGCTGCATACATGGCTATGGCATCAGCTTCATTCGTTGGCATTGTATGGCAAATTAAGACTGCTGACTGGGTTGCTGCTTCAATTGCACCAATTGGTGCAGTCATTACCTTCATCGCATTATTAACGGGTGCATCATGGGGTAAACCTATGTGGGGCACTTGGTGGGTATGGGATGCGCGCTTAACTTCAGAATTAGTTCTACTATTCTTATATCTAGGTGTCATTTCACTATATGCATCTTTTGAAGATAAAGTACTAGCAGCTCGTGCAGCTGGTATTCTAGCAATTGTCGGCGTCATTAATATTCCAATTATTAAGTACTCGGTTGATTGGTGGAGTAGCTTGCATCAGCCTGCAACGATTAAAATTACCGAAAAATCTGCAATGCCGATGGAAATGCTTGCACCACTGCTAATCAATATCTTTGGTTTCGGTCTAATGATTGGTGCAATAACATTAGTGCGCTACAAAGCTGAAATTTTAGCTAGAAATGGTATGCGCCCTTGGGTAAGAGAATTAGCTAAAGCGGAGGCATCGAAATGATACAATTCGAATCTTTTTCAGAATTTTTAAACATGGGCGGCTATGCTTTTTATGTATGGCTGTCATACGGTGTTACGTTCGGCAGTTTAGGAATCTTATTATTCTTAAGCCTTCGCCAAAAAAAGAAAGTCTTACTGGAAATCGCTAAAAAGATGGAAAGAGAAGACCGCCTAAAAGAAACTAGGAGTAGTAGATAGTGAACTCAAGACGTAAAAAAAGACTCACACTTGCCGTTGCATTGATTGCTGGTGTTGCTGGTATTGCTTCATTGCTATTATATGCACTTAACTCAAACTTGAACTTATTCTTTACTCCATATGAAATCGTCAATGGTAAGAAGGATACAGGTGAGAAACCGGAAATCGGCCAACGCATTCGAGTTGGTGGCATGGTAACAGAAGGAACCATGGTTCGTGACCCAAATAGCTTACATGTAGAGTTTGAAATTCATGATGCTTTTGGTGGTGCAATTACTGTCACTTTTGATGACCTATTGCCTGACTTATTCCGTGAAGGACAAGGTATCGTTGCACAAGGTGTGTTGATTAGCGAAGACACTATTGAAGCTACAGAAGTGCTCGCTAAGCATGATGAAAACTATATGCCGCCTGAAGTCGCTGAAGCAATGGGTAAGACCCATGAAAAGCTAGACTATTCAGAACAGAAGCAAACCGAAGGTTATAAATACCAATAATCTCGTTTGAATAATAAAATGCCAATCTCATGATTGGCATTTTTTTTGGCTTAAATTTGGTACTCGATCGGTTTACTTGCACATATAGGTTCATAACTCAGAGGACTGATTATTAGAACTATCCAAGCTATAAGCCAGTGAGCCAGTGAGCC
>NZ_JBFRJQ010000041.1:0-238 GCF_041468985.1 Shewanella sp. 10N.286.52.A9 | reverse complement strand
ATTGCGATAAGCGATTAACACCCGAATTTGCTTGGTGACAATAGCATTGTGGTACCACCTGATCCCATCCCGAACTCAGTAGTGAAACGCAATCGCGCCGATGATAGTGTGGGGTCTCCCCATGTGAAAGTAGGTCATCGCCAAGCGCCTAATTTACTCGAAAGAGTAGCTTTATCACGATAAAGCGAGTCTACTAACTTTGACAAGTTAGCGACTTTAAAAGCATTTAGCATTACGC
>NZ_JBFRJQ010000040.1:968-63099 GCF_041468985.1 Shewanella sp. 10N.286.52.A9 | reverse complement strand
AAAAAAATGGCAACCCAATGGGTTGCCAGAAGTATTTCTTGTGGGACATAAGTTAATCATACGCTAGCGGATTAACAGGTTCCCAAATAAGGGGGATGATGATGAACAATGAAACAGTCTTAAACTAATTCGGTTAGCGATCATTTAATGTTGCCGTGATGAAGGGCTAATCAAACTTGAGATAGTCGGTAAGTAAGAATCCACTTAACCATTATCAACTCGCTACAGTTACTCAGAGTGGTGGTTTAATAAAAGGTTCAATGATTTTATAAAAAAATGATCTTTTCATTCTATTTATATCCAAGATGCATTTTTATCCAAGATTCATTTTTATCTCATACCAACATAAGCGTGCGGGCTTTGTATGGAAGGGGCGATTTTTGTATTGATTAAAGCACAGATAAAAAAATGGCAACCCAATGGGTTGCCAGAAGTATTTCTTGTGGGACATAAGTTAATCAAGCGCTAGCAGATTAACAGGTTCCCGAATGGGGGGATGATGATGAACAATTCAAAAACCAGTAAAGCAGTCTTAAAAATAATTCGGTTAGCATTGGTTGATGAGACCATGTTGATAAATTTTCCTGTGAAGTAAACCGTGATGAAGGGTTTGCTTTACCATTAACGCTTACCAACTTGCTACATATACTCAGAGCGCTGCTATTCAAAAAGGTTCAAATAAATTTAAAATTTTTTATGAAAATATAAAAAAACTGATTTTTGATGACTTAGAGTCTTGCCATTACGTCGCTTTTTATGAGTTTTAGATAGTTGGAGAGGAGTACTATTATGATTGAGATGTCGATGTATCGGCTTACGCATTTAGAACCATAAAAAAAGGCAATCAAATGATTGCCTATCGATCCACTTTGAGATCAAGGGGACCGCGCTAGAAGTCCCAGGGAGATGATGAAAGTGAAATCACACTGTCTTAGTAAGTAAGACTCTCCCTTCTCTGAATAGTTCAAAAAAAATACAATTTATTTTGATATTTCTTTTGAAAAATTTTTTTTGATTAATTTCAGTGGGTTGATATTTATTTTAATAAGCCCTCAATTTCACTCATTAGGTTTTCCGGCTTTGTTGTTGGTGAATATCGATTGAGAACCTTGCCATCTTTGTTGATTAAAAACTTTGTAAAGTTCCATTTTATCGACTGACTACCTAATAATCCCTTAGCTTGTGACTTCAAGAAAGTATATAGCGGTGCTGAATCTGGGCCGTTTACATCAATTTTGCTAAATAGTGGGAAGGTGACCCCGAAATTAATTTCACAAAATTCACTGATAGCTGCTTCGTCGCCTTTTTCTTGTTTACCAAATTGATTACACGGAAAACCTAATACCACAAAACCTTGATCTTTATAGAGTTGGTATAAATGTTCCAGTGGTTTGTATTGATGAGTAAAGCCACATTCACTAGCGGTGTTAACGACTAACACAACTTTGTCTTTAAATTGTGCCATTGAAACGGTATTACCTTGAATATCAACTGCTGATTGATCGTAAAAAGACTGACTCATAGCTTACTCCTCATAGATTTGTTCTTACTATATCTGATCAACTCTAATAGCACAATTAAATTGTGCACAATTTAATTTTTTGTTGTGAGTTAGATATCAAAAACACTGCTATTTCGTTTATTTTTTAGCAATGTCGTCATCAATATTTATAAGTAGCAAGTATGAATCATTTGGTTAAATTGTTATTAACGCGTTTGAAGTTTGTATGCGAGTGATTGATTTGTCACCAGCGTGACTGATTTATAAAGACTTAATAATAATGGTCAGTATAATCTCGGCAAATTATGATTCTTGATTGAGGTATTAACATGAGCAAAACCATTAAAGCTGCAGCCATAGCGGCAGTATGTGCACTATCGTTGAATGCAAGTGCATCCGAATTAACGTTTGGTATAAGCGAACATGTGGTTTCTGCTGATTTAAAATCTTACCTTAATGAGCATACCAACCTTGAAGCGGGTTACATTTATTCTGATAAAAAAGGACATTTGGCTGAATTTGCGATGCACATGGTTCATCAAACTGGTCCACATACTATTGAAGTAGGCCCTAAATGGTCTTCAGTTTGGTTTGATGATAGTCCAAATGGCAGTGTGATATCAGTGGGTGGTCATTACAGCTTGGCGCTGAATAACAATTTATCATTACATGGTGATGCTTATTACGCACCTTCTGTATTATCTTTTTCTAACGTCGATGGCTACACCGAGCTAGGTGCAAAAGTGAAGTATAGCTTTAACCCGAATATGGCATTGTTTGTAGGTTACCGTAACTTAACATTCAAATATGACGACCGTTCAGATCGCTCATTTGATGATGGTTTCTATATTGGCGGTACGGCAAAATTCTAACACTTTCATCGTTGGTCGTTCATATATAAAAAAGCAAGTTGCTGAGCAACTTGCTTTTTTTTATGGCAGTCTGTCACTGATATTGGTTCGCCTCAAAATCTAATTCAGCGTAATCATCGGCATAACGTTTTTTGGTATCCTTTCTACGATGATTGACTTTTTTCGTTTTGGGCTTGGTTTCAACTTCTTCATCCCAAAGAAGATCGTCGATATCGAATTTATAGTTTTGAGACATAACTCTTTCCAAAGTGATGCTACTACAGCTGAGTTTTTAGGGCTGTCATAGCGTATATCATGACTGGTTACCCGTACTTTTTACCGAATTTTATTTTGAAGCGAAAGCAAAATATATGTGCTTTGTTGGTGAAAAATTCTTTCCGACCTATCTGGTATCATTCGCTTATGTTAGGCGGTAGCCGGGAAGCTAATTGCTAACAATGTATATCGACGACTGGACATATAAGGGGAAGGCTTTTTTATGAGCTGATTTTATGAACTGATTTTATGAACTGATTTTATGAACTGATTTTATGAACTGATTTTGTGAACAATGTACTGCTCTTCGTGTTCCCCACGTATTCGTTGACTTTCCACATTCAATAAGTACATTTTGCTTTCTACAACTTGGTAAATTTGCCCTCGATCTAAATAGATTATATTTCCTGTACTATCCCAATTGAACTCACCTGAACTGACAAATGGGTTAGGGTCTTGTCCTAAGTGCTCTGTTGAAATGGTGTATTGATTAGGGGCAATTAAGGTGAGTATGGTTTTCATTCCGTTGCAGCTTGGACAAGGAAAAACGCCTTGGTAAGTGCCTGCCCAGTCAACCGTATGTAAGCTGCCTTTGAGAGGATCGGGGTCAAATTGTAACTTAGTGTCATTGCAGGCTGCTAACATCAGCAAAGTTGCTAGAGCAATTATCCTTATTGCGTCCATAACATTCCTTTTATCCAGCTAGGTAGTCTTGATATTAAAAAAGTCCTTAAAGGTGTCTATCTGTGTCATTGCGTCTTGATAACCTAAATCAATTAAAGCACTTGTGTAGGCTTTTTCAAATAATAGGTAAGAAACCACACTTGAGTCTGACTGACTATCTATACCAATGAATTTGAGGAGTATCCTTATCGCGAGGGGAAGATCTTTATAATATCTTGCTGCAATTTCGCTTAGGTCTTCACTAGGCTTTATAACTAACGTATTAATCTTCCTTAGGTTTATCATTTCCACATCTGCGCCAGGAATTAAATCTAAGGTGGTATTAATTCTTTCAAGCCGCTCAAGATCACTGTTTAAGGTGTCAGAAAAAATGGTATCGAGTAAGTGACCTGCGATGGTGGCAGCTTTTGGGTGAGCATCAATTTCGTGTTGCGGTTTTTTATGTGGGCTATCGAGGTTAATAACCATGATTTTATCAGCCCCCAAATGAATTGAACTTGATAGCGGGGATAATTGATGCACTGAGCCATCGCCAAAGTAAGCTTGATTGAGCTTAATTGACGGAAAAACCAAAGGAATAGCTGATGTTGCCATCAAATGGTTGGTCGTCAGTGTGCAGCGGTTTCCTTGCCGCCTGGCCCTTTGCCAATCATCGACACTATTATGGGCTTGGTAGAAGCTGTATGAATGTGAGTCGTTATAACTAGAAGCGTCAATACTAATCGCTTTTAGTGCGCCACTGCCAATGTTTCGCTCAATGCGTTGGAAGTCTATTAGTTGGTTAAGTAACTGACGTAACGGAGAGTTATCGAGCAAGCTACCGGCATCAGTGTTCATTTTATCAGTCTGTAAGCCTTTTAATGCCATCTTGCAAAGGTGTTTGAATACATCCCAAAAAGAAGATCGATATACTTTTTTCGTTTCAAAATGACGCCATACCCAATCGAGCTTTTTAACGCCTAAATGAAAACATGATGCATGGGTTGCTAACGAAGTGGCATTAATTGCACCTGCTGAAGAACCACTGAGGATTGCAAATGGAATGTGGTGATTACGAGGGTACAGTTGTACTAAGGCTTTTAACACACCAATTTGGTATGCAGCCCTAGCGCCACCGCCACCTAATACCAGTGCAATAGTCTCTGACAACGTTTATCTCCTTATTGTGTTTAACATCATGATATCAGTATGGTTAATATTATCTGGTTAGACGAGTTAATGAAGGTTTTTTTACACCATCGTATAAATTTTTAGTAAAAAAAACGCACCCTAAGGTGCGTTTAATGTCTTTTACTGAGGCAGGTTTTAGCTAGCCTAGTGAAGGTTTAGCCTTTAATTGATGACTTAATGAAGTCAACGATTTGGTCAAAAGGAATTTCTTGCTTTTCACCAGTGCGGCGATTTTTATATTCAAATACACCCGCGTCGATATTACGGTCACCAATTACGACAACGTGAGGTAGACCAATTAGCTCCATGTCATTGAACATGACACCTGGGCGCTCTTTACGATCGTCCAGCAAGATTTCAATGCCTTCAGCACTCAAATCTTTGTATAACTGCTCTGCCATTTCTTTTACACGATGCGATTTGTGCATGTTCATCGGTAAAATACCCACAGTGAATGGGGCAAGGGTCGCTGGCAACATCATGCCTCGGTCGTCGTGGTTTTGCTCAATTGCTGCAGCAACAATACGACTGACACCGATACCATAACATCCCATCAGCATTTCTTTTGCTTTACCGTTTTCATCAAGTACGGTTGCACCCATGGCTTCTGAGTAATTGGTTCCAAGTTGGAAGATGTGACCCACCTCGATACCACGTGCAAACTCGTAAGTACCTTTACCGTCAGGCGTAGGCTCACCTTCAACAACATTGCGAAGATCCATCGCTTGCGCCATTGGTAAGTCACGTTCCCAGTTGATACCAAAATGATGTTTTCCATCTTGGTTGGCACCCGCTGCAAAATCGCTCATTACAGCAACATCTTTGTCAATGATAACTGGCATTGTTAAGCCTACAGGGCCTAAAGAGCCAGTGCTTGCGCCAATGGCACCTTTGATTTCTGCGTCAGTTGCAAACTCAAGTGGCGCAGAAACAAGTTCGTGCTTATCGGCTTTTAATTCATTTAGCTCATGATCGCCACGTACGATTAGCGCTACAAGCGGCGCTTCATCAGTTGCACCTTTAACAATCAATGTTTTCACTGTTTTAGTGATTTCAACGTCAAATTGTTCAACTAACTCGGCAATCGTTTTAGCATTTGGCGTATCAACTAAAGTCATTTCTTGAGTTGGTGCTGCTAACGTTGTTGTAGGCTCAGCTGTTTCTGCTTTCTCGATATTGGCTGCGTAATCACTGCCGTTTGAGTAAGCAATTAAATCTTCGCCGCTATTTGCAAGTACATGGAATTCATGTGAAGCACTGCCGCCAATTGAGCCTGTATCTGCGATAACAGGACGGAAAGCTAACCCCATACGCTCAAAAATTTTACTGTATGCATTATGCATTTGTGCGTAGGTGTTATCTAAACACTCTTGGCTTAAATGGAATGTGTAAGCATCTTTCATCAAGAACTCACGAGCACGCATCACACCAAAACGAGGACGAACCTCATCACGGAATTTTGTTTGAACTTGATATAAGTTCAATGGTAATTGCTTATAAGAGCTAACTTCTTTACGTACAAGGTCGGTAATGACTTCTTCATGAGTTGGACCTAATACGAAGTCGCGATTGTGGCGATCTTGAAAGCGGAGCAATTCTGGACCGAATTTTTCCCAGCGACCAGTTTCAGCCCATAAATCGGCAGGCTGAACTAGGGGCATTAAGATTTCAACAGCACCAGCATTATTCATTTCTTCACGAACAATCGCCTCAACTTTACGCAATACGCGTAATCCGCTGGGCAGCCATGAATAAAGGCCTGATGCATTACGGCGGATAAAACCTGCACGTAACATTAATTGATGACTGATCACTTCTGCATTTGCAGGAGTTTCTTTTTGTGTTGAAAGCAGGTAATTGCTAACTCGCATTCCCAATGTCCACTTAGTAGCTATTAATGGGCGACATTTTAGCACTTGCAACGATGTTGTCACCAGATAATTAACAACATCTTGGCTTTAATATATGGAACAAGGGCATTGAAATAATTAAACCAATAAGACGCTGGTTTAACATCGCCATGTTAGCAAGGAAAATTGAACGACAAGGCGTTATTGTGCAGCACTTTTTAACTACTTATCGCGCCTATCGCCGATTATTTTAGCAGGGTTTCCTGCAACAATAGCGAACTCCGGGACATCTTTGGTGACAATGCTGCCCATACCTACAATGGCTTGATTACCAATAGTGACACCATCAACAATACCAGCTTGTGCTCCAATCCAAACATCATCACCAATAGTGATCCCTTTGGCTGTAACAGCTTGTTGGTAAATAGGGTTATCGACGGACATCCCGTGATTAAATGCGTAAATAGTCACGTTATTTGCTATGCGGGTCTTATTGCCGATCGTGATCCCTACTTTTCCGCCATCAAATGAACAGCCGTGGTTAATCGCGACCTCATCACCCAGTGTAATAGGGCCGTGGAGGAACACATCAGCTGCAATCATACATTGGTTACCTATATGAATGTCACGTCCACGTTCTGCAAAAAGGTTGGCTTCAGGAGCGATAAAACTGTGCTCACCAATATGAATAGTTTCAACTTGGGTTAAATGTTGTTGGATCTCGTCTTGCCAAGGCTTTGCCCAGACTAAGTGTTTTTCTTTTAACGAAAAATAAAGCCAAGGCATCCAAGATAGGCGTTTTTTATGCTGAGTTTGATAATCAGGTTTATTATTCATTATTAAGCCTAAGATTAAGTTAACGAAATTATTATTATGACCGTTAGATTTAAAACATTGTTAGATAAATCAATTCGCCTAAAAATGGGTGAAAATGACATAGTTAATCGAAAAGCTAAGTTTATTTTAACATACGCTAGTCGGTTTAATTTCAATCACCTCAATCGTTTTATCATTGACTCGCCAAAATACATCTATATCAAATAAAGCAACTTGATAAATTTTAAGATCAACTTTCGCTTTTTTATATGCAGGCCTCGGGTCTTGCGCTAAAACATCCGTAATTACTTGTTGTAAATGCGATATATCAAGCGCTTTAGAGTGAGCCAAAACTTGTGTTTCAGCTAATGATGAATATTGAACCTCTATTAATTCTGGTGCTGATTGAGCAATGCCTCCAGTTGCATTATCAATGGCGTCAGAAAATGGAATATAGGGTTTTATGTCAATGATTGGTGTGCCATCTAATAAATCCATTCCAGATATTTCTAGGCAGACTTTACCGTTGCGTCTAACAACTGAATGTAATTTAACTACAGATTGGCCAATGCCATTTGGTCTAAAAGTAGAGCGGGTAGCAAATACGCCTAGCTTTTCATTTCCGCCTAGTCGAGGAGGTCTAACGGTGTTTTTCCAGCCTTGTGCTAAGTTTTCATGAAAACAAAAAAGTAGCCAAAGGTGTGAATATTGTTCAATTCCCCTGACGGCATCGAGTTGGTTAAATTTGGGGGTTAACTCAACCCAGCCTTTGACATTAACTAGGCCAGGTTGCCTAGGAATACCAAACTTTTGTTTATATGGCGTGCGACAAATTGCAACCGCTTCAATATCAGATTGAAACGGCTGGTCAGAATGAGTAGTCATGAATTAAATATATAGTAAAAAGGTTATTGCACATTGTGCATTTTAATTGCTTGGCCGACGCAGAATGCTTGGGTAAAGCAAGTTTCTGTTGGTTGTTCTGTTAATAGACACTTCTTAACGATAAGTCCATTAGCACCCAGTTCATTGGCCTTTTTACGGGCTTGTGTGCGGGCATCGGCGACATTAGCGGGTACGCCAGTTTCCGTTTCTTGGCAAGACTCGCCTTCAACTAGGGCAACAATATCAAATGCGCCAGTTGGACGTTCACCGTCTTTAAATAGTTCAACGCTTGTTGGCTTGAAATACTCATCTATGGCTTTACTGTCTAAATTACTATTAAAAGTATAATCACTTGCGCAGCCTGATAATAAAAAGCTTGATACTAGTGCGAAAGACATCATTGGACGAGAAACATTCATAATACAGGCCTAATTGAGTGGTGTGCTGCGAAGGGGTTAGTTTACATGGCTTATGGCGTCGAGGAAATACTGTTTACTCATCCTAGATAACAAAAAAGCTTACCGAAGTAAGCTTTTTATCATATCGTAGATTAAGACTTATTCCATACCTGGAATTAAGAAGTCTTCCATTGTTTTACCATTATCTACTTGGTTTTTAAATACAGTTGGCATGCGGCCTTGACCAGTCCATTGAATTAATTCGCCATCAACTTCAATTTGATATTTAGCAGGGCGTGGGGCACGCTTTTTAGGTGCAGGCTTTGCTGTTACTTCACCTAAATCTTCAATTGATAAACCGCTATTTTCAATTTGAGCTAATATTTCAGCAATGCGGGCATTACGCTCAGCATTGGCTTCTAATTCAGCTTTTTCGTCTTCTTCTCTTTCTGTAATGATTTTTTCAAGCTTAGTAGAAAGTTCACGTAATTCATCTAGTGATAACTCTTTTACAGCAGCTTTAAAACGACGACCATGTGTCAAAATTTCTAAAAAGTCACTCATATCAATGTGCATCCTAATGATTTTAATTAATAAGTATCTCAAGTAATTCTGTGATGATTAAATAATACCTATCAATACTCTAAATTGGTTAATTGTTATCAAACTAGAGTGTAAATTGATGCGACTATTTAAATTGTTAAAACAAAAAAAGATAGTAAAAAAAGCACGGTTACTTGAATTGCTCTTAATAATAGAAAGTAAATTTGATTGGATCAAATAAAAAAACCTTTAAATAGGCAAATTTTAATTAAAAAGCGTTAATTAAGTCTAAAAGTAATATTTTATTTGCATATATAAGTTATTTATCAGCAGTCTCTTAACTAAAAATTATATAAACAAGTGTTTGACTTTGGTTGACGTTAACGTTAACAGGACGTAAAGTTATGCCATATTGCATTGGCTGAAGCCAATGTGCCATCCACATACATTGAAGGTGTAGAAGGAAATCCCATGAAAGTATTGGTGCCTGTAAAGCGCGTAGTCGATGCCAATGTGAAAGTCAGAGTAAAAGCTGATAACACAGATGTTGATACTGCTAATTTGAAAATGGCCTTGAACCCATTTTGTGAAATCGCGGTAGAAGAAGCCGTTAGACTAAAAGAAGCGGGAAGTGTCACAGAAGTTGTAGTGGTGAGTATTGGTGCCAAATCAGTACAAGAGCAGTTACGTACTTCAATGGCTTTGGGTGCTGACCGTGCCATTCATGTGACGACTGATGAAGATTTAGTGCCGTTATCAATTGCTAAAATTTTAAAAGCGGTTCAAGAAAAAGAACAAGCTGATGTGATTATTTTTGGTAAGCAATCAATTGATGGCGACAATAACCAGACAGGCCAAATGCTTGCTGCTTTAACTGATATGCCACAAGCAACATTTGCTTCTGAATTAACATTAACTGCTGACAGTGCTGAAGTGACTCGTGAAGTTGATGGTGGGTTACAAACATTAAAAATGCCGTTACCAGCGGTGGTGACTGCGGACTTACGCTTAAATGAGCCTCGCTATGCTTCATTACCTAATATTATGAAAGCAAAGCGTAAACCACTTGAAACCTTATCTATTGATGACTTGGGTGTAAGCCTTAAAGCACATCAAAATGTGATTAAAGTGACGCCACCTGCAGAACGTCAAGCAGGTGTCATGGTGAGTTCGGTGGCTGAACTTGTTGAAAAGTTAAAAAATGAAGCGAAGGTGATCTAATTATGGCTATTTTAGTATTAGCAGAACACGATAACGCAAGTTTAAAATTAGACACGGCCAAAGTCGTTAGTGCAGCAACTGCAATTGGCGGCGATGTCCATGTGCTTGTTGCTGGTAGTCATGTTGGTGCTGTGGTTGCTTCTGCACAAGCACTATCGGGTGTGAGTAAAGTCCTTGTCGCTGACAATGCTGCTTATGAAGCGCAAATGGCTGAAAACCTCTCTAAGTTAATTGTTAATGTCGCCAGTGATTACGATTACGTGCTAGCAGCTGCAAGCAGTGTAGGTAAAGATACTCTTCCTTGTGTGGCAGCATTATTAGATGTTGCGCAAATTTCTGAAGTCGTAGATGTGGTGAGTGCTGACACATTTGTACGTCCTATTTATGCAGGTTCTGCATTGGCGACGGTACAAAGCTTAGATGACAAAAAAGTGATGACGGTTCGTACCAGTGCATTTGATGCTGCAGGCAACGATGGCAATGCTGAAGCGGTTAACGTTGATTTTGTTGCAGAAGCTAAGACAGTTTTTGTTTCGCAAACTCTCACAGAATCTGAGCGCCCTGAATTAGGCAGCGCTGGAGTGATTGTTTCTGGTGGTCGTGGCATGGGTAGCGGTGAGAACTTTGCTATTCTAGAAGCATTAGCTGACAAGCTAACCGCTGCCGTTGGCGCTTCACGTGCCGCTGTTGATGCTGGCTATGTTCCTAACGATTTACAAGTCGGTCAAACAGGTAAAATTGTTGCTCCTGATCTGTATATCGCTGTCGGTATATCTGGCGCTATTCAACATTTAGCGGGTATGAAAGACTCTAAAGTGATTGTGGCTATCAATAAAGATCCTGAAGCGCCAATTTTCCAAGTGGCTGATTATGGACTTGAAGCAGACTTATTTGATGCGATTCCAGAGTTAACTCAATCTTTGTAATTATAAACTGATTGTAGAAAAAGGTTTTTGTCTTTTAGGCAAAAACCTTTTTTTTGGGTCGCAGTTTATGGCGTGATTATTCGATAGTTTGTTTTAGTGTCAGTGCGCATTAAATGACATTGTTTTTCAGCTTTATCATTGCTAAACCTATTGAACGATATAAATACACCTGAATTAATTCAATAATCAGATTTTTTAAGCATATTAATCTCACTGTCGTTAATTGATGGATAATTCTTCGCTTGCTAACAATTCGTTACGGTGTCGATATCGTGTTGTGTTGTTTTTTGATTGTGATGTTATTTCTCACAAGATAAGCTAGTTTTATCTGGTAATTAACCTCGTGCTTATGTTTGTATGGTCTTGTGTCGCGGCAGTGAGCTTTTATAAAGCATTTAAACTGTCGTATACATAAGTAGAGGCGCATCAAATATCAGTATGGTTAAGTTGGTTGATACCAATAACTTAATTTGAAAGGATTTGGTGCCGAAGTGAATCGGTACGATCAATACCATTTGCTGGGGCAGTTTCCGAAAGGGGCTGCACTGTCATAGTAATTTTTATCCGTGAGGATAAAACAATGGATATCGATGTTGATATCGATATTACTGTGGAGTGCTACTGAAAAGATTCTTGTCTTCGCTTTATGCGATGTCTTGCCTTATCAGTTATCCTCCATTCGTACTCAACGAAGAAAATATATAAATGATGATAACAAGTTATGCCGATTCGGCACTCTCTCTTTTGCCTCCTGTTGTGGCAATTGTATTAGCAGTAGTTACACGCAAAGTACTTCTTTCATTAGGTTTAGGTATTATTGCTGGCGTGATATTGCTGACTGATTTCTCTTTTACTGGAGCTGCAAGCCACTTAGTGAGTACTGTCACCAGTTTAGTGTGGGATGACGGCGCACTCAATGCCTGGAATTTACAAATTATTGGCTTCTTGGTAGTGCTGGGGATGATCACCGCTTTAATTACCGTGAGTGGTTCAGCACGTGCGTTTGCTGATTGGGCACACCAACGTATTCGCAATAAACGTGACGCCAAACTCATGACCATGTTCTTAGGTTGTGTGGTATTTATCGACGATTACTTCAACAGTATCGTGGTTGGCTCAATCGCACGTCCTATTACTGATCGCTACCATATTTCACGTGCAAAACTGGCCTACTTGTTAGATTCAACTGCTGCGCCAGTTTGTGTTATCTCGCCAGTCTCAAGCTGGGGGGCATACATTATTGCCCTGATTGGCGGTATCTTAACGGCACATGGGTTTGCTGATACAGGCCATTTAAGCGTGTTTTTACAAATGGTGCCGATGAACTTTTATGCCCTTTTTGCGCTATTACTTTTATTGTGTGTTGCTATCTTTGGTTTAGACATTGGCCCAATGCGCCAACATGAGCGTAATGCGCAAAAAGGCGAACTCTTTGACGAAAGCAAAGGGTTACCTCCAGGCGCGACCGCTGATTTACCAGAAGCTGATACAGGTAAAATCATGGGGTTATTCCTGCCGATTTTTGTGCTTGTGGCGGCAACTATTTACTTTATGGTTTCAACCGGTGCTGATGCACTGGCGGGTGAAGGTTTACCATTTAGTGTTTTAGGTGCATTTGAAAACACTGAAGTCAGCGAATCATTATTTTACGGCTCATTAGTGGGTCTAGTGGTGACGATTGCATTAACCATGCAGCAAAAAATTAGCACCAGCATGATGTTTACTGGAATCAAAGTTGGCGCTAAGTCAATGTTGCCAGCTATTTATATCTTGTTATTTGCTTGGACAATTGCGTCAGTGATTGGCGAGCTTGAAACGGGTAAATACATGGCGAGCTTGGCAACGGGTAATATTCCATTTGCATTACTGCCTGCAGTGCTATTTTTATTAGCTGGTTTAACCGCATTTTCAACCGGCACTAGCTGGGGTACATTTGGTATTATGTTACCAATCGCTGCCGATATGGCGATGGGCAGTGATAGCACTATGATGTTACCAATGCTTGCCGCTGTGCTTTCTGGTGCGGTATTTGGAGACCATTGTTCACCGATTTCTGATACCACTATCTTGTCTTCGACAGGAGCGAGCTGTCACCATCTTGACCACGTTATGACACAATTGCCTTACGCGATAATCGTAGCGGTTATCAGTATTGTGGGTTATACCGTGCTTGGTTTCTCTGGTTCTGTTGCGATGGGCTTTATTACGTGTTCTGTATTGTTCGTATTAGCAATCTTAGGACTAAAAATAGCCACTAAGTAGTCCTAAGCACTTGGATTTAGTTTGTGACTTAATATGAGCTCGACTTGTTAAAGTCAGATCCCAGTTTAGGCTAAAATCTAACAATAAAAATGCCACTCAATTGAGTGGCATTTTTTTGCTCGTTAACCAGAGCTAAGTTACTTTAAGCCACGGCGCTCAAGCAAGCCGTCAGTGGTAGGGGCTTGGCCTCTAAAGTTTTGATAGGCTTCCATTGGCGGCACGCTATTGCCGACTTCACGGATAGTTTTTCTAAACTTCATACCGATTTCTCGATTCAGCCCACCTTGAGTTTGCACATAAGCAAAGGCATCAGCAGCAAGAATTTCACTCCACATGTATGCATAGTAGCTAGCTGAATATCCCCCAGGGAAGGCATGAGCAAAGTAAGTTGAGCGGTAACGAGGTGGTACTGCTGGTAAGTCGACACCATGTTTTTTAAGCGCAGCAGCTTCAAAGCTTTCAACATTTTGCAGCGGCGCGTCAGCATCCAGTGCATGCCACTCTAGATCAAGCAGCGCAGCTGACATGTATTCTAAGGTGTCGAAGCCTTGGTTAAAGCTTCGAGAAGCTAATAGCTTTTGCAGTAAATCGTCTGGAATAGGTTTGCCTGTATCGTAGTGTTTAGCGTAGTTTGCAAGTACTTTAGGGTGCGCAGCCCAGTCCTCTTCAAAAGTTGAAGGGAATTCAACGAAATCACGAGATACAGCAGTACCTGCTAAAGATGGGTATTTCACTTTAGAGAACATACCGTGAGTACCGTGGCCCATTTCATGGAACATGGTTGTCGCTTCATCGTAGCTCACAAAGGTTGGCTGGCCTTCTGGCGCCTTTTTAATGTTCATGACATTTACGACGACAGGTTTTTGATTTAATAACTCAGATTGACCGACAAACGAGCTCATCCACGCACCACCACGTTTACCTTCACGAGCAAAGTAGTCTGCATAGAATATAGCCATGCTACTGCCATCTTCATCAAACATCTCGTAAGCTTTTACGTCTGGGTGATAAACCGGTAAGTCTGGACGTGGCTTTAACGTAACACCGTACAATGCTTCTAGGGTAAAGAATACGCCATCTTCTAAAACACGATTGAACTCAAAGTAAGGTTTAATAGACGCTGAGTCGAGGTCATATTTTTCCTTACGGACTAACTCTGCGTAATATGCCCAGTCCCATGGTGCTAGGGTAAAGTTACCGCCAGTTTTATCTATCATGGCTTGTATATCAGCGGCTTCTTTTTGAGTGTTTTCCACCACAGACGGCACCATTGAGCCAAACATGTCGTAAACCGCTTCTGGCGTTTTAGCCATCTGCGGGGCTAAACGGTAATCAGACCAAGTGTCAAAGCCAAGTAGTTTGGCTTTTTTAGCACGAAGCTGCGCTAATCGAGCGACTAATGAAGCGGTTTCGTTGTCACCAGTTAAGCCACGATTTGCTGACGCTTCCCATACTTGCTGACGCAGCTCACGGTTATCTAATTGAGCTAAAACCGGTTGGCGTGTGGTATTGGTGATATTGAGTAGATATTGGCCTTTAAGTCCTGCCGCTTCAGCATCTGCTTTTGCTGCTGCAATAGCGGATTGTGATAAACCTGCCAGTTGGGCTTCATAGTCTACTTTTACTGCAATTTCCTTGCTGAGTCTTAACAGTCGTTGTGCAAACTCATTGGTGAGTGTTGATTGCTCTTCATTTAATTCACGAATCTTTTGTTTTTCCGCTTCAGTTAGCTTGGCGCCAGCGAGCACAAATCGCTGATGATAAACCTCTACTAAACGAACTTCTTCTGCAGTTAACGAGCTGTTATTGCGAGTATCATAAATTGCTTGAATACGGCTGAATAACTGCGGATTTAAATTAATATTGTCTGAATGTGCCGCCATCTTCGGCGCCATAATGCCTTGTACTTTACGTAATTCAGGGTTGCTGTTTGAGCCGGTTAAGTTATAGAAAATACTCGAAGTGCGAGTGAGTAATGCACCGCTCTTTTCCATAGCGACAATGGTATTTTCAAATGTCGGTGAGGCAGGGTTAGCAGCAATTTTGAGAATTTCTTGATGGTGCTGTTCAATTCCCAGCTCAAGCGCTGGCTGAAAATGCTCATTGTTAAGCTGACTAAAGTCAGGTGCTTGGTACTGGAGTACGCTTGCTTGCATCAATGGATTTTGAGATTGCACTTGAGCGCCCTGAGTGGTGTTTTCTGTTTGAGTATGACTACAACCACTTAATGCGAATGTTGCAGCAATCGCGACAGCGACAATTGTTTTATGCATTGTGTTTCTACTTCCTTAATTATAATTGTTTATGCAATTTATCAATTGTTTCTTAATCGTATATGAAGATTTTGTCGTTTCGTGATGCCTGTATATGTTGTGCTGGTAGTGAGCTTGAAAACTGTGATCTAATTTATTGCAAAATGTAAATTATGTTAATAGATGCTTGTTTGGAATACATTCTTTTCATCAGTCATGCTTTGGCTTTTTGCGATATTCTCTTGAGAAACGGATAAGGAGGAGGGCGAGTTAACCAGCAAAAGGGAAAGCAAATTAACTGTGATGATAAAGGGGATTCATCATCAAGGAATAGTGCTAGCAAGTTCACGCTATTTAATCCTCACATGCCTTATCTCTAAATCGATTCAATGGTAGACTAACCTCGATTATAACAATAAGGATCTTCTGTTTTGGCACAACTCTATTTCTATTATTCGGCAATGAATGCCGGCAAATCAACTTCGCTTCTCCAATCATCTTATAACTACCGTGAACGTGGCATGAATACGCTTGTTATGACAGCGTCAATTGATGACAGATACGGTGTTGGAAAAGTGGCGTCTAGAATAGGGATTGAAACAGATGCTCAAGTATTTGGAGCAAACGATAATTTATCGACCATGATTGAAGCTGAGCTTGAATCTCAGCAATTACACTGCATTTTAATTGATGAGTCCCAGTTTTTAAGTAAAGAACAAGTGAAGCAATTAACTCATGTGGTGGATAATCTTGATATCCCAGTATTGTGTTACGGCCTGAAAACGGATTTCCAAGGGGAGTTGTTCAGCGGTAGTCAATATCTACTCGCCTGGGCAGATAAATTGGTTGAGTTAAAAACCATTTGTCACTGTGGTCGCAAAGCCAATATGGTCGTTCGCCTTGATGGTAATGGAAAACCTATGCGTGAAGGTGAGCAGGTTGCTATTGGTGGTAATGAAAGCTACGAGTCAGTGTGTCGTAAGCATTTTAGAGAATTTATCTGGGATTAGTCATTAAAGGTTATTTCCAGAAATACAAAAACAGCGCCTAAAGGCGCTGTTTTTTTATATAGCTTACATAGATAGCTTGTATTAAGTCTGACTAAAAATCGGCTTCATCAAAGGTTGCAATTTGCGCGCTGCTCATTTCGACTTGCTTGCGTAAACTGCGCGTTTGGCATCCCCAATATCGCATATAAAACTCGGCTGTATTTAACTTAGCTTGATAAAAATCAGACTCATCTGTACCTGCATCAAGGGCGGCAATTGACGTCGCTGCAATTCGTGCCCACATCCATGCAAGGGCACTAATGCCAAATAACTGCATATATGGCATTGAGGCTGCACCAATCATATCGGGATTTTTAGTCGCTGACTGTGCAATAAATCCTGTGGCTTTTTCTAAATCCGTGGCTGCATCCATTAACCCTGCAAGGTAAGGTTTCATCGCGTCATTATTACTATGTTCACCAATAAAGCCTTTAACCATATCTGACCATAATGTCAGTGTTGCGCCTTTATCTGATAATAATTTACGACCAACAAGATCGAGTGCTTGTACGCCATTTGTGCCTTCATAAATCATCGCAATTCGAATATCACGTACAAATTGCTCCATACCCCATTCATTAATATAGCCGTGTCCGCCATAAATCTGCTGAGCATCAACACAAGCTTTAAAGCCTTGATCGGTCACAAACCCTTTTACGATTGGCGTAAAAAGGGCT
This sequence comes from Shewanella sp. 10N.286.52.A9, assembly GCF_041468985.1. Lineage (NCBI taxonomy): Bacteria > Pseudomonadati > Pseudomonadota > Gammaproteobacteria > Alteromonadales > Shewanellaceae > Shewanella > Shewanella sp. 10N.286.52.A9. The sequence continues at coordinate 45,738 of NZ_JBFRJQ010000040.1, read as the reverse complement.
GCAAGCGCTGCAGCTTGTTTAGCTTTTACAGGGTCGCTGTGTCGCTCTGCCTGATCAAGCCATAAAGCCTGTTGGCCCATTAATGCACGCGTTCCTTCATTGAATGACTTTTGAGATAACAACATACGACGCACATCACCGTGAACCAAAATCGAGTCTGCAGCTTGTTGTGGCTGTTTAACTCCAGAAAGGGCCCGGCCTTGAATGCGCTCTTTAGCATAAACCAGCGCATTTTGATAAGCGATGTCAGATACGCCTAAGCCCTGAATACCAACGCCAAGGCGAGCTTGGTTCATCATAGTAAACATGGCTTTTAGACCTTGATGAGGTTCGCCAACCAACTCTCCTACAGCGCCATCAAACACCATGACACAGGTTGAGTTACCATGAATCCCCATTTTGTGCTCTAACGCACTGGCACATAACTGATTGGCTTCACCTAAGCTGCCGTCATCGTTTACATGAAACTTTGGCACCGCGAACAATGAAATACCTTTCACCCCTTCTGGTGCATCAGGCAATTTGGCCAAAACTAAATGGACAATGTTTTCAGCTAAGTCATGATCCCCTGATGAAATGAAAATTTTCTCGCCACTGATTGCAAATTTGCCATCAGCGACGGGGGTTGCTTTAGTACGAAGAAGGGCAAGATCGGTTCCAGCATGGGATTCAGTTAAGTTCATGGTTCCAGTCCATTCACCACTGACTAACTTTGCTAAATATTTTTGTTTCAGTGCATCGCTTCCATGGACATGGATGGCTGAATAAGCGCCATGGGTTAACCCAGGATACATGGCAAAAGCCATATTGGTGGCGGTTTTCATTTCGGTGGCAAAGGTGCCAATGACTTCAGGTAAGCCCTGACCGCCATATTCAGGATCGCAGGTGAGCGTAGCCCAGCCATCATCAATGTATTGTTGGTAAGCCTCTTTAAAACCTTTAGGCGTAATGACGTTGCCATCTTTAAGTTGGCATCCTTCAAGATCGCCTGAGGCATTTAAAGGTAACATGATGTCGGTGGTGAAATCGGCGACACCTTGCAAAATTGCGTCGGTTAGCTCTGGGTCTATTTCATCAAAGCCTGCGAGTTCGGTTTGATCATAGATAGATAGCAGCTCAGATAGGATAAATTGGTAATCACGCAGTGGGGCTTGATAAATCGGCATAATACGGTCCTTTGTTTTTTGCGTTTTTTCGCACCATAGTTGTGGTTGTTGAGTCGTCGTGGTTGTTATTAATTATTGAATAAGTTTTTCAGCGACTGGTTATAACTTAGTCTACTTTAGCGAACTTTGAGTAAAAACTCAGTTAATTTAAGCGGTAATAATTTGTGTTGCTTGAGCGCCATTATCCTTCATGCATTGCTTGGTTTTATTAACGCAGATTAACCAATAATTTGGTGGCGCTGCCAGAATGCCATTGCATGCTTCAATACTAGACTTGGCGCTTCTAGTTGAGGGTAATGACCAACATCATGCAGGCTGATAGCATCTGGAGTATCAATCAGAGTTTCATATCGCTCAAGCATATCTTGGCCAGAAATAGGATCATCTAGTCCATTAATGAAGCGCATCGGCGTTGGGTTATCAATAAGCGCATTGACCCAACGGTCACGATTCACCTTTCGCTCTTTCATGTATTGAATAAGCTTATGAAACACTCGCTCACCTTGATGATGTTTAATCAATTGCCAATGTTTTTGTAGTTCGCTTTCTGAAATGTTGATTGTGCAAATGGTATCAAAGTTACGTTTAAATGCTTTGAATCCCATTCCTTTAGCGACTAAAAAGCCGAGTGGGCTTAATAACAATCTTTGGATAAGAATTGGGTGAATCACTTCAGGAAAAATACCGCCGTTTAATAACACTGTGCTCAGTATTCGATAATTGGGTTGATTGAGCTGTTGCCTCGCCAGTAACTCTTGTGTGACTGTGTTGCCATAATCATGAGACAAAATATGCACATTATTTATCTTGAGTGACGCGAGTAGTTGCTCGATTAAATTGGCTTGAGCGGCGAACGAATAGTGAAATTGGGTGGGTTTATCTGATAATCCAAAGCCAATCATATCTAAGGTAATGACATGAAACTGAGCGCTGAGACTTTGCCATATAGGCTGCCAATCATAACTGCTGGTGGGAAAGCCATGGATCAGTAATAACGCGGGATTATTAGTATCTCCTGCATGTTTTACGAAAATAGAATAGTCAGCTTCTTTTGCAAAAGAAAATTGCTGAAAATAGCTATCTTGTTGCCAGTCAGTCAATGTCGGCATGTGAACTCCATTTACCTTTTATGCCAAGTTAACCTGATTAGACCAGTTTGTAAAATGGCTGATGACTTGGATAAACGAACATGATTTCTGTGACAAGTTCAGTTAAAAATGAATAGCGATGAAAGCAATAAGCGGGTAGCTCGGTCTGTATATAGGTGCTCAAGCAAGGCCGAATTAAAGGCCGAATTTAAGAGAGCGTTTAAGACAGAATTTAGATGACTTTTGCGTTAAATCATTCTTAATATTTCCGAGGTTTGTCTGTATGAATGTGATTGATATTCACCATAACGGTGACCATATAAAACTCGCCAAATGGCTACTATTCGCTGCGGCAGTTATACAAGGTGTTTTATTGTCATCGCTAGCATGGGGCGCTGATGAGCAAGGTGATAAAGGGTATCAATTTCCCAAAGCCGCCGATTTTTCGCTGTTTGATGCTAATGGTAAACAATGGTCACTTGAATCGACTGCTGGCAAGCCCGTTGTTATTCACTTTTGGGCGACTTGGTGTCCTTACTGCAAAAAGCTGCAACCTGGTTTAGAAAGATTACGGCAAACTTATCAAGATACTGATTTAGAGATGGTAGCGATTAGTTTTCGTGAAGATAAGGGCGCACAACCGCAGAGCGTGTTAAAAAGTCGAGGGATAGAGATGCAAACGCTGATAAACGGTGACAGTGTGGCCGACTTATATGGCGTTAAAGGTACACCAACTACCGTATTTATAAACCGAAGTGGGGAAGTGGTGTGGGTGACACAAGTGTCCGACCCTGACTCGCCTAAACTAGCTCAAGCCATAGAGTATATCCTTACGCCGTAATACCGTTTAGTTATCCTTTTATAAGCTAATAAAGTCGTAGCAAATTTAAGGGATGTTTGCTCTGCGACTTAAATAGTAAGCCGCAGAGCCTGTATTAAACGATAATGCCTGAATCTGTTTTTGTTTCATTAGCGATGCTGTTATTAGCAGATGCTTCGCTGTCAGATTTCATTGATAAGGGCAGTTCTCTTGCTTGTTCACGTAAGAAGTCCATCCCAGCTAAAAAGCCTGAGAACATTTTCAAACCAATAAATTGACCTGCCGGTGTGGTCACATAGTTACTGCCTTGTTTATTCAGTGCGCCTGCTGAAATCAAATAACTCATCTCAAGTGGGAACGCTTGCCACAATGTTTTACCTGTATGTGCTTTAAATTGGGCGTTATCCAATAGTCCATGCCCCATCATCATCATTAAATGATGTTGTAATAATGCTTTGTTATCTAATGGTTTGGTGTAGCTGGTTCCGGTTTGATTAGATTGGATACGCTCAATATAGTCAGGGATATCAAAGCTTGAGATCCTGAACTGTTCGCCAAAACGCCCGAAAGCACCAGAGCCAACACCGAAACAATCTTCGCCATCTAATACATACTTATTTTCAACGGGTTGGCCAAAGTTACGACTGAAAGTCCATGGGAATTCCATAATATATCGCTCAGCCAGTGCTTCTTTTACCGCTAAAAATTGTGGCCAAAGTTCTTCGGGTTGGCCAGCAAGGCAACCCGCTTTTTTACGGTTTTGACCAATGCCTACGGTAAGCGGATAAGTGGTGATTTGATCTGGACTGAGACGAATTGTTTGGGCTAAATCATTGGCTACAGTCTCTGGGGTCTGCATTTTAAAGCCGTACATCATATCGAGATTAACCGTTGGTATTACTTCAATTGCACGGCTAACGTATTCGGCTTGTTGTAATCCACTACCAAATTTTTCAAATCGACCACTGGCCTTTAAAATCTTGTCATCAAAGCTTTGTACCCCAATAGACATGCGATCCACTAAGCCTTTGAGTAAATGCGGATTACCTTCTTTAAAGTATATCGGATCGCTCTCGCAAGAGACTTCTCTTATCGTGGTAATAGATTTAATCAGTTCGATAGTTTTGATTAATTCATCTTCTAAAATCGTGGTCGTGCCGCCGCCAATATACACTCGATTAAATCGGTATCCTTGTGCAATTACTGTGCGAATTTCTTGTCTTAGGGCTTTAAAATAAGTTTTAGCGACGCCTTCATTAAACTTAATTTTGTGGAACGAGCAAAATCGACACAATGTATGACAAAAAGGAATGTGAATGTATAAGGTCTCAATCGGTTTTTCTGGTACCGCTAATTGCTGAATTCCATCTAAAGGCACTGCATCTTTAAGACTTAGCGATTGTTTGATGGTGTGTCCCATGACCCAGTCAAGACTATTTGTCGCAAGATTTAATCTTGAGTTTGATAGGTAGTTTTTCATAGGCGTTCCTCAAATTATTGTCATGACTATTGGTTTTGTTGAGTCCAATAAGGCAGCTTTGCTGTTGATGACTTGTTGAATATCAGACTAGAGGAGTCAAAGAATAGAAAATGATAGCTCTCGCAAGAAAATACAATTAGCTACATAAACTCGGTGTTCTTGTAGTAAAAATTTGAACGGTATCACTTAAATAGTTCGTTTATGAATGGTTTTAGCTTGTTTGGAAGTGACAAGTGTTATGGTTTTTGTCGATAGATTTACAGATTTACTTCATTGAGGAGGATAAAAATCCTTAATACTAAGTGCATCTTGAATTAGTAATATTTAATGTATTAGCAGCTTTATCGCTTTGGTTGACTGTTTTTTGCTCATTAATCTGTTCTAGATCACTTTTGTTTCATCGCTAAATAGCGTAGATTACGTGTCGATTGTATTATTTTATAAACTCTACGTTTTATTTTGGCGACACTCGAGAGGGCAATATGGAACATCGTTGGCAAATAGCAATATCAGCAGGTCTACTCGCAGCGCTATGGGCTGGGGTTGCCGATGTTTTCCAGTTAGTGACTTGGGTTGGTTTTTTAAGCTGTAGCACTTTTTTTGCTCAAACAGAAACTGGCCTTAAAGGCATGCTGATGGCTATGAGTACAAATTTGTCAGGTGTTTTTTGGGGTTGGCTTATTATCTCGGGGAGTGGGTTCTTTATTTCACCGATGGTAGGTTACGCATTTACAGGTGTTGCCACTGCTGCGATGTGTTTACAGGCGAGTTATCAAAAACTGGCGTTTATCCCAGGTGCGTTTATTGGCTGCTGTATTACATTTGCATTAGGCGCTAATTTAGCAGCTATTCTACCGCCATTATTATTGGGCGCCATGTTGGGTTACAGCATGAGTTTATTGACCAATCAACTTATTAGCATCACACCGAAAATTCAGGGGTTATTTACTGCAGCCCCCGCTAAAGATGCTTAATTAACAACTCTTTTTATGTAAGTCTAAAGTGATACGTTTTTGAGTGGTGAAAACCCGCTCTTCGGGCAGTGTTTTACTTTAAATACGTTAAACGTACTTCTAGAACCATTTTTATTTCTTTTTTTATGTGCGGTTTTTATCCTTTAATCTCAGTTGTTTGTATAACTTTAGACTGACTTGTTTCTTTATGCTCTTTTATATTCACCGCTAATGAACTGATAACTTTCAGGTTTATATTTTTCCTGCTTTTATAACCCTTTCGACTATACTCTTAAAGCTTGGTTTGGTTAAAAAACGACCAGTGAATTAAGTTAACAATTAGGAGTGAACGACATGAACAAGACCTTAATAATTGCATTATGTGTTTTATTTAGTAGTTCTGTATTTTCAAAGGATAGATTAGAAGTATATGAAGATTACGATCTCGGCAGCGTAATCATGATGATGACCACGGTAAAAGTGGATCCCAATATGGGAGATATTTACTTAGCGGGTTTACGCAGTAGCTGGGTTAAAGCAGTTAATATTCAAAAGGAGCTTGGCTTTATTAAAGATTGGAAAATATACGGCAGCGATCTGGCAACCAGTGGTGACTTTAATATGTTGCTGGTGGTGACTTTTGACAATGCAGCTGATATTGAACCCAATAAGGAGAAGTACAAACAATTTATGCAGAAATGGAGTGATTCGGATGAAAAAATGTCTAACGAAATCTCTGCCAAATACCCCGAAGTGAGAACCTTAACAGGGGAGTATAGAATGCGAGAAATTATCTTGAAGTAAGATAATCGGGACTTGTTCATGATTTACTGACGAGTTTGAATAGGTTCCGACCCGGATGCTACTTTGGCATCTATGCTTCATATACGCCTTAATTTTATTATGTGTTAGTTTTGTCCAACATTGAAACACTTGATGCAAAATCGCTATAAAATCGTTATGTATACTGGCGCTTTACTCGCGTTATTTGTTTAAAAATGTCCCAATGTTACTCGTCAAATTTACTCTTAAAAGCAAACTCGCTAGGATGTCGCCTTTTATTTTCTAACAAGGTCCATCATGAAGTTTGTCACCGTCTTTGTTTCAATCATACTTTCTCTGCTTATCATTTTTACACCTAAGGCCAATGCCGCGCCTGAAGTCGGTTTAATGGTAGGTAGCGACTCAGGTATTAATGTAAAAATGAATGAGTATAAGTTTGGGGTGGGTTTTGATGATTTTTCATTTACCTTAGATAAAACATTTAATTTTAAGGACCACCCACATTTTTATTGGGGCGTGGGCGGCAAGATTGCTGATAAAAAAAATGATGATATTAAATTGGGCGCAAGAGCGGTATTTGGTGCTCACACTAAAGTAGAGCGGTTTACTTTTTTCATAGAAGCGCAGCCTACATTGTACCTAATTGATGATGTCAAAGTAGAATTAGAGGCTATTGGTGGCGTTAGGTATCATTTTTAGCAGTTTGTTAGATAAGGAGGGAAGCAACATCTATGCTTCCCTATAAGTTAATTTTATTGGTACGTGTCTTCTTTTAATACGTTTATTGGGACTTTAACGGGTGACAAATTAAATTCTTTCATTATTGAATAAAAATGGTCAAAAATATCCGCTTGTACTTGTTCAAACTCTCTAAGCACAGTCGTATTTACAAAGCAGTAAACTTCAAGTGGTATACCAAAGTTGTTAGTTTCTAACTGTTTAATTATTAATGTTAAATCAGCTCTTATGTTGCCATGGCTTTCTATGTAGCGAGCCATATACTCCCTAAAGCAGCCTAAATTGGTAAGCTTACGGTGATTAACACATGATATATCCGATGAAAGCGCATCATTATACTCATTGAGTTGTGCCATTTTTTTTTCAAGATAAGGGCGGATAAGCTCTATTTGAATTAAGGATGAAAATTGCTGCTCTTCTATAAAATTGATGGTCTCAATATCAATATATAAACAACGCTTAATTCTTCTCGCGCCTATTTGCTCAACGCCATACCAATTAACAAAAGGTTCATTCATCAATGTCTGTGACGGCACCATGGATATCGTATTATCCCAGTTTTGTACTTTTACTGTTGTTAAAGTGACCTCTTGTACAATGCCGTTAATTTTATATTTATCTAACTGGATCCATTGTCCGATTGTGACCATATCATTTGCTGCCAACTGAATACCGGCCACAAAACCCAGTAAAGTTTCTTTAAAAATGAAAATCAGCATGCCAGCAAGGACACCAATACCCGACAGTAAATAAATAGGCGTTCTATTCATGAATACAGACGTAACCATTAATATTGCAAGAGCAATAGAGAACAATTTTACAAATTGAGCGATACCATGGAGCGGAAATTTTTGCCCAATTGGGTGGGTTAATGACACAAGCAATAAGGTATCTACAACAGCAAATATGGCAATGAGGATGAATAAACCGCCAAGGGCTCCCAAAATATTATTAATGAGTTCTGCCGTAAAACCGACTTTACCAATTAGGAGTTCGATGGAGGTAATAATGATATAAAAAGGAATGATAAGGGCGATTTTAGTCGGTACTTTTTTACGGGAAACAGTCAGTCTTATTTTAGTATTCTGGTTTTTATACAACTTGGTTATTAAGAGCTTTACAAAATGTTTAACAAAAAAGAAGAAAAACAAGGACAGTAAAATTGTGGCAATGAGTAAACTGAAATCGGAAGCAAGATCGTGACTATTGAACGTAATATCAAAGTAACTCAATATCTCTATCAGAAAGTGACCAATGTGTTCGCGAATTGGCTCGGGTAGCTCAGGCTCAACATTATTTATAGCCATAATTTTCCTTATCGATTGTCCTTGCTTCCTAACAGTATATAAACAAACAATAATTAGGCAAAAAAATCAAATCTATTAGTCTCTTCTTGAGTAATAAGTTATTACATGCGTGTTTGTTACGGCTATATTTTTTGCTAACTCACTTGAAGGGGAGTGTTGATGTGTCGTTATTGATTAAGTCGTAATGATAAAGCCTTAATTACGGTGGGATAATAAAACTCAGCAGATTCAAGCATGACGTGTATTGCGCATTCTTAAAGGTGTAGATTGAACCTACTGAGTTAGCTTGTGTACATTGTTTATTGACGCTGGAATAACATCTGAGTATCAACGTCGCCATCACCATCTTCGTCGATATATAAAAGCAACGTATTGCCTTGTGCCGACATTGATAGGGAAGGCCCATCTTCACCGACAAAATCAGTTAACCCAGTGTCTCCATTACTATCAAACGTTTGGGTTACTGTGACCATATTGCTTTCACTATCGATACTGTAGGTTCCCCATTCCATGCCAGACTCTTCGGCCTCACCATCTAGGTCTATTTCTGCATGAATGTATGTTCCATCATCGTTAAATAACAACATCAACAAGTCATTTTCATCACCGGGTTGATCATCGGTTGCTTTTACTAACCAAGTGCCGACAACCCCCTCGCTGCCTTGCTTATCAAAATTAAGTGTTTCATCAATTGAGTCATTGGCATCTTCGTCGATTGAAAGGACTAATTGTTCTTCCATAACTTCGGCAAATAATAAAGGTGCACCATCTACGTCAGTAAAATCAGTTAAGCCTGTATCGCCATTTTCATCAAATGTTTGACTGGCAATAACACGGTTGGTTTCGCTGTCACGGCTGTACATTCCCCATTCCATTCCTGACTCTTCCTCTTCATCCTCTGAGTCAACTTCAAAATGCGCATAGGTGCCGTCGTTAAAGAACACTAACGTGAGTAAATCATTATCGTCATCTGGATAATGCCAAGCGCCTGTGATACCAACCTGAACGCCATTCGCCGCAACTTGTTCGGTTAAGTGGTCGACAGCATCGTCTGCATCAACCAAGTCTGTTACAGCGGTATCTTGACCGCCATTTTCAATAGTGGTTTTAACCGCAGGATCGTCGGCAAATTCATCTGTGCTTAAATTAAAATCAACCGGTTCAGCTGTTGCGATAGCGGTATCGGTAATGGTAATCCCATTGGAAGTATCGCCATCTTGGTCAAGCGTTTGTAGTAACCTTGCGATGTTTACTACTTGATTGTCATCAACACTTTCAGATGCCGCAATATTAAAAGGGGTGACAATTCCTGATGCTAGTGTTGCTGGGAAGGTTAGGTCGCCGATAAAGAAAGTGACAGTTTCACCTTCAAGGTAATTATAATTACCTTCTTCATCAGTGACTCCAGATTGAGTTTCTGTTCGATATCCAATACCGATAACGGCACTATCGATAAAGATACCTTGGGTTGGTGTGGGAGCGGGCTCTTCAACCTCTGGTTGCGGTATTTCAGCTTCTGGTGCTGGCTCTTCTGAATCATCACTACTACCACAACCCAGCAATAGACCTGAGATAAGTAGCGCTATTAATTTCTTAGACATTTTTCTCTCCTTAGAAGTTTGTCAAATCACTGCTTTATGTCAATAGATGACAATCTTTAAGCCTAATATAAAATGCAAAACTTGCACGATTAAACCCACAGAATTAATAGGTGATATTTAACGTTGAATATAATAACGAATTCGATCTAATTTGCTGATTTTACTATATATTGTTAATTTGCAGGTTGACTAATCTTGATTAAAAACAACCGCTATCAACCAATAGACTGATTTGCACTGAAAGCAGTTAAAGCATGATAATTGACGGCTGTTTCTAGTAAAGCACGCTGTATTAGCGTTTGAAGAAGTGTCGAATTCGAGTTACAGCATTGAGTTTTTGGCTTTGCTTATTCGTAAGTAGGTCAGGCTGGAATTGAGCAATTAATCGATATAAATGGTAGTGAGTGACTTTTTTTGCCACATACCAATCAAGGCGGATGATTGAGCCTCGCAAAGTAGAGCGTTCGAAGTCTACTAAGCCTAATTTATTCTGATTATCAACAATGATGTCTCTTATGGGTAAGGCGTGCCGAGCAACACCTGCTTCGAGCATTTTATTGACTAATTCAATCAAATCTTTCAAGTTATCACGGGTTAGATGTGCTGGTGTTTTACCCGAAATTTTTGACATCACCAGTGTTTTGTTTCTGTCATCACAGTCGATTAAATTGGGGACTCCATTAATATTTTGAAGTCTAACTAATGATTCTTTTTCGATGTTATAACGACTAATGTATTTACGGTAAGGTTTAAAGTGCTTCTCTACTGAGTCTTTACCAATCGTGAGGTACATTTTTTCAGTATCGTAAATTCCATTTACTATATGTGTCTGGGTTTTCATTGGGTTTATTGCTTGTTACAGAATTATTTCATTTTATTTTAGTTTAAGCCTCTTCGGTATGGGACTTTTGGTTGAAGCTTAGTAGTGAATTTTACTTTGCTTAAACCCTGAATTGTTACTTCGGTAACAAAGCGGTGACCTGCCAGAAACGATAGCCTTATATCTGCAATCAACACCGCTTTGTTGTTAAGAATGCAACTGGAATAGGAGTCACTCACTACATGTATCTCATTTTTTGAGAGGATGACAATAAGTGGAGTAAGAGAAATAAACCGTAATGGCGCAGCTCATCACAATAACAAGCTGCATCTAGTTTTTTGGGGGAGGTATAAATATGTGGTGTAAAACAAATACACCGAACTGTTAAAGCTCATTACAACACAAGCTGCATCTAGTTTTTACAGAGGGTTAGAATATGTGGAGTAAAAGAAATAAACCGTAATGGCGCAACTCATCACAATCACAAACTGCCTCATGCGTACTTGGGATACCTTGTTAGCAATATGGGCTGACATATAACCGCCAATCAAAGTACCAACCAGTACCGTAACCCCCTCGAACCAAGCAATTGCATCATTGTAGATAAATAAAATAATAGCGATTAAGGAAACCGATGAAGAAATGACTAGCTTAATGCCATTCATCGCATTGATATTAGTGTGCCCAGCTAATGCCAAATAGCTTAAACCGATAATGCCTAACCCCGCATTGAAAAAACCGCCGTATATACAGACAGCTAGTAGCACTAAAAATAACATTACCGCGCCCAATTGAGAGGCATACTTATGTTGATTCGATAAACGACTGAAAAAGGCATTGATTTTAGAGCCAAAAATAAACAGTAAGGTTGCAAATAATAGTAACCAAGGTATCGCTTGTTGGAACACGGTCTCTGGAGAAATGAGTAATAGCCATGCGCCGAAAGCACCACCAAATAAACTGGTGATGATAATGGTTTTAATCTCTTTTTTATGAGCAAGCAGCTCTCGTCTAAATGCAAATGCACCACTGAGATATCCAGCAAAGGACGAAAAAGTATTGGTTGCATTAGCCATAATCGGTGGCACGCCAACAAATATTAATGCAGGGAAAGTGATAAAACTGCCGCCGCCAGCTAGCGAGTTTAAAACGCCGCCAAAAAAACCAGCAAGTAACAGTAATAAAATATCAAACGTCATGAAATTAGCCTAACAATGGCAATAGGGCAGAGCCTATTTGGGAAGATTAACCCCCTATCTTACATGCAAAGCGGTAATTAAAGATTAAATTACAGCGCTCTTTTGCCACATAATCGATATTTTTTATATACGCAGACATATGAAGTAAGCATCCTAGAAGAGTAGAATACGCAAACTCTTTTGATTTCTCCTAAAGGGTTATTCGCTAAGTGCTAATCAATATTTAACTTATTTACAATTGATAATCATTCTCATTTGTTGTGATTTGTTTTAGTATGCTTTCGTTTTTAATAACAATGCATTCTATACCGTCACAAGGAAATGATATGACCAACATGATTAAAGCTACAGCTGCACTAGGCGTAATGTTAATGAGCCTAAACGTTAACGCAAGTGAGTGCGAACTAACAATTACGGCCAATGATGCGATGCAATTTGATAAGAAAAGTTTATCAGTGCCAGCGACCTGCAAAGAAGTGACCTTAAACTTACATCATTCAGGCAGTTTACCTAAATCAGCAATGGGCCATAACTGGGTACTAAGCACTGCTGACAATGTTCAAGCTATTGCGAATGACGGCATGACCGCAGGTGCTGATAACAGCTATATAAAAGCGGGTGATGAAAGAGTGTTAGCCCATACTGACGTAATTGGCGGCGGAGGCTCAACATCAATAACGTTTAATATTGAGGGGTTAGATAGCAAAGCCGCTTACCGATTCTTTTGTTCATTTCCAGGTCACTGGGCGATTATGCAAGGCAGCTTTGTGATAGAAGCCTAATATTGTTTAATGTGACTCTAGCTGGGATGCTGTGAGTGATCATGGCTTAACTGAGGCTATGTCGGCGTCGATAGGCAGGATGCCTGAATGTCATGTGGTGCATGGATGCACGAGAATGACCAGCCTCCATCACGCAAATGAGCTTAACGCATTCAGACACTTCCAATGGAGACCTTTGAGTTAGCAGGTTCATTTGGTGTTGGATAGAGAAAGTTTGATCTGACCCCACTTATTTTGACCCACTTATTTTGACCCACTTATTTTTTCTTTACTGGCTGAGTTCTGACTGGATTGATTACAATTTGACGGTCGCAAAGTCAAAGTCGTGGGTTTTCCACCCACACCCGACCAAGAGGGGAAACAACAGCAATCCCCCTCTTGGATCTCCCATGCCGCTCCGACGAAGTGTTGTTCTTCATGCTAAATAACCGAATTTGCTACCGCCTCAGATTCGCCATCCATGGCTCAACTGAGGCTATGTCGGCGTCCTGCCTCCATCACGCAAATTAGCTTAACGCATTCAGACACTTCCAACGGAGATCATCGAACCCGCAGGTTCATTTGGTGTTGGATAGAGAAAGTTTGATCTGAGTCCACTTATTATGAGATAAACAGCTTAAAAGTCAGTTTAATGCGCTTTCTGAAAATGATTTTAAGCTGGCTAAAGCAAATGCTTTACGTGATTGGAATAAAGATGTGAGTGGTCATAAAGGTATGCAGGTTATCAGCTATGAGTTGAGTAAGGGCTATGAACCCAATGAATACACAAACCAAGTTAGGGCAGAGATAGAGTCTCTTGAACTTGTAGAGCTATCCGCTTTTTTAGCGAAATTTGCGCAATAAGTAAACTTTACTACATACATTGTTTGTTGGATAAAAAAGTTTGATCTGACCCGACTTATTAATGGCGTTATTGAATTTTGGGAACTTCAATGCAATTTTTAAGTTTTATGTCAAATAATGAGCACTTTAAAACATATTTAGATGATACAGCTAGAAATGGAGTAAGCTTTTATGCTCAATTTAATTAAAGTGTTTATTGTTATGCTTATATTGTCAATAATTACCATTAGAAGCGTTGATTCTTGTGATCTCAGCGTGTTTGATAATAAAGTTATTGGTTCGATAAATATAAGTGAGAAATCTTCTGAATCATATCTAGATGGTAAGGGCTTATATTTAGGTGTGAGTGAAATTGGATATGAATTATATTTACCATATAGTTTAGATTTTAGAAGTGAATATGTTGGTGGGACCGAATATTTTATTTCGATTGGTAACGTTGATAAGGAAGGTTATATAGTTAGCGAGGCTCCTGTCGATATGACTATTTCAGATCTGGCTGAAAGTTTTGTATATCTTAATGAAGAAAGAGAAAGGGGGTCAAAGTTTTGTTATCTATACAATAAGGTTTACCCGCTTTTTGTTCATAGAGCTTTGGTTAATAAGGTTTATTTACCTGAAGAAACTGGAGGGCCATTAGTTATAGGTACCGAGGATGAGTTTAATATCATTATTGGGCAAAGTAATAATAGTCAGATATATGAAAAGGTTATCTCAGATTTAGAGTAATGATTTGTAGACCAGAATTCAGATGATAACCAAAGGGAATGATATAAATGGAAAATCCGTATGAAGGCTGTGAGCGTCAAGATACCTATTCTTTTATACAGTCGTCGATAATTCCAATTATGTTTATGCAAGGAAGTCTATTTTTCACTTTTTTGGGAAATTATGCAGTCGGAGTTGTAAGTGGAATTATATTTTTAGTCGCACTTTTTACACAGGAAGAAATAAAACTGTTTAAATATGATGCAGATTTCAAACTTATTTTATTATGTGTTTATGCTTCCACTGGATTGAATTCAGCAATCTTAGGTTTCTTTGATAAATTTTCACCAATGTTGATTCTTATAGTGATTGATACCTGTTGGATTATGTATATTTATTATGTATATGAACGAGTTTATTTAGAAGGCAATAAGTGAAGAAAATAAGTTTAGGTAAAGTAAATTGAATATCTAATTAAAAACAAACCTGCCGATTCAACAATCTCCATTGAAGTGTCCGATGACGTTAAGTCAATTCACGTGATGGAGGCAGGTCATTCTCGTGCATCCATGCACCACATGACATTCAGGCATCCTGCCTATCGACGCCGACATAGCCTCAGTTGAGCCATGGATGGCGAATCTGAGGCGGTAGTGAATTGGCTTAGCTAGTCAGAGGAAAAACACTTCGTTGGAGCGGGTGGGTGTTCCAAGAGGGAGTTGCCGTCCACTCCCTTTTGGTCTGGTGTGGGCGAAGCGCCACGACTTTGATCTTGCTGTTATCTTTGTGGCTTTAAGCAATCTCATAAAACTTCAGAATCACCAACAAAAAAGCGAACCTCAATGAAGCTCGCTTTTGATTTTTTTATCCAAAGTTAAATTGAATCAAACATTCAATTTAAAACACCATTTCTGGTACATGCTCTGGCACGACCAACTTACCCGCAGTCTTTGATTGGATCTCTTCAACCGACACCCCAGGTGCTCGCTCTAACAAGTGAAATGCGCCGTCTTTGATTTCCATAAAGGCAAGGTCAGTCATTACGCGTTTGATGCAGCCGTAGCCTGTTAATGGCAGCTCACATAGTGGCAGTAGCTTTGAATTACCTTTTTTATCTGCGTGCATCATGGTGACGATAATATTGTCAGCGCCAGCCACTAAATCCATTGCGCCGCCCATGCCTTTAATTAATTTGCCTGGGATCATCCATGATGCAATTGAACCATTAACATCCACTTCAAATGCACCTAGTACGGTTAAATCCACATGACCGCCGCGGATCATGGCAAAGCTTTCTGCTGATGAGAAAAAAGATGCGCCATCAACAGCGGTGACCGTTTGCTTACCGGCATTGATAAGGTCGGCATCAATGGTTTCTTCAGTTGGGAACTCGCCCATACCCAGCAAGCCATTTTCAGATTGAAGCATGACGCTCATGCCGTCTGGAATGTAATTAGCGACTAATGTTGGAATACCGATACCTAAGTTAACGTAAAAGCCGTCTTGCATTTCTTGTGCTACACGTTGAGCAAGTTGTTCTCTTGATAAAGCCATGTTCTTGCTCCTTATTTTGCAGCCGCGTCAGTTGGTTTGACAGTACGTTGTTCGATGCGTTTTTCAAAGCTTGCTTGTATGACGCGGTCAACATAAATACCTGGGGTATGAACGTGGTTTGGATCTAATTCACCCGGCTGGACAATCTCTTCTGCTTCAACGACCGTAATCTTGCCCGCAGTTGCCATCATAGGGTTAAAGTTCGCTGCCGTTTTACGAAAGATCAGATTGCCCATCGTGTCAGCTTTCCATGCTCGAACAAGGGCAAAGTCAGAGGTCAGTGAATCTTCAAGCACGTAATGTCGACCTTTTATTTCACGGGTTTCTTTGCCTTCAGCAATAGGAGTTCCGTATCCAGTTGCGGTAAAGAACGCAGGAATTCCAGCGCCGCCAGCACGGATTTTTTCAGCCAATGTGCCTTGTGGAGTCAAGATAACGTTTAACTCACCCGATAACATTTGCTGCTCAAACGTGGCGTTTTCGCCCACATACGAGGCAATCATGGTGGCGATTTGACGTTCTTTAAGCAGTAGACCTAAGCCGAAATCATCAACCCCAGCGTTGTTTGAGATGGCGGTTAATCCTGTTACACCCATTTTTACCATGTGGTTAATTAACCCTTCTGGAATACCACAAAGGCCAAAGCCACCAACCATGATGGTCATGTCATTGGTGAGTCCGTTTAAGGCTTCTTCGTAGCTATGAACGACTTTATTGAGTCCTGCCATCATCTTGTCCTTTTCTATCTTGCGTTAAGTGCAAATTATTGGGGCCAGAATAACCTTGGTTATTCACTGCAAATTGCTTGAGCAACTTTCGAGCCCGTTAGTCGGCCTAAAGCGGCGCTAATTTGTTGGCCAGCTTTAGCTAATTTGTGTAAGTCGATACCGGTTTCAATCCCCATACCATGAAGCATGTATACAACATCTTCTGTCGCTAAATTGCCTGATGCACCTTTAGCGTATGGGCAACCACCTAGGCCGGCCACAGATGAGTCAATCACACTGATGCCCGTGTCTAAACAAGCTTGTATATTAGCAAGCGCTTGGCCATAGGTGTCATGGAAGTGTAGTGCCAGTTTTTCAACAGGCACTAATTTAGCCACGGCTTCAACCATCTTACGGGCTTTAATGGGGGTGCCAACACCAATGGTGTCGCCAAGTGAAATCTCGTAACAACCCATTTTGTAAAGTATTTCAGACACGCGAGCGACTTCATCAATCTCAATGTCACCTTCGTAAGGGCAGCCAAGGACACATGAGACATAACCACGTACTGGAATGTTACGGGCTTTAGCCATTGCCATGACTGGCTCAAAGCGTGCAATAGACTCTTCAATAGAGCAGTTTATATTGCGCTGACTGAAGGTTTCTGATGCTGCGCCAAATATAGCAACTTCATCTGCTCCAGCGTCAAGCGCAAGTTCCAGCCCCTTTAAGTTAGGGGTTAAAGCGGAGTAAACAACATCTGGCTTGCGGGTTAATTGCTTAAAAATATCACCCGAGTCGGCCATTTGTGGCACCCATTTAGGGGAAACAAAGCTACCCGCTTCAATTCGCGTTACACCTGCATCAGCTAACTGGTCGATGAGATTTAACTTGTCTTGCGTGCTGACGGGAAGCTCATTTTGTAATCCGTCACGGGCTCCAACTTCAAAAATACTGACTTTATGCGGCAACATTATTTACGCCTTATGCTTGTTCGGCGTCAGCCGTTGGTTCGACATTTAAAAGCTGAACACCGTCGGTGACGAGCTCGCCGCTTTGAAAATAAAATTCACTCACGACACCATCAAAAGGGGCTTCGATGGTGTATTCCATTTTCATGGCTTCCATGACTAGCAGCCCTTGTCCTTCAACGACGGTTTCACCGACCTCAACCAAGTGTGTTACCACAGTGCCATTCATCGGGGCTTTTAGTTTTTCTGCGCTATCAACTGTTTCTTCGGCTTCTTGGGCGAGAACCGCTTTAAAGTGATAACTACCAGAAGGTAAAAATAGCGTGAACTCATCGCCTTCATGGCTAACTGGTACTTTACTTTTATGGCCGTTAATTTCAGCCAGTAAGACTTCATCTTTGATGCTGCCGGCCAGTTTAAGGGCTTGACCATTTAAACCAAGGTGCAGCGAGTCTCCTAAATCAGTTATCACTAGGTTTTGCAGTTCGTGTTCACCATCTGCGCCTGTGACATGCAGCAATGCAACATGATGCACACTGGCACTGTTGAGCCTAAAGCCGCTGACTTGACCCCAAGGCGAGTAAGGATCATCGCTATTGGTGGCATTGATTTTTGCAGCGTGTTGACGGGCCAATACCTGGTAAAGACCGGCTAATGCCAGTGCATTTTCAGTTTCATCGGTGACATCGCCAATTAAGCTATTTGAGTAACGCTCAATAAAGTCGGTGCAAAAGTCGGCTTCTGCAAAGGCTTTATGTTCGGCAATATTGGCTAAAAATTCGATATTATGTTTCAAACCGCTGATTTGGTACGAGCTTAATGCGTGGGTTAAACGCTGCAATGCGCGAGGGCGAGATTCGTCCCATACAATCAGCTTTGAAATCATCGGATCGTAAAAGTTACTGATGGTATCGTTTTCACGGATACCCGAATCAATGCGTACATGACGGTTTTGATCAGGCTCACGTAGGAAGTTTAATTTACCGGCAGCTGGTAAAAACTCATTGCGGGGATCTTCGGCGTAAATACGCACTTCAAAAGCATGGCCGTGAACCCGCACCTCATCTTGAGACAAAGGTAATTCGCTGCCACTTGCTACCATCAATTGCCATTTGACTAAATCTTGCCCTGTGACCATTTCTGTCACTGGATGCTCAACTTGCAGGCGGGTGTTCATTTCCATGAAGTAAAAGCTGTCATCGGTATCAAGTAAGAACTCAACCGTACCAGCGCCAACATAATCAATAGCTTTTGCTGCTGCGACTGCCGCTTCACCCATTTGTTTACGCAAACTATCACTTAGACCTGGTGCTGGTGCTTCTTCGACCACTTTTTGATGGCGACGCTGAATTGAACAGTCACGGTCGGATAAGTAAATTGTGTTGCCAAAAGTGTCAGCAAAGACTTGCACTTCAACGTGACGAGGTTGGCGAAGGTAGCGCTCCATCAATAGTTTGTCATTGCCAAATGATGATGCAGCTTCACGACGTGCTGAGTTAATGGCTTCAAGCACGTCGGCCTGGCTTTCAACAATGCGCATCCCTTTACCACCACCGCCATAAGCGGCTTTAATGAGCATTGGGTAGCCAACATTTTTTGCTTCATCAAGTAATGTCGCATCGCTTTGGTCATCGCCATGATAACCAGGCACTAATGGTACATTGGCTGCCCCCATAATGATTTTAGCGGCACTTTTGCTGCCCATGGCATCAATTGCATCGCTACCTGGACCGACAAATGCAATGCCATTTTGTTCACAGTTGCGAGCAAATTCTGCATTTTCTGATAAAAAGCCATAACCAGGATGAATGGCTTCAGCGCCTGATTTTTTAGCAATATCAATAATTAAATCAGCTTTTAGATATGAGTCAGCAGGGGCACTGCCACCGATGTGAAATGACTCATCAGCCATGGCAACGTGACGGGCATTGGCATCAGCGTCAGAGTATAAAGCGACTGTGCGTATGCCCATATCTCTGGCGGTGTTAATAATGCGACACGCAATTTCACCGCGATTAGCAATTAATAATTTGGTAAACATTACTGAACTCCTTGTGCAGCATTCTTGGTGCTTGCTTGGGGGCTTTTATCGTTATTATTTTTGCTGGCAGTAATCCAAGCAGCAGGGCGTTTTTCAAAGAAGGCGTTAAGACCTTCTTGACCTTCATCAGAGACCCGAATACGGGCGATTTGCTCACTGGTGTAGGCAAGAGTGTCGTCGTTAATAACACCATCTTCGAGGTGAGATACTAAGGTTTTAACCCATGCCATGCCTTGTGGGCTATTCGCGTTAAAAGCATCGATAAAGGGTTGTGCAGCGGCATCTAAATCATCATTAATTGCGTGAATAACTTGATGAGTTAACGCAACGTCAGCACTAAAACGTTCAGCTGTGAGCATGTAACGTCTTGCTTGGCGGTCCCCCATTGCTCTGACGACATAAGGGCTAATCACCGCAGGGATAAGGCCGAGCTTGACTTCGCTTAAACAAAAGCTTGCACGCTCATTGGCGATGGCGATATCACAGCAGCATATAAGGCCAAGTGCACCGCCAAATGCTGCGCCATTGACTAAGGCAATGGTCGGTTTGGGAAATTTGTCTAAAACATGCATTAATTTAGCTAGCTCATGGGCGTCATCGAGATTTTGCTTGAAGTCCATTTGAGCTTGTTTGCGCATCCAATTAAGGTCTGCGCCTGCACTGAAGTTTTTCCCGTTGGCTCGTAGAATTAATTGATGGCAAGTTTCGTTATTGGCAAAAAACTCAATGGCGGTGATCATTTCATTAATCATCACTTCATCAAAGGCGTTATGCTTTTCAACACGATTAAGTATTAACTCACCAATACCTTGGTTAAGCTGACATTCGATATGTTGAAAAGAAAGCGGTAGTGTCACTGTATCAGTCATCATGTACTCCTATTGTTAAACCGCAATTACATGCGGAATACACCAAATTTGGTATCTTCAATAGGCGCATTTAGTGCCGCCGATAAAGCAAGACCTACCACATCGCGTGTTTGCGCTGGGTCGATAATGCCGTCATCCCATAATCGTGCACTCGCATGATATGGATGTCCTTCTTTGTCGTATTGCTCAACAATGGGCTTTCTAAAGGCTTGTTCGTCTTCATCTGACCATTCTTGTCCCTTACGAGCTAAACCGTCACGACGAACGGTAGCTAAAACGCCTGCAGCTTGCTCGCCGCCCATGACGGAAATTCGGGCATTTGGCCACATCCACATCATCGTTGGCTCGAATGCACGGCCACACATGCCGTAGTTACCTGCACCATAACTGCCGCCAATAATCACGGTAAATTTTGGCACATTGGCACAAGAAACAGCTGTCACCATTTTAGCGCCGTGCTTAGCGATGCCTTCATGTTCATATTTTTTACCGACCATGAAGCCAGTGATGTTTTGCAGGAACAATAATGGGATTTTACGCTGACAACATAGCTCAATAAAGTGAGCGCCTTTTTGTGCTGACTCTGAAAATAAAATGCCATTATTGGCGACAATACCGACAGGGTAGCCGTGAATACGGGCAAAACCACACACTAAGGTGTTACCGTAATTCGCTTTGAACTCATCAAAGTCAGAGTCATCAACGACACGAGCAATCACTTCTTTTACATCAAATGGCTTTTTAAGGTCGGTGCCTACAATGCCGTAAAGCTCGTTGATATCAAATTTAGGTGGTTTCACAGGACTTAGCTGCGCAGCAATGTCTTTTTGATGATTAAGGCGCGCAATGGATTTACGAGCAAGCTCTAATGCGTGATCGTCATTTTGCGCTAAATGATCTGCCACACCAGAAATTTTGGTGTGCACTTCAGCGCCGCCAAGCTCTTCTGCTGTGACTTCTTCACCTGTAGCTGCTTTAACTAATGGTGGCCCAGCTAAGAAGATGGTACCTTGATCTTTGACGATAATTGATTCATCAGCCATTGCTGGAACGTATGCGCCGCCTGCGGTACATAGCCCCATAACCACTGCCACTTGCGGGATCCCTTTCGCTGACATTTGCGCTTGATTGTAGAAAATACGGCCAAAATGATCTCGGTCAGGGAAGACTTCATCTTGGCGCGGTAAGTTTGCCCCTCCAGAATCAACCAGATAGATACAAGGAAGATGACAGCGACTTGCAATATCTTGAGCGCGTAAATGCTTCTTCACTGTGATGGGGTAGTAGGTACCACCTTTGACTGTTGCATCATTAGCAATAATCATACATTCAACGCCGCTAACACGACCAATACCGGCAATGACCCCAGCCGCTGGTACGGCTTCATCATACACCTCGTATGCTGCAAATTGAGAAATTTCCAGAAAAGGTGAACCTGGATCGAGTAGCTTTTCGACACGTTGGCGAGGGAGCAATTTACCTCTCGAAAGATGACGTTCAAGTGCAGCGGGGCCGCCACCTTGTTCAATCTTAGCGAGTTTGAGTTTTAGGTCGTCTACGATGGCAGCCATGTCATTATGTTTGGCTTTAAATTCATCGCTACGGGAGTTAATACGGCTGCTCAGTTGCGTCACAATGCATATCCTTATTGAATCAAGTGAGGCGTTAGCATGGCTGAGACAATGGGGGAAACTCTCAACCACGCTACGCAAAACACTTTCGATTTACCGATTAGTTACGGATGCCCGCCGTTTGAACGGCTTAGGTTATGTGCTTACGATAGCGTGTTGCTATCTTGACTATTTTGTTTCGTTAAACAGTTCACGGCCAATTAGCATGCGGCGAATTTCTGATGTGCCAGCACCGATTTCGTATAGCTTGGCATCTCGTAATAATCGTCCTGTGGCATATTCATTAATATAGCCATTGCCGCCGAGTAATTGAATCGCATCTAACGCCATTTTCGTGGCCAACTCTGCACTGTATAAGATAGCGCCAGCGGCATCTTTACGAGTAGTTTCACCGCGATCACATGATTTCGCCACATTATAAACGTATGATTTTGCAGCATTCATACCGGTGTACATATCAGCGATTTTGCCTTGGATAAGCTGAAATTCACCGATTGATTTACCAAACTGTTCACGCTCGTGAATGTAGGGCACAACGATGTCCATGCACGCATTCATAATGCCTAATGGGCCACCTGATAATACGACACGTTCATAATCTAAGCCGCTCATTAATACTTTTACGCCATTGTTTAGGCCGCCTAGAATGTTTTCTTCTGGGACTTCACAATCTTCAAAAACAAGCTCACAGGTGTTTGAACCACGCATTCCGAGTTTGTCTAGCTTTTGAGCGGTGCTGAAACCTTTAAAGGTTTTTTCAACGATAAAAGCGGTAATGCCGTGAGGGCCTTTATCGATATCGGTTTTAGCGTAAATCACTAAAGTGTCGGCATCAGGACCGTTAGTGATCCACATTTTGTTGCCATTTAGAATGTAGCGGTCGCCTTCTTTACGAGCATGAAGTTTCATCGATACCACATCGGAACCCGCATTAGGTTCGCTCATGGCTAAGGCACCAATGTGCTCACCACTAACCAGCTTAGGCAGGTACTTGGCTTTTTGAGCAGCATTACCGTTACGGTTAATTTGGTTAACGCAAAGGTTTGAGTGTGCGCCATAACTAAGGCCAATTGAAGCTGATGCGCGGGAGATTTCTTCCATGGCTACAACATGAGCAAGGTAGCCCATATTAGCGCCGCCGAACTCTTCAGGTACGGTCACGCCTAGTAGTCCCATTTCGCCTAATACTGGCCACATATGGTTAGGGAATGTATTGTCTTGATCGACCTGCGCAGCAATCGGTGCGATTTCATTTGTTGCGAAATCATTGATGGCGTCGCGAAGCATATCCACGTCTTCGCCCAGGCCGAAATTAAGGCTTGTGTAGAGTGATGTCATTGTCTTGTGTCCTGTTGAATATTAGGTACTTTTACCGTGAAACTATGTTGTTTCTTAGGCTTATAATTTTTATGTTGAGCTTTGTATTGGTTAAGCATCAGTTCTTAGTGACTAATTGCTTGGTTTAACGTTATATCGAGTCGATGAGTGCGACGTTTTGAGCTTAGTTGTTAATTGTGATGCTTTGAGGGGGGCTCCCCCCAATTATTTAATCTTGTTCTAGCGCCGCTCGGCATTGCTGCTCTGCAGAATTTAGCTCCATGAGTACGACTTTGATGTCATCCATTTGCTGCTGCAGCGAAGCTTTCTTTTCTTCTACTAAGTCGAGCATGGTATGTAATTGTGACGTACTGCTTTTATCCGCATCATACAGTTCGAATAACCGACGGGTTTCAGCTAACGAAAAGCCTAATCGTTTACCACGCAAAATCAGTTTTAGACGAACTCTGTCTTTTAAGCTGTAAATACGGGTTTGCCCACGGCGTTTAGGTTTAATAAGCCCTTGGTCTTCGTAAAAACGAATACTCCGAGTCGTGATATCAAATTCTTTTGATAAATCACTAATTGAATAGGTTGATTGTGGGTTTATGTTCGCGCTCATCATCTCACCAAAAATACGTCTTTTGATGCAAGATATATGAAGTTTACGTAAAGGTAAAGTTTGTCGCCGGTTTGTGACGGGTTTTCGCTTGATGAAGTTGTAAATTGAGCTTGCCAATACTGAGAAAATCTCAGTTTCGGTGAGGTGAAAAGGCTTGTGTTTAATTGGGCGAAGTGTAGCAAATTTTTGCTGCTGTTTATCATGAAAATTTATACGACTGTTTTAATTTCAGCTAGTTAGTTAATTATTTCTAAGAAAATTGCAGCGGGATTTATCGCTATTTCTATATCCCTTGGTCTAATAGGGTTTATTTTTTAACCACGCCATAATGAAAAAATTATGATCAGAAATAAAAATATCAATTGCGAATAAAAAACTGATAGAGGAATAGCATATGGCTGGATTAGGGATGAAGATGCATCAGCAATCTATACAAGATAAGCAGACGTTTTGGCAACAAGCATCACAAGCAGTGACTTGGTTTACCCCCTTTAACACTGTGTTGGACGAGTCGAATGCCCCTTTTTATCAGTGGTTTGCTGGTGGCAAAATGAACTCTTGTTTTAATGCTGTCGACAGGCATGTTGAAGCGGGTCATGGCGATCGTATTGCCATCGAGTATGTGAGCCCTGTGACTCAAAATCACTATAGCATTACGTATCAAGAATTGTTATCTCAAGTCAGTCGATTAGCAGGTTACATGCAATCCATTGGTATTGAAAAAGGCGATAGGGTCGTCATTTACATGCCCATGGTGCCAGAAACCGCCTATGCAATGTTGGCTTGTGCTCGTATCGGTGCAATCCATTCTGTCGTTTTTGGTGGCTTTGCTGCTAATGAACTTGCGACCAGAATTAACGATGCTAAGCCTAAGCTAGTGTTATCAGCATCATGCGGTATCGAGCCATCTGGTGTTGTTAAATACAAACCGCTACTGGATGAAGCGTTAGAGCAAGCGACTCACCAAGTTAATCATTGTGTCATTTTAAATAGGCCACAATATCAAGCAGAATTACTGAGTGAGCGCGATGTTGATTGGCAGCAAGCAGTAGCAGATGCACCATTAATTGATTGTGTTCCCCTTGAGTCAACTCACCCTTTATATGTGTTATATACCTCAGGTACCACAGGGCAACCAAAAGGAGTTGTAAGAGATAACGGTGGCCACGCAGTCGCCATGATGTGGTCAATGAAGCATATTTATAATATTGATGCGGGCGATGTATTTTGGGCTGCATCAGATGTGGGGTGGGTTGTAGGCCACTCATACATTGTCTATGGACCGTTAATGGCGGGAGCGACAACCTTAATGTATGAGGGCAAACCCGTTGGCACGCCTGATGCTGGGGCTTTTTGGCGAATTATTTCACAATATAACGTTAAAAGTTTTTTTACCGCTCCTACGGCCATTCGTGCAATTAAACGAGAAGACCCTAATGGTGATGGATTAGACGGCGTTGATTTGTCTTGTCTTGGGCAAGTCTTTTTAGCGGGTGAGCGTTGCGATCCTGATACGCTTTACTGGGCGCAAGAAAAGTTGAACAAGCCAGTGATTGATCATTGGTGGCAAACTGAAACTGGTTGGCCAGTTGCTGCCAATTTAATGGGAGCCGATCCTATTGAAGTTAAAGCAGGATCGCCAGCAAGGCCAGTACCGGGTTACCAAGTTGAAGTACTTGATGCTATGGGTGAGCAAGTGCCTGCCAATGAAAGTGGTAATGTCGTGATTAAATTGCCATTGCCGCCAGGAAATCTCACCACGCTTTGGAATAACGACAGGCGGTACGTCGACAGTTATTTATCCATGTATGACGGTTATTACTTAACGGGTGATGCTGGTTACATCGATGAAGACGGGTATCTTTATATTATGAGTCGTATTGATGACATCATAAATGTTGCTGGGCACCGTTTATCGACAGGTCGATTTGAAGAAGTATTATGTCAACATGATGCTGTGGCTGAGGCGGCGGTGATTGGTGTGCAAGATAAACTTAAAGGCCAAGTGCCTCTAGGGTTAGTGGTATTAAAAAATGGTGTCGATATTTCTGATGAGCAATTATATAAGGAGTTATTAGCCTTAGTTCGCCATGAAATAGGTCCTGTTGCCTCCTTTAGATTGGTGAGTGCGGTGCAAAAGCTGCCTAAAACCCGTTCAGGTAAAATATTACGGGCGACGATGCGTAAAATTGCCGACAATAGTGCCTTTACTGTGCCTGCCACAATCGAAGATCCCATGACTTTAGATATTGTGCGCTCAGCGTTAACTAAGATGGGATATGCCGATGCGTTGGCAAAGGAGCTCACAGCCTCTTAAGTTACACTGCGGTATAGCTG
Source organism: Shewanella sp. 10N.286.52.A9 (assembly GCF_041468985.1). Classification (NCBI taxonomy): domain Bacteria; kingdom Pseudomonadati; phylum Pseudomonadota; class Gammaproteobacteria; order Alteromonadales; family Shewanellaceae; genus Shewanella; species Shewanella sp. 10N.286.52.A9. The sequence goes on along the minus strand of NZ_JBFRJQ010000040.1, from coordinate 19,401 downwards.
TGACAAGAATATGCGTTTGGGAGCAAGCTGAGCTTAATCTACGCTCAGCTTTTTTTGATGAGTTTTGCGCCTTGATGAATAATTGCCTGAAATCTCGTGTAATGCTGCGGGTTTGTCGCTAAAAAGTGACTCAATATGGCATGACTGGCGAAGCGACATTATTAGTCTAAAATGAGAGCTAAACACTGATTTTATTATTTAATTTTACTTTGCATGATAATAACGACTGCAATTTAGTTTTATAATAAGCTAATACAATCCGTTTTTGTTAGCAGCTTATTCGATTAAAAAGGTTTTAGCATTCATGATTTCCAATATTAAAGAATTGCCTGAAAAAATTAACACTAAAACAAGTCGTTTGTTTTGGTTGACGGTATTCACTGGCGGTATTTATCCCATTCTTTGGTTGTTTGCGAAATACCCTAAAATGGATGATATCACCTCAATTCGCACTGCTGACGATAGCTTTGTGATAACTATTGCTGTGTGTTTTGGCCTTGGCGGTGTGCTAACTCACAGTGATATGGGATTATTCGGATTTGTCGGAAATATGATGCTGCTGATTGCATTTGGTCTTTATGTTTTTTGGTCTTTTCGTGCCAGAGCGGCGATTCAAGATTATGCTCACGTTAACTTCGATATTGATTACAAAATGAATAAGTTCTTCACGGTAATTTTTAATATTTTTTATATTAATTACTGCATAAATCAATTACCTGAAGAACAACAAAAAGGCCATCCTACCTATGGCAAAGGCTCGATTAATATTACTGAGCTAAAGTAATCCTATTTCAGTATTTTGAACATAAAAAAAGAGAAGCTTTACGCTTCTCTTTTTTATGTTTCTGACTTAATTTTTATGAACTGGTATCAAATTATTTAATGAACAGTTTTGTGCGCTTTTAGTTTGATATATCTGCAATATGTTGTTTTATTGCTCTTTTGTGTTTGCGGTTTAGTGTAAACAACATATGACGACAAGCTGAAAAGTAAGCGATTTTCTAGCTCATTTTACGTAAAAACTTATCAGGTAATATACGGAGGATTAATTGAATCATCGCCCAAGGGTAACTTGGCACATAACAATTTGCAGGTTCCTTATTGATTGCTTTGACCATAGCTTTGCAGCCTGTTTCAGCATCGACCATAAATAATGCCCCATCGGCGTGATCGTTAATTTCTGTTTTAATGTAACCAGGGTGTACGCAAGTAACCTTAATCGGTGTATTCATTACATCTAACCGTATGCCTTCGGAAAGCGAGCTTAATCCTGCTTTAGTTGCTGCATAAACGGTCATTGCTCGTCTAAAACCTCGCAGTGCACTAATTGAGGAAACTGTGACTAAGTGGCCCGCGTTTTGTTTACGGAATATACTCATTGCAGCTTCACACTGAGCTAAAGCAGCGATGAAATTAGTTTGTGCAGTTTGTTTATTGGCTTCAAATAATCCTGTGCCTATTGAGCCACCTTTTCCCATACCTGCATTCACTATGATGCGATCAACTTTCCCCATTAACTGAGTAAATTGCTCAAAAACGTCAAACACCTGTTGATGGTCATTGACATCTAGCGGTAATAACCAGACGTTGACGTTTGGATTAATCGACTTGATTTGACTTTTTAATGCATCTAATCGTTCGGTTCTACGAGCACAAAGTCCTAGATTGCAGCCTTTTTTAGCAAACTCTATGGCCATACCTTGACCTAAACCTGAGCTTGCCCCTGTGATAATGATATTTTGTCTATGCATCTTGATTCCATTCTGATTAAACACGAACAAGAAAACTTAACGTTGTTTCTGTGTTATTTTTATCGATAAATTTCTTGCTGTTTTCAACCGATTGGATGAGAAAAGAGCAAAAGCTCAAATTATCTTGCGGACATTCCAAACAAGTGTCAAATCTGAGTGAATAATAACGATGCTATTTAAACCATGGGCCGGTAGAGATTACTGCTGAAATCTTACGGAACCAGTATCTCGAGTTGTCAGGCGTATTTAGAAATGGGCCTTGCGATGGCTTTTGCGTGTTTTGTGATTGAAAGGGAAGTGATGGCAAAGCACGGTAACACCAGCCATTGTGGCTGGTGTATAGAGTAAGGTTTCAGTATTTAGCTGATTAGTCTTTCTGGTATTTTGTTTATTTGTATTAGGTTAACTAACAATCTGGCAATCATTTTAGCGCTCAAATTGACAAGCTTTAATGCAGCCATTTGCTCCTGTGGTGATTAGCTCGGCAATTTTGTTTTTTACACATTCAGATAGCTTACGTTCAGACTTTCTGGTTTGCATGTAGAGCGTCATATTGGGCTTATTACGCATTAATTCTTCACGTTCTTTTCGTGGGACAATTTGCGCTCTGATGGTGTCATCATGGGTTAAATAATCTACAGCACCTTGAGATACCACTAAAGTAATAGCATCAGTGCCGACTAAGAAGTCAGAAATTTCATTGAGGTTGTTTGTTTTAGCGGCAACGAGTAATTCTCTTTGACGAGAATCGGCAAACTGTTTTAACGGTGTCGCTTCAAGTTCGCTATTAAAATGCAGCACTTCAGTCAAAATTACAGGGTAATTAAGCACACGATCTAAAATTGGCTTATACATCTCATCCCAAATTGGGTGGTTTTCTCTTGCGACTACAAAGGTGTCGGTAACTTCACAAATTTTCTGACTTTGTATGCCAACATGAATGGACGGATTGCAGGTAATGACGATGTCGCAATGACTATTCAGTAACATTTCTTCGTCATTTGCGCCGTTGTCTTGCAATACTGCAGATTTAACGCAGGGCTTCATACACGCGTTATTACATTGGCAGTTATACAGTTTCCTTAGCACGCCATTTGTAAAACCAGAAGGCGCATGAATGACAATTTCACTGTTAAGTGTTTCGATGCTTTTATCTATTTCTTGCGCAAGATCGATATGGTTGATCTCAATACGTTTAAGGATAGGGTAAAGGCGCTGAGACTTATCGGTTATTTCTAAGCCTGACACTTTTTTGATAAACAAGGGATCATCAAAAGCTTCTCGTAACCTAGACAGGCAACGACTAATTTTTGATTGGGGAACGTTAAATGACTCAGCTGTGAGTTTACCGCTTTGAAACTCGTAAAGTCGAAGAAATACCAGCAAAGTCATGTAATCAAGATGCAGAAGACTTTCTTGTGTAGTTGTTGGCTTCATATATCACACTTAGTTGGAATCATGTATGAGTAATGTACCAACTAGGAGGTAATTTAGGAGTTAAAAACTAGATAAGTTTTACCTTAGTCACGATAAAGCGACGTTTTTATTCTTGAAGTGTTAACTAACGAATAAGATTAGCGAAAATCAGTCAAAAGTTTATTCTGTACATAGCCAAACTGGCTAAATATAAATAAGAAATTTAGCCTATTTTAATTTTATTGGGGTGTTATTGCCTTATAAACGGCATATAAGGCAATAACGTTTACCTATGCAGACCACTCAAACGGATCATGGTCAGCCAACACTTTGGCATAAGTGTTGGTCATGGTTTTTATGGAGAAGTAATAACCATGAGTTTGGGTTTCATGATTCTTGGCATCGGCTTGAAAATGAATGTCTTCACACCCCTCTGTTTGGCTAAATTTATCAATTAATGTCGTTAATTCACTGAGTTCAAGTTTATAAGGGGGATAGCTAAAGTTAACCGCTGCAACGAGTTCGCCCATTGCTGAATAACGGCGAATATACTCCGCCATTGTTTCAATTAACTTATCATCTTTTACCCCAATCCATTGGATGGCGTAACTTCTTACAATGAACCTTTTAGAATAAAAATAGTGCTCTTTTTCTCCCGCTATAATGGCGATATCGTGATATTGGCTATCTTCAATCAATTGCTGATGAGCGAGTTCAACATCTTCTATTTCTACATCAAGGCCTGCGACAGCAATAACTTGCTCGGCCGTCACCAGACGACCGTCCTTACTTAGCAAGCGAATATAATCAACCAGTTCAATCATATTTTATTTACCTATGCTGGTAACAATGCCAAGCTTTCTAGCTTGTCAGCGACGTAACCCAGTTTGAATTTTTCTAATGTTGCACGAGTCGGTACGCCAGTATCCTTATCCCAGCCCATTTCAGCGTAAAACATGTCTAAGCCTATTTGGATATCGTCTCGATCCATTTTAATCGTGCCTTCGTCGCCGAAATTCTTGTCATGATCTAAGTCATAAACCCATTCAGACAAGACATCATGTTTATTTCGCTGATCAATTTCATTCATTTGCAACACGGTAAGTGCGCGGTGCAATTGCAAGACACTTTCTGCCATGGCGTCCAGTTCGGCTTCTGATGTTTCAATGCCTGTGACAAGGCTGAACATTTGTGCTTCGATTGAGCTGTCACCGATATAGTCTCGATTCGCATCTGGTGAGACAACGAGTGGGAACATCCAGTTACATAGGGTTAATGAATCATGTAATACATTTTTCACTAAACACCATTTAGCAAATTTTGCTTTGGAGGTGTTCATTGCTGTGTAATGTTGAACAGGATCAAATGCGCCTTCGCCCCATAGTGACGCGGCTACTTCGGCGATCTTGGCGTGGGGAAGGCCACAGTTAATTAAGTTGATGTGCGAGTGACATTGCGGATCACGGTTAAATACTGTGTTTAGCAGCGCTCCTACTTGACCTGCTGATTCACTGGCGTGGTGAACGCCACCCACCATAGAACGGTTAAACACTTTCATGTTTTTATCGAGAAATACACTGTAGGTTTTACCGACTAAATCATAATTTGCATCAGATTCTAACTCGAAGGTCAATTCCGCCATACGAGGAGATTCTACCTCATTAAGAATATCTTCAACGTTGTACAGTTCACCATCTTCATTAATGAATTCATGTAAGCCACGGCCTAGGCAGCGCCCTAGAATATTTGAGCCAGGATAATCTTCACTGTAGGCAATACGGGTATAGAAATCTTGCATAAAATGCGCATCGAGATCAGCGTATTGTGCCCAATTAATCGCAGCATATTCTTCAGCTGGTAGAATGATTTCCCAAAAGCCGCGGGCGGTAAACTCTCGCATTAAATGGGACAGTTGGCCGTAAGCACTCCAAATACCATTATCATCCATATAATAGGCACCAACGGTTTGAATGTCGGTTCGTTTTTCACCATTGCTTGGTTTTCCCATGGCGTACCAAGGATCGAGAAAACCTAAACATACATTGGTAATGTTTTCAGTTGGCAGATTGTATTCGCTTTTCATTTTTGGGTTTTTAACTTCACAAAAACAGCGAATAGGGCAGGAGTGGCAGCCTCCTGGACGTTTAAAGATTTTATTGGCTTCATCACGGCCAAAATACATTTCGGCCATTGAGGTGCGCATGCCCACTTTTTGGCGGTCATCCCATGGTGTTTCACCCACATCTACAGGATTGTCTGCTGCTCCCCATGTGACGCCTGGACCGCCGCGCCAACGACTGCCTGTAGAGCTATACTCTGCCCAAGATTGCGGCTGATTAGGAACAACTCCTTGATTGTTAGCACCAATGATCCCAAGAATATGGTCATCTAATGCACGTAATTGCTCATTGGTTGTCGATTCTGCGATATCGACTGTACCAGTGCCAATAATACCAATGGCCTTTAGTTTTTTAGAGCCTAGTACAGCCCCATGACCGCCCGCTGAGTGGCCACCTTGAGTTTGAATAGTTGATTGAGCTACAAGGTGTTCACCACTAGGGCCAATTGCTGCAACCTGAGCTTGTTGTCCCATTAACTTACTGATGCTGGCAAAGGTATCGAATATGCCTACACCCCATAAAGAGTCTGCGGGTTCGAGGGTGACAGTGTCATCAACAATTTTTAGCCATACAGGGGTTTCTGATTTACCTTCAATAATAATTGCATCGTAACCAGCAAATTTAAGCTCTGGTGAAAAGTGACCGCCAAAGTGGCCATCAGTGATTAAGTGATTTCGAATAACAGGGTTACGAGAAGTAATCGTTGTTCTAGCCGAACAAATTGCACCTGAGCCACTTAATGGTCCCGCTGAAATAACTAATTGGTTTTCTGCATCAGTTGCTTTAATTCCATCGACATGGTCATCCCATAAAACTTTATAACCGATTCCCATTCCACCAATATAATCGTGATAGGTTTCTGTTGTTTCTTTAGTAATAACTTTTGTTGTTAAATTAACTCTTAAAATATAACCGGCCCAGCCACCATATGTAGTAGTCATAATTATTCCTTTTTAGTTTTTAAACTAATTCTAAATACTTTTCATGAAGTTCAACTTCGGCAACAGCGTCTTCCCAGGTATAAAACTTAATTGCACCAGTTGGGCAAACTTGGGCACAATTAGGGCTGCCTTCACAGAGATCGCATTTGAGAGATTTTCGAGTGGTTTTATCTATGGTGATAACTTGCTGCGGGCATTTGTCAGCGCAATAGCCACAACCGACACATAAGTTATCGTTGACCACTCTGGCTCCCGTTTCTTCGTTAACGGTAATCGCTTCTTGAGGGCAAACGGTCATGCAAACATCACATTGACGACAGGTTGATGGCACAATGGTGCTATCTCCTTGTTCACCACGCTGGTCTTGATAGTTTGGCTGCACGCCATGGGGGCCAAAATTGAGGTTTTTGGCAACTTTAATTCTTGAGGTACTTGGGCTAACAGCTGATTTTCCGTGGCTCCAGCTACAGGCTATTTCGCAGCGTCGGCAACCTACACATAAGATAGGGTTGACGACCATGAGTCCACCGGGTATGACTTCAACTATTGGGGTTTCTGCGTCATCACTGCTACCACACCCAGTTAAAAAACCGACTAATGTTCCACCATAAACGGTTCCGACAGCGACCTTAGCGCCATTAGCAAGTAGTGCTCTCCTTGTAATCATATTTGTTTCCTCTTAATTATAAATATTGCTTTTATGTTTATATTTATGATTCGAGTATTATTTAATTAATTTAAAAACAAGTTGATTATGATCACGTTTGTTTTCTTGTTTTTCTAATTAGTCTTAATATATATCTTAAGTCACATTTTTTTGCTGTGTATTCTATTTATTAAAAGTTGCTTTTCTATTTAATTATTAAAAATTATATTCGATTCCATTTTTTGGAATTGTTACTTTTGAACTGAGTATTTTACTTTGTGGAATGTACTGTTTTGTTAGTTGTTGTTTTAATATTTTGAGTGGATTCATGATTTTTATCACAATAAGATTTTTATAAATAAATAATTATTACTAAAAATTAAAAATGCCGTGAATTAATAAAAGGAATAATAATGATGAGCAAATTGTTAATTAGGAAATATAAGAAGTGGATAACACCGCTTGTTTTAGTTCCAATGGTTGCACTTACAGCATGTTCCGGTGATGACGGAAAAAATGGCGATGATGGAGAATCTGGTGACATTAACATTGCAATTTCATCGGCAAAATCATTACAAGCTGAAATTGAAAAGGTCACGATTGATGAGTCGTTGCAGGTCTCTTTTGAGTTTTATCTTAGTAATGCCAACGGTGTAGCTGTAAGTGGTTTAGCCGATGTGGCGTCCATTTCAACTTTAGGGGCAGGCATTGCTAAGCTAGGAGTTCAACAAAGGCGCGTGCGCCCATTGAATGAAGCTGATAGCGCTACTGTCGTGACAACTGCTGAAACTGATTTATCACCACAATGGACGAGTTATATCAATAACGTGGTTGAGCCTGGAGATGTAGCGGACAATGATTTAGAAGAGGGCTGGGACAAGCACAAAGGGACTCAATGGCAAGCAAGTATTGAGTCGGATTGTAAAGAAGCTTGTATTGAAGCTATTGGAAACGGTTTATATCGCTATACGTTTTCACAGCCTTTAGATAGCTATTCAAATATTGATGGAATTAATACTGAATACAATGTAGAAAATATTCATCGGGTGTATTTAGAGTTAATGCCTTTTTCCGATGCAGACATCAGTACGATGTTGGTGAACACCACATTTGACTTTGACCCGACCACTGGCGTAAACGCTCCAGCAGAAGATACTCGGGTGTTACTGACAGCGGAGCAGAGTTGTTATCGATGCCATACAAATGACTTCAGTGCTGACAATAGCTTATTAATGCATGGCAATAAACGCTTTGATTATGAAGGCTGTGTGATGTGTCATACCAGTTATTCTGGCGATCCTGAAACAGGCGTGAGCATTGGCATGGCCAGCTTAGTACATAGAATCCATAAAAGTGATTATTTGGTCATTGGTTATAAAGGATCTGTCCATGATTATAGCGATCTGACTTATCCTGGTGATATGCATCAATGTCAGCAATGTCATATTGAAGATGGTGCGCCTCAAGCTGACTTTTACCAATTCCCTGGTCAAGAAACCTGTTTAAGCTGTCATGAGAAATATGCACCTGACACCTGGAATGGGACTGCGGTAGGCTTATTTCACGATCGAGATGCGTTTCCTGATGCATGGGCGATGAGCTGCAGTGGTTGTCACCCAGATAGTAATAATTCATTAGGTTCGGCCATTTTCCACAATGCTACTGTGAGTGTGACAGATTCCTTGATTGAGCAATATCAGTTTGCGTTAACTGACAGTGTGGTAGATGAGGCGCAAGACACGTTAACAGCTACCCTAACTTTTAACCAATTAAGCACGAATCCAGATGCTGATCCCGCTATAGATAACCTTTGGCTGGTGGCATCAGGTAATCCGCAACAAGATGTGATGCCTGAAAACAATGGCCAGCGTAAAGTGTGGGACCTAGTATCAAGCTCAGAAGATATCACGTTAATTAGGGAGAGTTCAGTTGTTACTGTGACGATTAACAATGCTGGTGTTGCCGATCTTGGGCTGAATACGACGGGTACCTTATATGCGAAGGTTATGGTTTGCGGAGACAAACTAACGGGTTTAGCAGCTTCATGTGAGGCGCTAGAGACGGAATCAAGTATCGTGCTTGCTGAGGTCCCAGCTGATGCAGCGATACCATTAACCACGAATGTTGAGCTTTATACTGAATTAGTGAATAACCAAAAGTGTATTGCTTGCCATGATGAACAGTTCCATCAACGAGTGAATGAGGCTCACAGTAAAATATCTACACCAGCTAATGGGGCAACCTGCGGTGCTTGTCACTCGCCACAAGTTGCGACAACCTTAGCAGATGGTAGTTGTCAAAGCTGTCATACCAACGACATGGTTAAATACATGAATGCCACACGCAAACACACACCAGGTGATGCAAGTATTAAAGCATTTAGAACTATTAATAATAGTCTAGGTTATCGAGAGTTAGTGCATTCACTGCATGCAAATACTCGCACAACCAAAGGCTATACCGGTAGTGAACGTGAAGCAATGACGTATCCGGCTTCTGCGAACGATTGTCGTGCTTGTCATGATGAAGGTCAGCTCCAAATGGATACGCTTGCTGCGCAAGACTCTGTCATAGTGGCAGCTCGTGATGCGACCTCATCGGGTCAAGTTTCTGAGTATTCACCGACTGTTGCTGTGTGTGCCTCATGCCATAATACTGAAGCAAGCTGGGCAGCTCATGCAGAAAGCTTCGGCGGTGTATTCCAACAAGATGCAAGCTCTGGCGCAATATATCAGCCTGGTGATGAGTCTTGCCAAACCTGTCATGGCGAAGGGAAAAGCTTAGGTATTGATGTGATGCACGGACTGAACTAAATCGTTCATAAATGTGTTAAAGGTTGTATGAGTTAGCTTGCTTAGATTAGCTTATACAACCTTTTTTAGTTACTTTTAAGCTAAAGTGAGCTCATTAATCATGTTTTATTAAGGTCGCTGGCTTGGTTATTTAACCAAAAATCTTGTATTTTCAGACTGCTGGATTAAATGTTGTAACGATTATTTACAATCCGTCTTAATTTTTTCTAACTCACTGTGTTTATTAGCTAAAACTTGTTTATTAGTTTGCTTTCCTAATTATGCAATTGTGTGTGCACATTTTGCGACTGTAATTTAGTTACATAAATCAGTATAATCACCGTCCAAATGGATTCGCTACGCGCGATTAATCTCTGTGACCTTTGGAAAATAATAATGACTACCCAACCCTTTCGTTCAGACATCGGTGTTATCGGCCTCGGTGTAATGGGCAAGAATCTCGCGTTAAATATTGCTGATAATGGCTACCAGGTCGCGGCTTTCGACCTCGACAGCGACAAAGTGAATACCGCAATAAATCAAGAACAAGCAGAAAGAAAAGCAAACTTAGCTCCCCGAATGCTAGGCTGTAATAATCTTACTGAAATGCTTGATTCTTTAGCTAAACCTCGCGTCATTGTGTTATCTGTGCCTGCTGGTGGACCTGTTGATGGCGTGTGTAATGCGCTTATTGAAGCAGGTATCGAATCAGACGATATCATTGTTGATACAGGTAATAGTCTATGGACTGATACAGTGGAGCGTGAAGCTCGCTTTAAAGGTAAGTTTGTATTCTTTAGTTCTGCCGTTTCAGGTGGAGAAGTTGGCGCACGTTTTGGACCTTCTTTAATGCCTAGTGGTGATAAAGATGCTTGGCAATACGTAGCACCTGTATGGAAAGCAATGGCAGCAAAAGTTGATCCTGCAACTGGCTTGCCTATTGAGCGGTTTGAGCCGGGCAATCCAGTGATTGAAGGGGAGCCATGCACGACTTACATTGGTCCTGCGGGATCTGGCCATTACGTGAAAATGGTGCATAACGGTATTGAATATGCTGACATGCAACTCATTTGCGAAGCTTATCAATTATTGCATGATGGCTTAGGTTTATCTGCTCATGAAGTTGGTAGTATTTTCCATACTTGGAACCAAGGTAGTTTAAATAGCTATCTTATGGAAATAAGCGCAGAGGTATTACAACAAGATGATCCGTTAACCGGTCAACCTCTGGTTGAAATGATCTTAGATAAAGCGGGTCAAAAAGGCACTGGTCTATGGACTGCGGTAAGCAGCTTGCAAATTGGCTGCCCTGCGCCAACAATTGCTGAAGCGGTTTATGCACGTGCGGTGAGTACGCAAAAAACCTTGCGGGTTAATTTAAGCAGTAAGCTTTCTGGTCCTGCAAAAATACCATTGAACGATGCCGAAAAAGCGGAGTTTATCGCTAACCTGGAAGATGCTTTATATTGCGCCAAGGTATGTTGTTATGCCCAAGGTTTTCAATTAATGGCGATGGCGGCTAAAGAGCAAAATTGGGATTTAGATTTTGCTGAAATCGCCAAGATTTGGCGTGCGGGTTGTATCATTCGTGCCACTTTTTTACAGTCAATTACTAAAGCTTATCAAGATGATGCAGCGCTTCCAAACTTACTGATGGCTCAAACCTTCAGCGACAGTTTATCAGCTAAGCATATGAATTGGCGCAAGACCGTTGCGGCATCTGTCATGCAAGGGATCCCTGCACCCTGCATTAGTTCTGCAGTGGCTTATTATGATAGCTATCGCAGTGAAACCTTGCCCGCAAATTTACTCCAAGGTCAACGTGACTTTTTTGGAGCCCATACATTTGAACGTACTGATAAACCAGCAGGTGAAAAATATCATCTAGATTGGAGTGCTAAGCAACGCACATTATCAAAAATCTGATATCGACTTTGAATATCAGCTTTTAGCTGGCTATTGATTAAAAAGCACTTCTATTTAGAAGTGCTTTTTTGTGTATAGAATAATGATATTACCCAATCAAGCGGGTAAGCAAAACTTGTAACTGCGGCTTGACTGCTATAGGTTCAACTATAAGCAGTAAGGTTTGTAAGTAAAAATTCATAGTTATGAGGGAATATAATGCCGACAAAAGCTGATAAAAAGAAACGAATAGCCGAAGCGATAGAAAGCGTCACGTTTGAATATGAACAATACTCCAAAAATGCTGCCAAAAAACTCCCCCCCCTTGAAATTGACAATAATGATGCACTAGAAAAATTACTTGAAGTGGTACTGCTAAGGGAATCGTTAAGTCAAAGAACGGCAGCTAAAGCACCTGCATCAGTGAAGTTAAGAGCTTCTTTAGCCGACATGATCTTGCTTAATGATGATTTTGACCGAAAACAGATCTCGGCCAATGCAACGGCAGAAGTTGAATCTTAAAAGTCTACAGTGCTAAGTTTTTACGTATGCCAAAACGCCTTTTCCCATAAAGGAAAGGCGTATTAAGCGGATTGCGTTTAACTTATTAACTGGTGGGTAATTTGTTTCGCTGTTTGCTTCAGCGCATTTTGAAGCAGGTTTAGCTCTGTGTGGTTTAGCACATTGGGTAACACTGAAAAGGTGAGTGCGGCAATCACTTGTCCTTCTGGTTCTCCAATCAATGCGCAATATTCCGCGATACCTTCAATATGGCTTGTATGTGTAAACAAAAAACCTTGTTGCTTAACTTCTTCCAGTTGAGCAGATAAAGCCATTTTCTGTTTTTGATTCATTGTTAAATAAAGTGCATCTCGTTTTAGTATCATCAAGGCGACATCAGGGTTACTGTTTGCCAGTAATACCTTACCAGCAGTTGATGAAACGGTAGAGAACATTGCTCCTTCAGTTATGTTGATTGACACTGGGGAGTGACTTTTTGCTTGTACAATAACCATCGCCTGACTTTGGTAAAGCATGCTTAAGTGGCAAGCTTGACCTGTGGTAACCGCCAAATCCTCCATTAACGGCAGCGCTGCTTGCCTCACTTTATCAATCGGCGATATTCCTCTTGAGAGGTTATATATTTTCAAAGACAGCTGATATCGACCAGAAGACTCATCCCGATGAAGATATCCCCGAGCTTCAAGGTTAACCAATACCCGATAGATGTCATTTGGCTTACGCCCAATACCTTTGGCTATCTCTGATTGAAGTAAAGGGGTTTGTTGCTCAGCTAAAAATTCCAAAATATCAAAGCCCTTGTCCAATGCTGGCACAGAGTACTTTTGTTCTGCGATTGAGTTAACACTTGCTGGCATATCACCTTTCCCTTTTATTAATGGTGCCCAATTGTTCGGCTGGCCTTTTTCTTTGAGATGTAGGAAGGCTATTTTGTCAAAATTTGCATAGAAAACCGACAGGGCATTTATTTATAAACCCAATACTTATATAAATTTAATATTTATATGTAAATAAAAACTTGCGATCTTAATAAGTTTAATTGATTATTGTTAACAATGCTTGATTTATTTAGGCGTTTATTTTGCCATTATCGAGCAAGATGAATAAAGACGGAACTAACATTAGCAATTAAAAGGAAGTATGGAAGATGAGTAAACTTGAATTAACAGTTGAACAGATTAAAGATTTTAATCGTGATGGCTATGTCATTGTAAAGGGATACTATTCTCAACAAGAAATGGCGAAATTGCAGCAAGTCGCTTTTAATGATGAGGGTTTGTACCAACAAGCATGGAATAAGAAAGACAGTCAAGGTGCCTTAAGCAAGGTGTGCATTTGGCAGCAAACTGGTGATGACTTATACAGTATGTTTTCTAGAGGCCGACGACTTGTTGATTCAGTAGAAAAGATACTAAAAGAGGAAGCTTACCATACGAGTACCAAAATCATGATGAAAGAGCCATTGGTTGGAGGCGCTTGGGAATGGCATCAAGACTTCGGTTATTGGCATCAAGATAACCTTATGCTGTACCCAAAAGCAATTAGCTGCATGATTGCCATCAACCCTGCAACAGTTGAAAATGGCTGCTTACAGGTACTAAAAGGCTCACATCATATAGGAAGGTTAGATCACGCTAAAACTGGCGATCAAAAAGGCGCAGACATGACTTTTGTCGAAGAAGCAATGAAGTATCATCCTTTAGTCAATGTTGAGTTAGCAACGGGGGATGTTCTGTTTTTTCATTGCAACTTGCTGCATAAATCAAATCAAAATCGCTCAGATAAACCTAGATGGTCGATGATATGTGCTTACAATGCAATTACTAATCAAGCATTTAAACCAAATGAAGCTGTGTATTATCCGCTTTCTAGGCTGGATGATAGTGCTATTCTTGAATGGCATGAAGAGGGAAGAAAAGGGTAATTATTACAAGATTAAGTATAGGTTTAATAAGGTAAAAAGCTTCCTATGACATGCTTGTATTAATGTTAAAGCAAGTTCATAGGAAGACTTATTGGGCGAGCGGTCAGTTACATTGGCAAACTAAAGATTAACCCTATGCTGAACAATAGGCTGAAAATCATTGTTAACTTAGCTGTGCGCCCCAAGATTGGGTTTAAGGCTTCACCACTGGTATTACTGAACTCTCCGCTGAGTTGACGAGCGTAGATTAATGATAAACCTGCTAGCAGCACTGGAAGGCCTTCAAGGTTACCCATTAAAAAACCACCAATAATAAGACCAAAAGGTAAATAGACTAATGCTTGATATAAGACTCTAGCTTGAGCTTGTCCAATTTTAACAGCAAGGGTATTTTTACCTGCCTTGGTGTCTGTTTGAATATCACGGGTATTATTTACTAGCATAATCGCTGCGTTAAACATGCCAATAGCGCTTCCTAACAGCCAAGCACTGGTACTAGTGTCACCTGCTTGCAAGTAATAACTACCAACGACGGCAACAAGTCCAAAGAATACAAATGCTGCCACTTCACCTAAACCATGTGATGCTAAAGGGTAAGGTCCGCCGCTGTAACATACCGCACCAAGCAAGGATGCCACGGCTAATATCGCAATAGGCCAGCCACCATGAAAAATAAGTGCTGAACCAACCAATAATGCAAGCAATAAGCAGATAACCATGGCATTGCGTACACTGTTAGGTGATAACATTCCGCTTTGGGTCACTCTGACAGGCCCTACTCGTTCTTCTGTGTCGATGCCATTTTTAAAATCAAAATAATCATTGGCTAAATTGACGGCAATTTGCAATAAAATGGCACATAACATTGAAATGCAAGCAATGGTATAACTGAATTGCTCAAGGTGTAGGGCTAAAATATTACCAATTAATAATGGACCAATGGCAGCAGGTAAAGTGCGAGGTCTAATGGCTAAAATCCAAGATTGCATATTGTTAAGGCTTCAAGATATCGAGTTAAATTAGGATAGACTAATAGCATAGCAACTTTTTTTGATTAAGTACGAGGTTGTGATCGCGCAATTAAGTAAAATCTTGTTACTAATTGTGCTGAATTTTATCGTTTTTTTGTTTATTTGTACGTAAATTCGAGAATATATTTGCGCTAGGCGTGTGGTTCTAAGGTAATCTAAGTTTATTGAGTCAGATTGTGCAGACGTTAGGGAAATTATGAGTCAAGTTTTAAACGATTTATTATCACTGCTTTCATTAGAGCAAATCGAACTAGGGCTGTTCCGTGGGCAAAGTCAGGATTTAGGCTTCGGTCATGTCTTTGGCGGACAAGTGATGGGGCAAGCGTTAAGTGCTGCAAAGCAAACGGTAAGTGAAGATAGGCATGTGCATTCATTACACTCTTATTTTTTGCGGGCGGGTGATGAGAAACTTCCTATTGTCTACGATGTTGAAAACATGCGTGATGGGGGCAGTTTCAGTGCAAGACGAGTAAAAGCGATTCAAAAAGGCCGCCCTATTTTTTACATGACTTGCTCGTTTCAAGCTCCTGAAGAAGGTTTTGAACATCAAGCTGAAATGCCAGTCGTCGATGGTCCAGACGGGTTACTAAATCAGCAAGAATTAGCTTCTACAATGCGCGATAAAGTACCCGCTAAGATACTTGAAAAATTCATGGCTGACTCGCCGATCGAAATGCGCTTGGTTAATCCAATACATCCTATCGCTCCAGACTCTACTGAACCCAAACGGTATATTTGGATGCGAGCGAATGGCCATATTCCAAGTGATCACAGTGTTCATGAATATTTGCTTGCATATGCGTCAGATTTCAACTTTCTGGTGACTGCGGCTCAGCCTCATGGTGTGTCATTTTTAACGCCAGGGATTAAAATGGCGACGATAGATCATGCCATGTGGTTCCATAGGCCGTTTAATTTTTCAGATTGGTTGCTTTATAGTGTAGAAAGTACCAATGCCAGCGGTGGCCGCGGTTTTGTTAAAGGGCAGTTTTTTGATCAACAGGGTCGCTTGGTTGCATCTGCAACACAAGAAGGCTTATTAAGAATGACGAAAGGATAAAAATATGAAGTTCGGTGTAAAAGCAGCAATGTTTGCGTTGATGACATTTATGATGACTGCGTGTGTAACCGTTACCCCAGATGAGCCGGTTATTATTAATGGCTATGCGGGTTATCTTGAGAAAATTGTATTACCTCAAAACTGTAAAATTAACATTGCGATTATTGGTCTGAATACCCCAGGTTTAATTATCTCGCAAAAAACGTTCGATATTGCCAGAGCACCAGTACCATTTAAGTTTACGTTACCTGCGGACAGTATTGATGAAGATATTGAGTATGGGGTTGTTGCGATGATTCTGTATCAAGATAGACCTATTTTTCAAACCTATGAGAAATTTCCGGTTATCAATAATGATAAGTTCACCACTGAAGTTATTATGAAAAAGGTAGAGCGCTAAACTGATCACTTTGCACCTGCTTAAAAACAGCAGGGTTCAATAGTAAAAATATTGCTCGAACTTTAAGTTATGTCTTAATGATTATGCTGACAAATTAAGACATAACTCACATCTTTAACTTTCTCAAATTGCTTATGGTCTTCATCGAGCAATAATCAATGCTCAGTTAACTATTTAATCGAGGCTTATGTTGTGCCTGATTTACTTGCCAAAGAAGCCCCTGAAAACCAATCTGGTGGCGAACAAAGATTAATTTGGGCATTGTGTCTTGCATCTATCGTTGTTTATATCAATTTATATGCAGTACAAGGCATGCTGCCCTTAATTGCTGAGCATTTTAATGTCAGTGGTGCTAAAGCAACATTGATCTTGTCTGTTACCAGTTTTTCGCTGGCTTTTTCGTTACTTATTTATGCGGTAATTTCAGACCGAATAGGCCGTTTAGCACCTATTATGGTCAGTTTATGGATGTTAGTCGCTTCCAATCTATTACTTATTTTTGCTCAAGACTTTGATGCTTTATTATTAGTTAGGCTATTGCAGGGGGTATTACTCGCAGCAGTGCCTGCCATTGCAATGGCATATTTTAAAGAACAATTACCAGCAGGTTTTTTATTAAAAGCGGCTGGTATTTACATTATGGCAAATAGTTTAGGCGGTATTGGTGGCAGGTTAATGGGAGGGCTTTTGTCTCAGTACTTTACCTGGGAACAAGCCATGATGGTGAATTTTTCGGTTACTTTGATTGGGATTTCTATAGTCACATATTTGCTACCAAGAAGAGAAATAAAGTGCGCGGCAACCCAACACTCAACGAGCGTCATTAATAAAATAAAGCACGATATCGGTGGTTTTATTTATCATTTGACAGATCCCCAGATGCGGCTTGTATATGCCATCGGTGGACTTGCTTTTATGATGATGGTGAATCAGTTCAGCTTTATTCAATTACACTTGATGGCCGACCCATACAATTTTAGCCGTTTTGCGGCGACTTTAATTTTTCTTTGCTATTTAAGTGGAACATTAACGTCTTATTTATCTGCCAAGTGGGTGGTTAAATTTGGTGCTCAACGATTATTCAAAGGTGCATTGGTTGTGATGTTGCTTGGCACGTTATTGACCTTAATGGATAATCTACTTTGCATTACAATTGGTTTTTTACTGACTGCGAGTGGTTTTTTCTTAACTCATAGTTGTTGTAATTCGTTTGTGGCGATAAGAGCATCGACTCATAGAGCTAAGGCGACTTCCCTATACCTTTGCAGTTATTATCTAGGAGCGTCCCTTGGAGGCCCTTATTTGATGATATTTTGGCATCAATCAGAGTGGCAAGGTGTTGTTATTGGTTCGGTAGGGTTATTGTCTCTGTTATTAGTGGCTATTTTAAGGTTGACACATCATCAATCTAAGGCAGCTAAACAAGAGCTCAATACGCAAACACAGTAACGACATAGATAAGTTTTCTACCTTTGAATTAGAGGCCTAAAGGCCTCTTTTTTGTTGTTTGTTCTTGCGCTAAGCCTGCTCGACGTTCAAAACTGAGTTTTCTATTGAAACAAAATTAGTTTTCAGTTATTACATTCACTTTGTACCTCTTGTACAAATACAATACGTAATGTTTGATTTTAATTGTTCAGCACTCATTTTAGAGTGAACTTTAAAGAATAGCTAAAGCCTCAACTCACTAAGTATCCTAGATAGATTATGTAATTATTAAGAGTTCATCTTGATTTGATTGGCGTTGCTAACTAACACTTTAGGCGTTGACATTATAGTCGTTACGTATAGGTATTCATTTAGAGAGGTCTTTTTGAGTTAGCGATAAATTTCAGACATAAAAAAACCACAATTAAGTGGCTTTGATATTACTTAAAACTCAGTTTGATAACTCAGAGTTAAGAAAGTGGTATCCCCTAGGGGAT
>NZ_JBFRJQ010000040.1:0-186 GCF_041468985.1 Shewanella sp. 10N.286.52.A9 | reverse complement strand
ACGAAGGGGACCCGGACATATTGTTTTACTTCTAATATAACGAAGACCTATAAGTAACACTTTAGAAGGCTATTAAAGTGAAACCGCCGTGCTCTTGTAATAACAGCGCGGTGTCCTAGGCTCTCTCTTCTTTAATCGAAGGGGACCCGGACTGCATTAGACTCTGCAAAGAGTGAATAACTCATT
>NZ_JBFRJQ010000039.1:0-1174 GCF_041468985.1 Shewanella sp. 10N.286.52.A9 | reverse complement strand
TGTCCCGTCCTGAGATAAGTTGACACTTTGGAGACTTATCTATGAAACCTTCAAGCGCAATCAGCGTTAAACGAACACAGCGTGATTACACATTAGGCTTTAAATTAGCCGTCGTCAGCCAAGTAGAAAAAGGCGAGCTAACCTATAAGCAAGCTCAAGAGCATTACGGTATCCAAGGTCGAAGCACCGTCCTTACATGGTTGAGAAAGCATGGTAGATTAGACTGGACAATCCCTACTGAGCACTCTCCTATGTCTAAAAGTAAAGAAACCCCCGCCCAGAAAATTAAACGATTAGAGAAGCAAGTTTCTAACCTAGAAATGAAAAATATGATTTATGGCGATATGGTTGAACTGTTAAAAAATGAATATGGTATTGATTTAGAAAAAAAGTACTTAGCCGAACGCTCTGGATTGCCAAAGAAAAAGGCACGGTAAAGCTAGCGGCAGCGAGTCGGCAATTCAATTTATCAAGACAAGCGATTTACCAATGGAAGCAACGTGCTGAAACAAGAACCGAAAGGCTTAAACCCGTTGTGTCGATGGTGAAGTATTGGCGCCAGTTTATGCCAAGATTGGGGACACGTAAGCTCTACCAGCTCATCAAGCCACAGTTGGTTGAGCAAGGCATAAAACTCGGTCGGGATGGGCTATTTCAATACTTGAAACAGCGAGATATGTTGGTGAAGCCGAGAAAAAACTACACCAAAACAACGAATAGTCATCACTGGCTTAGAAAGCATCCTAATTTGCTTAAGGATAAGATTGTTGAACGAGTAGAAGAAGTGCTAGTTAGCGACATCACCTACGTGAAATCAGATGAAGGAACACATTACTTATCGCTGGTGACAGACGCATATTCTAGAAAAATAATGGGGTACGAGTTAAGTCATGAGATGAAAGCGAGCGATGTCGTCAAAGCGCTGGATATGACGGTAAAGGGTCGTCAAACAACAGGTCATATCATTCATCACTCAGACAGAGGGATGCAGTATTGCTCAGAGGAATACCAAATGGCATTAGCAGCCAGCGGTATGACGCCATCAATGACGGATGGGTATGACTGCTACCAAAATGCACTGGCTGAGCGTGTGAATGGTATTTTAAAGCATGAATTTTTGCTTTATCGCTGCCGAACGATGGAGGAGCTCAGGGCCTTGGTCAAGGAATCGGTA
>NZ_JBFRJQ010000038.1:0-10302 GCF_041468985.1 Shewanella sp. 10N.286.52.A9 | reverse complement strand
CCTTGGTCAAGGAATCGGTAGCAATTTACAATGAATTACGACCGCATCTTAGTTTAGGGATGAAAACCCCAAACGAGGTGCATGAAAAAGCCAGTAGGGAGTACCAACTGGCTTAACAAAAACCGTCAACCTATTTTAGGACTAGACATACATATACAGCATTGCAGTTACCACAAGCCTTTTGACTTAACTTTGCTGGCTCGAGCCAATTGAGACGTTAGCTGAGACTCGGCCAGCTCTGTAGCGCCCATTTGAGAGCCACTGACCGATAATCCTTGATTAAGCTTATCTGCTACCGCTTGAAATTGGCTGGTTAACTGTTGTTGTAATAGCAAAATAGACTGCTGAATCGCTTTTTGATTAGTCTCAATGGAAATTTGAAGATCAGTGAATGGCACACGGTCATCTTGAGCTGAAAGCATATTATCAGGCAAGCTTGCCGACATTGATTCAATTTGTTGTGTCAGTGCAGATAGCATTTTTTGGTTATTGTGTTCAACCGCTGCTACTTGCTCGCTTAATGTCGTTAGCGCACGATTAATATCAGCACTGTTAATTGTCTCTTGCAGTTCAGTGGTAAGCTTGCCACACAGCGACGCTTCTAATCCGCCAACGGCTTCTGTTGTATTGAGCTGCATTTTTTCAAAATGGCTTTGATACAAGCTTTGCTGCGCTTGAAGCTCTTGCTGTGCACTCGCCTCCTGCTGCTTTAAGACTTCCTCTCGATGACTTGCCAATATAGCTTCTAACTGTTGCCATTGAGCTTCCTCTAGACCTTGATGCGATGTGGCAAGGCCAGGCTCTATTGCAGGATCACTTTCAGTGTCATCAAATAAGCTTATTTGCTTCATTAATCGAGCAGCACTGACGCCATCCACATGATATTGCTCACTAATAAGCCTAGGTAAATCAGCCGAGACTTTGTGCAAATAAAGGCCGCTGAGGTAGATGTCTCGATGAAAGTGACTGCGCCGCTGAAGGGCAATATCTTTATCATCACCACGGCTTTTTTCCGTTTCTTGCCAAGCTCTTAAATTATCAATAGCAAAGCTATGTTGCTTATGTAGCTCTGGCGCTAAATTAAACGTGCACTGAATTCGCATAAAAGTTACCTATTAAGCTGCGTGATAACAACAGATCTCACGAGATAAGGCTTCTTGAGGCTGTTCAAGTAACACGATTTTTTCACCTAAGCTTGGGTAAACGGCATGCACAGCTTCTTCAATCAGCATAGCACCGCCGCCCACAAGATAAACGCGGTTAGGGTTACGCATAAAGGTTTTGGCTTCATAAGCAATTGCATTACCGAGTTCTTGAATTTTGTTCTCAATACATTCAAGCACCCAATCAACTTTGCTTAAATCATTAATAACTTCACAAGCAAACTCACGGTCATGACGGTGCTTAATTAGCTCATTTGCCACCAAGTAACTTGCGTCACTATCAGCTGCTGCCAAGGCTTTTCTCGCGGCGTCTGTCACCATAGATACGCCGATAGTGGCATTGCCGTATACACTCGACACGTCATCAAATTCACCAACGATCACGCCCATATCCAAGGTTGTGCCACCAACATCAATGACTAACGATTTAGTAAAGGCATTGATACCAGAATCCACTAACGTTGTTAACACAGCAGGCAAGCTTTCAGGCAGCACTTCAACATCCACTATCTCGAATAACTCACCTTTATTGAGCGAAATTTCACGCAATAAGTTTTCTTTTTTACGGGCGATGTTGGCTTCATTCTTTTGGCAATCATCCGCATTGTAATATTCAGTAATTGGTAAGGTGACCAAAATGCTCACAGGGCATGGTGCTACCCCCGTTTGTAGTAAGGCATGATGCACTGACAATAGGTTTAAATCATCGTACTGATATGCCACATGAGTGGTTGATAACGCTCTGTCCGATGTGGCATCAAAGGTGTATTTAGTCGAACCTATTTGATAATTAAATATCTTCTTTCCATTGAGTAATGCAGCACTTTTCCAATCTTTCCTAAACGAATTAGGAGAAGTCACACAATGTACTTTGTCATTTTCAATCCAACTGATTTTGACATTGGTAGAACCATCATCGATGGCAAATTTCATTTTTGCAGTGCTCATAACGCGAATCTTAAAGTGTCTTAATGAAAGGTGTGCAGCAACAAGGCGACCACAAACGCTCACAACTTAAATAAAAAATGAATTTTTATCGATTAATGATTTAGATAATAAAAAACGCCGTAACCTCTAACGGCTACGGCGCTTGCATCATTCAAATAAGCGAATTGAAACTAATCAGTCACGAAAATTATTAAACTGAAAAGGCTGCCCTAGTTCGGACTCTTTTGCTAAGCGCATGACCGCTTGCAAATCATCACGCTTTTTACCCGTCACACGAACAGAGTCGCCTTGAATCGCCGATTGCACTTTCAATTTGCTGTCTTTGATTTGTTTAACCAACTTTTTGGCAATTAAACTATCAATCCCTTGCTTAAACTTTACTTTTAAACTGAAGGTTTTACCGCTATGAACTGACTTTTCATCCACTTCCATCGCTGATGGTTCAACGTTACGTTTACTTAATTGTATACGTAAAATATCCACCAATTGACGACACTGAAAATCATCTTCAGCTTTCAGTGTAACCACATTATCTTTATGTTCGATTTCAGCTTCTTTACCACGAAAGTCAAAACGCCCAGCAAGCTCACGACGTGAGTTTTCGACAGCATTACGTAGTTCGACTTCATCAACTTCTGACACAATATCCATAGATGGCATTGGAATTCTCCCCTATTTACGATGCCACTATTCTAGCATTTTCCACCACTGGGCAAACCCTCCATAAAATAGAAAACAATAATTATCTGGAAGTTAATGACATTAATCGTGGTATTTTCTATCATTGCTGCATCGAAACGATATTGCATCAAGCTAAGTTAACCACAGCATGAAATTAAAACTTTTTTTTACAGGCGCATTTGTAGTCGCAGTACTTGTGGTGAGTTACTTAGTCTTTTCCAAACCTAATTACCCAGTTACCTTCTCAAATATGGATAAAGTCGGCCATACGGTCAGCTTTTTAGGGTTGGCGTTTCTCGCCTACTTTGCGTTTAAGCCTAAATGGTATTGGATGTGCTCTGTCCTCACTGCTTATGCGATTTTAATTGAAGTTATCCAATCCCAAATACCTTACCGAAGTGCCTCGGTTGCCGATGTGGTCGCTGACGTACTGGGGATTGCATTGTTCTATCTATTTTTGTTTGTATTTAGAAAGTACCAAGCGGCTAAATTACTCCCTAAACGTGCTTCAAAAGTATAATAAGCGAGCCCATTATGCTTCAGCCTCACACAACCAAAACGGTTGCCGCCACTAAACCTACGGTTGCCATTCTTGGTGCTGGCGCCATCGGCATGTTGGTTTACAAGCAGTTATCTGAGTTCACTCAGCCGATATTACTCGGTAGGGATTTAATCAAAGAACACGCACTGACATTTGAACCTTTTTCAAAGGAAGCCACCAGCGAGACACAGATCATTGAAGGGATGATGTGCGATGTAAACACGATAACTCACACTCAACTTGCCTCAGTTTCGTTAATCATCGTTTGTGTAAAGTCTTATCAAGTGACGCATGCCATCAGGCCACTCATCGATAACTTGCCGCAGCAATGCACATTGCTGTTGTTGCATAATGGCATGGGACCGCATTTAGATACCCTCACTTTATTGGCGCAACATCAAAGAGACGACATTAACCTTTATCTTGGCACAACATCGCAAGCGGCATTAAAATGCAACAAGCTTCATGTGCGTCAAACCGGTACAGGTAAGACAATGTTGGGCCATTTTAAAGGCAAAAAATTAACAGAGAAGCAATTGGCACTGTTAACCCAAGCAATACCTGATTGTCACGTAAGCGAGGACATTCGTTTAGCCCTTTGGCAAAAACTGGTCATCAACTGTGCGATTAATCCACTTACGGCCGTAGAACAGTGCCGTAACGGTCAACTCGCTAAACCGCAATACCAAGCGCGCATAGATAATATTATCGACGAATGTATCATGGTGGCTAATGCAGACGGCGTAATGCTATCCAAACCAGCAATGGTTGAAAACGTCTATCAGGTTATCGCACTGACGGCGAATAACTACTCCTCAATGCATCAAGATATTGCGCACCAACGCCAAACTGAAATACATCAAATTAATGGCTATGTCACGTCACGGGCGAAGTATCATCATATTGCTACCCCTGTGAATGACCAACTCGTGGATGATGTCAGCTCACTATAGGATTGGCGCTAGACTTATTGATAACAGCCTTTAGCTTATATAAACAGCCTTGTACTCACTAATAAAAAGCTGCCTTAGTCTTATGACCAAACCGACTTTTACGCCCACTTGCCAACCTTTCAAGCCCGCCATTGTTGCAGGGTATATCAGCATGCTGCTTGGGGTTTTATTTTGTATAACCTACTTTGACCGCCCACTAGCTGAATATATACATCATGTAATGCATGTAAAAGTAGCCAGCTTTGCCTACTCAAGCCAAACACATGCTGTGCTAGAGTCATTATCCAAAAGTCCTTTGGTGCTGGAAATCTTGGCCTTCATCATCGTTGTGCTTAGCCTAACTAAGCCCTATCAACTGCGCCTTTATCATCTAAGAAATATCATCTTATTGGTTGCAATCAACGCCACTATTATCAGAGTCAGCGCCAAGATAGTGTTTGGCCGCACTTGGCCAGAAACTTGGACTAACAATAACCTCTCTTGGATATCCCATGGCGTAGAGGCATTTTATCCGTTTTCTTTATCGGCAGGGTTTCATTCTTTCCCGTCAGGACACACCCTACTGACGTTTACATTCGCATCGTTGTTTTGGCAATGTTTCCCTCGTTTTAAGTTGATATGGATATTTGCGATGTTGGCGGTAGTTTTAGGGCAATTACTGCAAAATTATCATTATTTGGGCGATATTCTCGCGGGCGCAATACTTGGTTTACTCGTAAGCCAACTGAGTATTAATTATTATTGTCACAACAAGAATTTCAGACATAAAAAAGGACCTTTCAATAGGTCCTAATTTGATGATTCGTTGACTTTAACCGAGAGCGATTAAACGGTTAGATATCGATACCAAAACCCACGATAAACTGGTAATCATTTTCTTTTGGCGTATTGCCGTCAGAATCAGGTTGAGGGCTCGCAGTGTGATCCCAGACAAACGATAAATCTAAATCGAAGATATCCGTTAACTCAATCTCAAGTGTCGCTAAAGCATGATGAGTATAACCACCAGAATCATCATCACCGTATTGCACCCGATAAGAAGTGATAAAATCGATATCGCTGGTTATTTCGGTATCGTAAACCGTCTCAACTACCACAGTTGCGGAGCTACTGTCTGTGCTTTCTCCCGCTTCGACATTATTAAACTTAGTATAGGTATATGCTGGACCACCTGAAATACTCCACTCGGTTTTCGAAGTATCAATGATGTTATAACCTAAACCCGAACCTAAAGTTAGCTTGTATTCAATGTTTAAAAACTTGTCGGTATAAATCTCAGCAAACACAGGGCGCAAATAAAACTGCTTAGATAAAAACCAATCGAAGTTGGTATTAATACGGTTGTTATTAATTTTCTCTTCACTGTCTGATTTAGAATAGTTACCGATATAGTCAATATTAAATCGAGACTCAGTGGTTCTGCGTTTAGTTTTCGCGATAGCACTGTAATCAATTTGCTCAGTGTTACCCGATCTAAAGTTGGCACCTAAACTAATTTTACTCGACCAGTAATTAGATTCAGTTTGCTCGCCTGCGATAATGGTCAGAATTTGCTCTCGCTGAAACTCTTTACCATCAATAAACATTTTACCGTCACGCACCAATAACTGTCCGCTTTGGGTGCTTAAATCTAAAAAGCCAATGCTGACCGTGCCAGCACTTTGCAGCACTTTAACGTCATCCCAATCAATAAAAAGAGTGTCGAGTTCATCGCTTTCAAACTCAAGCTGATCATCATACAGGTTTTTTATTTCCCCTTTTAACAGCTCCATCGAAGTTAACTGTAGCCAATCAAACTCACTGTCTTGAGGCGGGGTAACTTGTTCGGGAGTAAAAGTTGCGGCGCCTGATAATTGACTACCTTCAGGCGCTAAACTTTCTGTCGAAAGAGTGGCACTGTGAACATTAGAACTTAATGTAAATAAGAGGCTAGTGCAGCCTATGGCAACACTCAGTTGTCGAGCAAGGTGATTCATAAAACACTCCCTGAATAAGACTTCTTGGTTTTACTCAGGCTAGTATAGTACGAAAAAACAACAAATTAAAATCAATATAAGGCATTAACCCCCAGATGGGGTTACCCCGTCAGCTGCAGCTAAATGTTAAGTCCACATCACCAAAATTGCAGCTAGTGCTATTAAGACTAAACCCAATATTTCGTTAACCTTCACTTTTTGTTTTAACCAAAATACGCTAATGAGCATAGTAAAAAACACTTCGATTTGACCTAAGGTTTTCACATAAGGCACAGCTTGCAACGACATTGCACTAAACCAACCAATAGAAGCGATACAGCTACACACACTGATTGAAAGCGTTAACCTTGGTCTATGCCAAAGCGCCAGTAATGTCGCTCGGTCTTTAATCCCAAGGTAACTGACCAGTATCAATGTCTGTAGACCAATAACAGATAACAACACCCATGCAGCTCTATGGGTAAATGGAATAGGGTCATACATCGCTGAGTCAGTCATGAGCAGCAAGCTTGCCTCTCGTACCCAAAGAGATGTGAACGCAAACGCAACCCCACTGCCAATTCCAAGCACTATGGTATTGAGCGATAAACGCTTAACACCCCGTTGAGTGCTTAACAGCATTACAGCAACCGCACCAATGATCACACCAATCCAGCCTAACAAACTCAGACTCGTACCAAAAAACAGCACACCTAATATCGCCGCGACCAAGGCCTCACTTTTCGCAAGCCCTGCACCAACAGCAAAGTTCTTTAACTGAAATAGTTTAACCATCAATCCCGTAGCCAAAATTTGCATCAAAGATGCCCCAATGACAAAAGCATAAAATTGATAACTAAAACTGGGAAGCTCACTGGGTTGAAATTGATAAAGGCTGAAAAGGTATAAAGCAGCAATTGGACCTGCCCAAATAAAGCGCGCCAAGGTGACACCACTGACTTTCACTTGCTGGCTCAGCTCGCTTTGAAATGCATTACGCCAAGATTGCATAAAAGCCGCAAGTATCGTCAGTGCTATCCACATACATTTATACCCAATAATTCATAGAGTTGAGGTTTATTTTAATGACTTAATTGAACAGTCTTTTATTACTTTAAAATATCACAAACTCAGCAATAGATTGCTGGTAATTTGTTCTAGCTTAAAAGTAGCGTTCGACCTGTGTCGAACATACTTATTTGTTCGCATATAGTCATGTGGGGGAGATAAATGGTTTAGAGCGAGTATGGTTCTGGACAGAAGCTTGTGAGCGCAAAGGGTATAGAATCGCTCGTGGGATTAGGAAAGGTATGGTAATAAATTAAAATGTACACTGACCCACATATTAATTACCCACATATTACTTACCCACATATTAGTCGCTTCAAAGACCAAAGAAAGAGGCAATAATTGCCTGTATTAGCAAGATGATTGTAACACTGAATTGCATGCTAAGAGATGATGTAATGTGGGAAGCCTCAAAAACTCAAAACTAGCTATTGACGCCATAGTCTCTTGTTAGGTGTTTATACCTACAACCATTTGTTCTTTAACGTTGTTTGGGATATTAACCCAAAGTGTTTCATCATTAAAACTTAAATTAATATTACAATTTTTAGTGACGTTTATAATTTGATGAAGCCAGTCGGAATGACTCCAGCTTCGAGGTGGAGGTGATGTGAATGCTTTTAAACCATTATCCCAATACACTTCAGCACCTTCACGATAGATATGCTGATATCTTGGATTGCCACCACTAGCTAAGACAACGATTAATTGATTATTTTCGAGTATCTCAACTCGTTCGATAACTTCCATGCTCGAAAAACACCTAACGCCCATTTAAGGGCTGATAATAGTTTGCTAAAATGTGTAGCGAAGCGAAACCGAGCAAACTGTTAGCAGTCCCGCTTTAAATTCTTGTTAGGTATACTCTTCACCAAAACTCTCGTAACACTTTGGAAAGTAACCCCAAATCCTGATTGTTGATTTAGTTGTTTCGAACTCAAAGCCAATTTTACTCACAAAAGTTAATATACTTTCAGTTAGCTCTATATCGATCCACTCGACGCAAAGTAGTGGAAATGGTAAGTGATAATACCATTCGCTATCCCAGCCCGATATGTAGCCATTAACTACCTTAGTTCGGTAGCAAGGTGGATTGGGGAGTTCTCGCATTTCTGAGATGAGTTCATTCCATTTTGTGTTGTTGGCAGCACCAACTAATTGCTTTTCAGCAATGATCCTTTTAGCTTCTTTCACGTCCTTTTCATCGGACACTGCATCAGCCATTGGCAGAAGACTCATGTGTATACCTAACGCCTTGCTAAGCGGATAAAAATGGTTGGTTAAAATCGCGAAGCGATAACCAACGGTTTTTATTCCGTTTAAGCAACTTGTTAACTGCCATATTCGCCATTTAAAACATCAATGAAGAATGGGTTTAATTTACTAAAATCTGTTTCAGGTTTTTGTTGCTCTTGCGCTTTGTCCTTAAACCTTTCTAACTCTGAGCTAATAAAGTCACTAATTACATCAATTCGAGGGAGGTATGCACTTTCAAAACCTTTACGCTTATCTTCGAGTAACTTTTGAATTGCAGACTTTAGGCTTTCATCATGCACCAATTCATTTACTAGCACTTCAAATTCCATTGGTACAACACCGCGATCTTGTTCGATCCATTGCATCGCTAGAATAGGTCTAAGGACATAGAAATACTTCTTAATTCTTACTGTTTCACCCTGTAGATATTCTCGGAAATTTCCACTGGCCAT
Organism: Shewanella sp. 10N.286.52.A9; assembly: GCF_041468985.1. NCBI lineage: Bacteria > Pseudomonadati > Pseudomonadota > Gammaproteobacteria > Alteromonadales > Shewanellaceae > Shewanella > Shewanella sp. 10N.286.52.A9. Next base: position 1,284 of record NZ_JBFRJQ010000038.1, on the reverse strand, counting down.
ATGTGAGTAGTGGTAAAAACAAGAGCGTGGCGAATAGAGAATTGGTATTAGCTCTTTAAAAGCCTCTGTAAATTTATCATTTTGCTGATAGACAATTGGCGAATTGAACCATTCAATTAGAGCTGGGTTTGATTTTCTAAGAAGCTTAAGTGCTTTCTTCAAGTCCCAACCACTGATATCTAATAAGTCATTAATAGGTTTTTCAACTACATCTCTACAATATTCATGATCAACTCTAAGGTACCAGTCCTTATTTCGAACATATACAAAACGAACATCATAGTCACTGTCAGCTGATGGGAATCCCCATGCTCGACTGCCTGATTCACATGCATACAGTATTTTAATGTTCTCTTTAATTTCTAGAGTTTTAAGATTTTCCAATATCTCAGTACGCACTGGATACTCCTTGGCAGTTAACGCCCTGCTAATGGGCGCATAAATGCTTGGCTAAAATTAGCGACGAAGGCGCACAAGCCAAGCGTTTTGCGTCCTTTTGAGTAACTTGTTAGTTTGCAATTTCAAATTCAGGTGCCCAGTTATCACTGACTTCAAATTGTTTGTAAAACTGATTAAGTATTTTCTTAGGGTACTTTGAAAAGCGTGCACTTTCCAAATGTTGAAAAATACTTAACGATTCCAGTGAAACTGCTTCAGGAACCACACCAAACAATTCAAGAAATTTTAGATTTGGTAACTTAGCTAATGGTTCAAGAGAATGAACGATAGTTTTTTTACCCGAAGCATCCCAACTTGGCAAAGTTGATAATGAGAGTGTTTCTAGCTCGAGCAAACCTGAAAGTGAGTCTAGGTTTGATATGTTTGGTAAGTGCGTAATTGAAAGAAACTTTAAACTAGTGCACTTTAACAGAAAATTAAAATCACCTTCAGGCAATGTAGCCACATTGAGTTGTTCAAGGTTTGTGCATTCTGATATTTGGGAAAATGATAAATAATTGCAATGCCATATCGTCATAGACGTGATCTCCAGTGGATTCTCTATGATTGGCATTTCCTTGCTTTTATCTCTCATGTATTCGATGTGCACGATACTTCCTTGCAAACTAACGCCCTAATAATGGGCAAAAAATTGTTGGCTAAAATGTTGAGGAACGAAAACAGCCAACTGTTTTTTGTCCTTATTAATTAGCTTGTATGGATAATAAACCCACCTAATTTACAAATACTTCCCTGTTTCGGGTAATGTGAGACCCAGGCTTTAGCTGCAACTAAAGCTTTCCTTGTCGTAGTTCGATTGATTGCTGGCTCCTCTATTGAGAGACC
>NZ_JBFRJQ010000037.1:0-15551 GCF_041468985.1 Shewanella sp. 10N.286.52.A9 | reverse complement strand
GTTAGTTAACACATTAAAAAGGAAGCTTCGGCTTCCTTTTTTTGTTTTATAGATTTTTTTTAAGTTTTGCCTATGTTCTCTGGTGTCGACCTTGCGAACTGACTAGAATAAGAATACAATCTATGGCCGATTTTTGACCCTGAGCTGATGCTTTTCGTGGCTAAACTCGGAAGTACTATTTGATAGTGGTACATATTTATCAAATTTAAGCTCAGGTCTTAGTGAGTAACGGAACCAACCGATGACGACAAATACTGAAAACCAGAATAATTCTCTGGATATTGTTAAGTGGGGCATTGCAGTTATATTGATTGCCGCCGCTGTTATTGGCAACCAAGCATTTGGCGAAGCCAGTGTTGTGGTACGCGCATTAGGCGTAATTGTTGCCTTTGTTATTGCAGGCTTTATTGCACTGCAAACTGTGAAAGGTAAAGAAGCTTTATCTTTTGCTCGTGAAGCTCACATTGAAGTACGTAAAGTGGTTTGGCCAACTCGTCAAGAAGCGCTAAACACAACATTCATTGTTCTTGCTGCAACAGCTGTCGTAGCCGTAATCCTTTGGGGTTTCGACTGGGTACTATTGCGTGTTGTTAACCTCATTACTGGCGTATAGGCATTTACATGACTGAAGCAACAGAAGCTAAAAAAAGATGGTATGTGATTCAAGCATTCTCAGGCTATGAAGGCCGTGTATGTAAAACACTACTTGAGCATATCAAAATGCACAACATGGAAGACTACTTTGCTGAGGTACTTGTACCAACTGAAGAAGTTGTTGAAATGCGTGCAGGTCAGCGTCGTAAAAGCGAACGTAAATTCTTCCCTGGCTATGTATTAGTCCAAATGGAAATGAATGATGAAAGCTGGCACTTAGTGAAAAGCATTCCACGTGTAATGGGTTTCATTGGCGGAACATCTGATCGCCCAGCACCTATTTCTGATAAAGAAGCGAATGCCATTCTTCAGCGTCTACAAGATACTGTTGAGTCACCGACTCATCGCGTTATGTTTGAGCCTGGTGAAGTTGTTCGTGTTAACGATGGTCCATTTGCTGACTTTAATGGCACTATCGAAGAAGTTGATTACGATAAAAACCGCGTTAAGGTTTCAGTAATGATCTTCGGTCGCTCTACTCCTGTGGAACTAGACTTCCAACAAGTTGAAAAGAGCTGATTAAATTAAATACAAATAGTATTTGTTTGCGGGTGCGGATTTTAGTATAATCCGCACCCGTTGTTTTCAAGGGGAGCTCATCGGCATGTAGCTGGTAGCGTTTGAACCCAAATTGAGGAAATGTCGACATGGCAAAGAAAATTGAAGCTTATATTAAGCTACAAGTAGCAGCCGGTGCTGCAAACCCGTCTCCACCAGTTGGTCCTGCTCTAGGTCAAAAAGGTGTGAACATCATGGAATTCTGTAAAGCATTCAACGCTCGTACTGAAAAGTTCGACAAAGGTATGCCGATTCCTGTTGTTATCACTGTATACAACGATCGTTCTTTCACGTTCGAAACTAAGACTCCTCCAGCATCTTTCTTATTATTGAAAGCTGCAGGTCTTAAGTCTGGTTCTGGCCGTCCAAATACCGAGAAAGTTGGTACTATCAAGCGCAGCGCTGTTCAGGAAATTGCTGAAACTAAAGCGGCTGATATGACTGGTGCTGATGTTGAAGCGATGATGCGTTCAATTGAAGGTACTGCACGTTCAATGGGTTTGGTAGTAGAGGACTAATATAATGGCAAAGCTAACTAAGCGCATGCGCGTAATCCGCGAGAAAATCGACGGAACTAAAAGCTACGATATCAATGAAGCTGTTGCTTTATTAAAAGAATTAGCAACTGCTAAATTCGTAGAAAGTGTTGACGTTGCTGTTAACCTAGGTATCGATCCTCGTAAATCAGACCAAAACGTTCGTGGCGCTACAGTATTACCACATGGTACTGGCCGTGAAGTTCGTGTTGCTGTGTTCACACAGGGCGCAAACGCTGAAGCAGCTAAAGAAGCTGGTGCAGAGTTAGTTGGTATGGAAGATCTAGCTGAGCAAGTTAAAGCTGGTGAAATGAACTTTGACGTTGTTATCGCATCTCCAGATGCAATGCGCGTTGTTGGTATGTTAGGTCAAATCTTAGGCCCACGTGGTTTAATGCCTAACCCTAAAACTGGTACTGTAACGCCAAACGTTGCTGATGCAGTTAAAAATGCCAAAGCTGGTCAAGTTCGTTACCGTAACGACAAGAATGGTATTATTCACACTACTATCGGTAAAGTGGATTTTGAACCTGCTCAAATTAAAGAAAACTTAGAAGCGTTAGTCGCAGCACTGAAAAAGGCTAAGCCTGCAGTTGCTAAAGGCGTTTACGTGAAAAAAGTCAGCATCTCTACCACTATGGGTGCAGGTGTTGTGGTTGACCAAGCTACTTTGGAAGACCTTAAGTAATATACAAAGGATGCGGATTAGTATATAATCCGCGCACTTTGTGGGTTGAGGTCTGCTTTTCAACATTGTTGAGAGCAGATTTCCGTCCAAGACCGTAGGTGTTTTCATAAGATAACTTAATTTCCTACGTAGACGGTGTCAGACCCCCCAGATAGATTTGTTCTGCTGGAAATCTGCACCGTAAGTCGTTAAACACATAAGTGTTTAATATGGTAAATACTAGGGACATCCCTAGGTAGAATCCAGGAGTAAAGCCAATGGCATTAAGACTCGAAGACAAAAAAGCGATTGTTGCTGAAGTCAGCGAAGCCGCCAAAGGTGCTTTATCTGCAGTTGTTGCCGATTCACGCGGTGTAACTGTAGGTGATATGACCGGTCTGCGTAAAGCAGCACGTGAAGCTGGTGTTTATGTACGTGTTGTACGTAATACATTAGTTAAACGCGCTGTTGCTGGTACTGATTTTGAGTGCCTAAGCGACACGTTTACTGGTCCTACTTTGATTGCCTTTTCTAATGAGCACCCAGGTGCTGCAGCGCGTCTTCTTAAAGATTTCGCAGCTGAACAAGAAAAGTTTGAAATCAAAGCAGCAGCCTTTGAAGGGGAAGTTATCCCTGCAGCAGATATTGATCGTTTAGCGAAACTACCAACATACGAAGAAGCACTAGCTCAGTTAATGATGACTATGAAAGAAGCATCTGCTGGCAAGTTCGTTCGTACATTGGCCGCTCTTCGCGATCAAAAAGAAGCAGCTTAATATTTCATTAGCCGCTTAAATTAATTGAATTCAGTACAATAGGAATTTTTTGTTATGTCTATCACTAAAGACCAAATCTTAGAAGCTTTCGCAGAAATGTCTGTAATGGAAGTTGTTGAACTAATCGAAGCAATGGAAGAAAAATTCGGCGTTTCTGCTGCAGCTGCTGCTGTTGCTGTTGGCGGCGACGCTGGCGCTTCTGCTGCTGAGCAAACCGAATTTGACGTTGTTATGACTTCATTCGGTGGCAACAAAGTTGCTGTTATTAAAGCACTTCGTGGCGCTACAGGTCTTGGCCTGAAAGAAGCTAAAGCTATGGCTGAATCTGCACCAGTTGCAGTTAAAGAAGCTATCACTAAAGAAGAAGCAGAAGCACTTAAAGCTGATCTAGAAGCTGCTGGCGCTGAAGTAGAAGTTAAGTAAGTTATACTCTAACTTACCACCTCCCGAGTAATCGGGCGGAGGCTGGCGGTTTTTTAACCGTCGGCCTTTTTTGCGCTATACGCGCAGGCGATTTTTTATTCACCGTTTATCGCCAGTTTTAGCAGTTCCTAGCAGAGATTACTGGTTAGGTTCTTGCCATTAACGGTGATGGGCAAACGTGCTGATTTAATCTTAGAATTATTTCAGTCTTGGTCACATCTCGTAAGTAGAGGAAACCCATGGTTTACTCCTATTCTGAAAAGAAGCGTATTCGTAAAGACTTTGGAAAACGTCCAAAAGTTTTGGATATTCCGTATTTGTTGTCTATTCAATTAGACTCTTTTAAGAAATTCACCGATCAAGATCCTACGGGTGAACGTGGCTTTGAAGCTGCTTTCCGTAGCGTTTTTCCCATCAAGAGCTTTTCTGGCAACTCTGAACTGCAATATGTCAGTTACAAGCTAGGTGAGCCAGTTTTTGATGTGAAAGAGTGTCAGATCCGCGGTGTTACATATTCTGCACCACTACGCGTTAAATTGCGTATGGTTCTTTATGACCGTGAAGCTGCACCAGGCACAGTCAAAGATATTAAAGAACAAGAAGTCTACATGGGTGATATCCCATTGATGACTGAGAACGGTACCTTTGTAATTAATGGTACTGAGCGTGTAATTGTTTCTCAATTACATCGTTCTCCGGGTGTTTTCTTTGATCATGACCGTGGTAAAACCCACTCATCTGGTAAGGTGCTTTATAACGCACGTATTATTCCTTACCGTGGTTCATGGCTTGACTTTGAATTCGATCCAAAAGATTCATTATTTGTACGTATTGACCGTCGTCGTAAATTACCTGCGACTATCATCTTACGTGCGCTTGAATTTTCTACTCAAGAAATCTTGGATTTATTCTTTGAACGTATTGAGTTCAAAATTAAGCAAGATTCACTTGTTATGGCACTTGTGCCAGATCGTCTACGTGGCGAAACTGCAAGTTACGACATCAAAGATTCTGAAGGTAAGCTTTTAGTTGAAGCTGGCCGTCGTATTACTGCACGTCACATTAAGCAGCTTGAAAAAACCAACACTACTGAGCTTGAAGTACCAGTAGATTACATCGTTGGTAAGTTCGCTGCACAAGATTACATTGATGAAGATACTGGTGAAGTATTAGTTAGCGCAAATGCTGAAATCACCCTTGAAGACCTAGCTAAACTTTCTTTAGCGGGTATTAAAGAAGTTGATACATTATTTATCAACGATCTTGATCATGGTGCATATATCTCAGACACATTACGTATTGATTCTACAACTAACCGCCTTGAAGCATTAGTTGAAATCTACCGTATGATGCGTCCTGGTGAGCCACCAACCAAAGATGCTGCTGAAAGCTTATTCCAGAACTTGTTCTTCAGTGAAGAGCGTTATGACCTATCTAAAGTAGGTCGTATGAAGTTCAACCGTCGTCTTGAGATTTCTGAAGATGAAGGTGCTGGCGTACTGTCTAAAGAAGACATCGTACACGTTATGAAGAAAATCATCGAAATCCGTAATGGTTACGATGAAGTCGACGATATTGACCACTTAGGTAACCGTCGTATTCGTAGCGTAGGTGAGATGGCTGAAAACCAATTCCGTGTTGGTCTAGTTCGTGTTGAGCGTGCTGTTCGTGAACGTCTATCTCTAGGCGATCTGAATGAGCTTATGCCACAAGATCTAATCAATGCTAAGCCTATTTCTGCGGCAGTGAAAGAATTCTTTGGTTCTTCACAGTTGTCACAGTTCATGGATCAAAACAACCCGTTGTCAGAAGTAACGCATAAGCGTCGTATTTCTGCTCTTGGTCCTGGTGGTTTAACACGTGAACGTGCTGGTTTCGAAGTACGTGACGTACATCCAACTCACTACGGTCGTTTATGTCCGATTGAAACGCCAGAGGGACCAAACATTGGTCTAATTAACTCTTTAGCAAGTTTCGCTCGTACTAACTCTTATGGCTTCCTAGAAACACCTTACCGTAAGGTGGTTGATTGTGTGGTTACTGATGAAGTTGAATACTTATCAGCAATCGAGGAAGGCCGTTATGTGATTGCACAGGCAAACATCGAAATTGATTCTTCAAACCGTATGCTTGAAGAACAAATCGCATGTCGTCATAAAGGTGAATCTACCTTTATGCGTGCTGCTGATATCCAGTATATGGATGTATCACCACAACAGATTATTTCTGTTGCGGCATCACTTATTCCGTTCTTAGAACACGATGATGCTAACCGTGCATTGATGGGTGCAAACATGCAACGTCAAGCCGTTCCTACTTTGCGTGCTGATAAGCCGCTTGTTGGTACCGGTATTGAGCGTACTCTTGCTGTTGACTCAGGTGTTGTTGTCGCTGCGAAGCGTGGCGGTGTTATCGACTATGTTGATGCTAGCCGTATCGTAGTGAAAGTTAACGAAGCAGAATTGACTCCAGGTGAAGCTGGTATCGATATCTACAACTTAACTAAATACACTCGTTCTAACCAAAACACTTGTATTAACCAACGTCCTTGTTGTTCTGTTGGTGATCCAATTGTTCGGGGTGATGTTTTAGCTGATGGTCCGTCTACCGATTTAGGTGACTTGGCCCTAGGTCAAAACATGCGTATCGCATTCATGCCTTGGAACGGTTATAACTTCGAAGATTCGATCTTAATCTCTGAGCGCGTAGCGCAAGAGGATCGTTTCACTACTATTCATATCCAAGAGCTTTCATGTATTGCTCGTGATACGAAATTAGGTAGCGAAGAAATCACTGCTGATATTCCAAACGTAGGCGAATCTGCTCTATCTAAATTAGACGAGTCAGGTATTGTTTACATTGGTGCAGAAGTAAAAGGCGGCGACATTCTAGTTGGTAAAGTGACACCTAAAGGTGAAACTCAGCTGACTCCAGAAGAAAAGCTATTGCGTGCAATTTTCGGTGAAAAAGCTTCTGACGTTAAGGACAGTTCATTACGTGTTCCTAACTCAGTTAAAGGGACTATCATCGATGTACAAGTCTTCACTCGTGACGGTATCGAAAAAGATAAACGTGCTCTTGAAATTGAAGAGATGCATGTTGCCCAAGCGCGTAAAGATTTAGGCGAAGAGTTCGAAATCCTTGAAGAAGGTGTTTTGAGCCGTGCACGTAACTTATTACTATCTGCAGGTTTCTCACAAGCTAAGCTTGCTGAATTACCACGTAAAGATGTATTAATTCAAGTTATTGATGATGAAGCTAAGCAAACTGAGCTTGAGCAATTAGCCGAGCAACATGAAGAGCTTAAAGCTGACTTCGATAAGAAGTTCGAAGTTAAACGTCGTAAAATCACCCAAGGTGATGACTTAGCTCCTGGTGTACTAAAGATTGTTAAGGTTTACCTTGCAGTTAAACGTACTATCCAACCTGGTGATAAGATGGCGGGTCGTCACGGTAACAAAGGTGTAATCTCTAAGATTTGTCCTATCGAAGACATGCCATACGATGAAACTGGTGATCCAGTTGATATCGTACTAAACCCATTGGGCGTACCATCGCGTATGAACATTGGTCAGGTACTAGAAGTTCACTTAGGTGCTGCTGCTAAGGGTATCGGTAATCGTATTACTGCTATGCTTGAAGAGCAACGTGAACTTGCTGAACTGCGCGACTACATCCGCCAGGTATATGAATTAGGTGACGAAGTTCTACAGAAAGTCGACATCAACTCATTCACTGACGATGAAGTATTGCGTCTGGCTAAAAACCTTAAAGGTGGTTTACCAGTTGCTACGCCAGCTTTCGATGGTGCTAAAGAAAAAGAGATCAAGCAAATGCTTGAACTTGCAGGCTTACCTGATTCTGGCCAGTTAACATTATGTGACGGCCGTACCGGTAACGAATTTGAGCGTAAAGTAACTGTTGGTTACATGTACATGCTCAAACTGAACCACTTAGTTGATGACAAGATGCACGCCCGTTCTACTGGTTCGTACAGCTTAGTTACACAACAACCATTGGGCGGTAAAGCTCAATTCGGTGGTCAGCGTTTCGGTGAGATGGAAGTATGGGCACTAGAAGCATACGGTGCTGCATATACTCTACAGGAAATGCTAACGGTTAAATCAGATGACGTTAACGGTCGTACTCAGATGTATAAGAACATCGTCGACGGTAACCATCAGATGCACCCAGGCATGCCTGAGTCTTTCAACGTATTGTTGAAGGAAATTCGTTCACTTGGTATTAATATCGAGTTGGATCAAGAGTAAGCATCGCTCTTAAGCAATGTTTGGTAACCAAGGATGCTTTGCTTAGCAAAGCATCTGGTTTAACTCCTTCAGGAGAGAAACGTGAAAGACTTATTAAAGTTTCTTAAACAGCAAAGCAAGACTGAAGAATTTAACGGTATTAAAATTGGTTTGGCTTCGCCAGACCTAATCCGTTCTTGGTCTTTTGGTGAAGTTAAAAAGCCAGAAACCATTAACTACCGTACTTTCAAACCTGAACGTGAAGGTTTGTTCTGTGCGCGTATTTTCGGTCCTGTAAAAGATTACGAATGTTTGTGTGGTAAATACAAACGTTTGAAGCACCGTGGTGTTATTTGTGAGAAGTGTGGCGTTGAAGTTACACAGACTAAAGTACGTCGTGAGCGTATGGGTCATATTGATCTTGCAAGCCCAGTTGCCCATATTTGGTTCTTGAAATCACTTCCGAGTCGTATCGGTTTAATGCTTGATATGACATTACGTGATATTGAACGCGTATTGTACTTTGAATCATTTGTAGTGATCGAGCCTGGCATGACCAGCCTTGAACGCGGTCAAATGCTGACAGAAGAAACATATCTTGATGCATTAGAAGAATACGGTGACGAGTTCGAAGCTAAAATGGGTGCTGAAGCAGTCTTAGACTTGCTACGTGCAATCAATTTAGAAGAACAAATTGATCAAATGCGTGAAGAGTTACCATCAATTAACTCTGAAACCCGTCGTAAGAAGGTCACTAAGCGCCTTAAACTGATGGAAGCATTCTTCACTTCTGGCAACAAGCCTGAGTGGATGATCTTAAAAGTGTTACCAGTTCTGCCACCTGATTTACGTCCTCTAGTTCCACTAGATGGCGGACGTTTTGCTACATCTGATTTGAACGACCTTTACCGTCGTGTAATCAACCGTAACAACCGTCTTAAGCGTCTATTAGATCTAGCTGCACCAGACATTATCGTACGTAACGAAAAGCGTATGTTACAAGAGTCTGTCGATGCACTATTAGATAATGGTCGTCGTGGTCGTGCTATTACCGGTTCTAACAAGCGTCCGCTTAAATCTTTGGCTGATATGATCAAAGGTAAGCAAGGTCGTTTCCGTCAGAACTTACTTGGTAAGCGTGTAGATTACTCTGGTCGTTCGGTAATTACCGTAGGTCCAACTTTACGCCTGCATCAGTGTGGTCTTCCTAAGAAGATGGCACTTGAGCTATTCAAACCATTTATTTATGGCAAGTTAGAAGGTCGTGGTCTTGCTACTACGATTAAAGCTGCTAAGAAAATGGTTGAGCGCGAGCAAGCTGAAGTTTGGGATGTATTAGACGAAGTGATTCGTGAACATCCAGTCATGCTTAACCGTGCACCAACACTTCATAGACTTGGTATTCAAGCATTTGAACCAGTTCTTATTGAAGGTAAAGCAATCCAATTGCATCCATTAGTATGTGCGGCATATAACGCCGATTTCGATGGTGACCAAATGGCTGTGCACGTACCGTTAACGCTTGAAGCTCAATTAGAAGCTCGTTCGTTAATGATGTCGACCAACAACATTCTTTCTCCTGCTAACGGTGAGCCAGTAATCACGCCTTCTCAAGACGTGGTACTAGGTCTTTACTACACCAGCCGTGAATGTGTTAACGGTCGCGGTGAAGGCATGACATTCATGTCTGTTGATGAAGTAGAAAAAGCGTATGCAACAGGTGCAGCAGAATTGCATGCACGTGTAAAAGTTCGCTTAACCGAAACATCAATTGACGCCAATGGCGAGAAAGTACAAACACGTAAGATTGTTGATACTACAGTTGGTCGTGCGTTGTTATCGCAAATCTTACCTGAAGGATTACCATTTGATTTGGTAAACCAAAACATGGGTAAGAAGCAAATCTCTAAATTGCTGAACACTTGTTACCGTGCATTAGGCCTAAAAGATACTGTTATCTTTGCTGACCAATTAATGTATACCGGTTTCCGTTACGCAACTATCTCTGGTGCCTCTGTTGGTATCAACGATATGGTTATTCCTGACGAGAAATATACCTTAGTTGAAGAAGCTGAACGTGAAGTGCTTGAAATTCAAGAGCAGTTCCAATCAGGTCTTGTAACAGCTGGTGAGCGCTACAACAAAGTTATCGATATTTGGGCAAGCACCAACGATAAGATCTCTAAAGCGATGATGGACAACTTGAAAAAAGAAGTTGTTATTAATCGTGATGGTGAAGAAGAAGAGCAAGATTCGTTTAACAGCATCTATATGATGGCTGACTCGGGCGCTCGTGGTAGTGCTGCGCAGATTCGTCAGTTAGCTGGTATGCGTGGTCTGATGGCTAAGCCAGATGGCTCAATCATCGAAACCCCAATTACTGCGAACTTCCGTGAAGGTTTGAACGTATCACAATACTTCATCTCTACTCACGGTGCGCGTAAAGGTCTTGCCGATACCGCACTGAAAACAGCTAACTCGGGTTATCTAACTCGTCGTCTTGTTGACGTTGCACAAGATTTAGTTGTTATTGAAGATGACTGTGGAACAGAAGAAGGCTTGACCATGAAGCCGTTGATTGAAGGTGGTGATGTTAAAGAGCCGCTTCGTGAACGTGTTCTAGGTCGTGTTGTCGCTGTTGATGTATTAGAGCCTGGTACTGAAAAAGTACTTGCGCCGCGTAACACATTACTAGACGAGTCATGGTGTGATCTTCTAGAAGAGCACAGTGTTGATGAAGTTATTGTTCGTTCAGTAATTTCTTGTGACACAGACTTTGGTGTTTGTGCTGCTTGTTACGGTCGTGATTTAGCACGTGGTCATATTATTAACCACGGTGAAGCGATTGGTGTTGTTGCTGCTCAGTCGATTGGTGAGCCAGGTACACAGCTTACGATGCGTACTTTCCACATTGGTGGTGCTGCATCTCGTGACTCTGCAGAAAACAACGTACAAGTTAAGAATAACGGTACATTGAAACTTCATAACGCGAAATACGTTAAGAGTATCGATGATAAACTGGTTATCGTATCGCGTTCATCTGAAATTGCGGTTATCGATGAGTTAGGTCGTGAGAAAGAACGCTATCGTGTTCCTTACGGTACCGTATTAGAACAACTTGAAGATTCAGAAGTAACTTCTGGCGCTATCATTGCTAACTGGGATCCACATACGCATCCTATTATCTCTGAAGTTGCTGGTAGTGTTAAATTCGTTGATATGATTGAAGGCGTTACTATGACGCGTCAAACAGACGATTTAACCGGTCTATCTTCTGTTGTTGTTATTGATGCTGGTGCACGTCCTACCGCTGGTAAAGAAATGCGTCCTGCTATCCGTCTAATCGACGCGGCGGGTAACGATCTTATGATCCCTGGTACAGACGTACCAGCGCAATACTTCTTACCGGGTAATGCGATTGTTTCTAAAGACGATAATGCGCAAATTAATGTTGGTGATGCTTTAGCACGTATTCCTCAAGAATCGTCTAAAACTCGCGATATTACCGGTGGTCTGCCACGAGTTGCTGACTTATTCGAAGCGCGTAAGCCTAAAGAACCCGCTATTCTTGCTGAAATCTCAGGTACCATCTCGTTTGGTAAAGAGACTAAAGGTAAGGTTCGTTTAGTTATCAGCCCAGCTGATGGTGGTGATCATTACGAAGAAATGATCCCTAAATGGCGTAACCTTAACGTGTTCGAAGGTGAAAAAGTTGAACGTGGTGAAGTTATCGCTGACGGCCCAGAAGCTGCACACGATATTCTACGTTTACGTGGTATCCATCATGTTGCTAACTATATTGTTGATGAAGTCCAAGACGTTTACCGTCTACAGGGTGTAAAAATCAATGATAAGCACATTGAGGTTATCATTCGCCAAATGCTTCGTAAGTGTCTAATCACTGATGCAGGTGATTCGAACTTCTTAGTCGGTGAACAAGCTGAAGTATCTCGCGTGAAGATTGCTAACCGTGAGCTTGAAGCTCAAGGTAAAGCACCAGCGAAGTTCGAGCGTGAATTACTAGGTATTACCAAAGCTTCTTTGGCTACTGAATCGTTCATCTCAGCGGCATCGTTCCAAGAAACGACTCGTGTACTTACAGAAGCTGCTGTAGGTGGTAAGAGTGACCAATTACGTGGTCTGAAAGAAAACGTAATCGTTGGTCGTCTAATCCCTGCAGGTACAGGTTATGCATATCACAATGCTCGTAACGAAGCGCGTGCTAATGTTAAAGATGAAGGTGTAGAAGCACCGGTTATCACTGCGAGTGAAGCAGAGAAGAACTTAGCTGACTTACTTAACTTGGCCGGAAGTGCCGACTAAAGTAAATGTTATGTTAAAAAAAGGCGCCTTTGGCGCCTTTTTTATTGGGAATTGCACGAAAAGTTGTCTATTTCTTGACAGTTGGCCAATACCTTTCTAAACTTTCGCGTCCCATCATAGTGGGATATAGATTTTTCACACAAAATTGTTGAGATTATTCAACTGAACGGAGCTATTCATGGCAACTGTAAACCAGTTGGTACGTAAGCCACGCTCGCCAAAAGTCGAAAAGACTAATGTGCCAGCGTTAAATGCGTGTCCACAAAAACGTGGTGTTTGTACTCGTGTGTACACTACAACACCTAAAAAACCTAACTCTGCTCTACGTAAAGTAGCACGTGTTCGCTTAACTAACGGTTTCGAAGTTACTTCGTACATCGGTGGTGAAGGTCACAACTTGCAGGAACATAGTGTAATTCTAATCCGTGGCGGTCGTGTTAAAGACTTACCGGGTGTGCGTTACCACACTATCCGCGGTGCATTAGATTGTGCTGGCGTTAGTGCTCGTCGCCAAGGCCGTTCTAAGTACGGTGCTAAGCGTCCTAAGTCATAACTTGTCCGTTTAAGTAAGGCCAAGCTAGTTAAAAATATTCCAGTTTTGGAAATACCTGAAGCATACGGAGAATTGTTATGCCAAGACGTCGCGTTGTAGGACAACGTAAAATCCTACCAGATCCAAAGTTTAAAAGTGAGTTGCTGGCTAAGTTCATCAACGTCATTATGGTTGACGGTAAAAAGTCAACTGCTGAAAAAATTATCTACAAGGCATTAGATGTTGTCGCTGAAAAGAAAAGCGAAGATCATCTAACTATCCTTGAAGCAGCTCTTGATAATGTTCGCCCTTCAGTCGAGGTTAAATCTCGTCGTGTTGGTGGTTCTACTTATCAAGTACCATGTGAAGTTCGTCCAGTGCGTCGTAACGCACTAGCGATGCGCTGGTTAGTTGAAGCTGCTCGCAAGCGTGGTGAAAAATCTATGGCTCTACGTCTAGCAGGTGAAATGCTAGATGCATCTGAAAACAAAGGTACTGCTGTTAAGAAGCGTGAAGACGTGCATCGCATGGCTGAAGCTAACAAAGCCTTTGCTCATTACCGTTGGTAATTTGATGGAGCGGGCATTAGTCCGCTCCATATTGTTGATATTTTCTAAAGTGATAACTTTAGTTGAGAGGGTATAAATAGTGGCTCGTACAACCCCAATTGAGCGTTACCGTAATATTGGTATTGTTGCTCATGTGGATGCAGGTAAAACTACCACAACAGAACGTGTTCTGTTCTATACCGGTTTGTCTCATAAAATCGGTGAGGTGCATGACGGCGCTGCTACGACAGATTGGATGGTACAGGAGCAAGAACGTGGTATTACTATCACTTCAGCTGCAGTAACCACCTTTTGGCGTGGTATGGAAGCTCAATTCACTGAACATCGTATTAATATCATCGATACCCCTGGTCACGTCGACTTCACTATTGAGGTTGAGCGTTCATTACGTGTACTAGATGGCGCTGTAGTTGTTTTCTGCGGTTCATCAGGCGTAGAGCCTCAATCAGAGACTGTATGGCGTCAAGCCAACAAGTATGAAGTACCTCGTATGGTGTTCGTCAATAAGATGGACCGTGCAGGTGCTGACTTTGATAGTGTTATCGACCAAATCCGTAATCGCTTAGGTGCTACTTGTGTTCCAATTCAATTGAATATTGGCGCAGAAGAGGACTTCAAAGGGGTTATTGATTTAATTAAGATGAAAGCGATTAACTGGTCTGAAGAAGATCAAGGAACCACTTTCACTTATGAAGAAATTCCCGCAGATCTTTTAGCTAAGGCTGAAGAGATGCATGAGTATCTAGTGGAAAGTGCTGCTGAAGCATCTGATGAACTGATGGAAAAGTACCTTGAAGAAGGCACATTACCAGAAGCAGATATTAAGCAAGCATTACGTCAGCGCACAATTAACAACGAAATCGTATTAGCAACTTGTGGTTCTGCATTTAAGAACAAAGGTGTTCAAGCGGTTTTGGATGCGGTTGTTGACTACCTTCCTGCTCCTATCGAAGTGCCTGCTATTAAGGGTGTTGACGAGAATGAAAATGAAGTAGAGCGCCCATCAGACGATAACGCACCATTTGCTGCATTAGCGTTTAAAATTGCGACTGACCCATTTGTTGGAACTTTGACCTTTATCCGTGTATATTCAGGCGTACTAGAGTCGGGTGCAGCGGTTTATAATTCTGTTAAACAGAAACGTGAACGTGTTGGCCGGATTGTACAAATGCATGCAAATGACCGTACTGAGCTTAAAGAAGTTCGTGCAGGTGATATTGCAGCGGCGATTGGTCTAAAAGAAGTGACAACTGGCGATACTCTTTGCGCAAACGATCACAAAGTGATTCTAGAGCGAATGGAGTTTCCAGAACCTGTTATTACCATTGCCGTTGAGCCTCGCTCTAAAGCAGACCAAGATAAAATGGGGATTGCACTACAAAAGCTAGCTGCAGAAGATCCTTCTTTTAGAGTGGAAACTGATGAAGAGTCAGCTCAAACATTGATTTCTGGCATGGGTGAATTACATTTAGATATTATCGTTGACCGTATGCGTCGCGAATTTAATGTCGAGTGTAACGTAGGTAAACCTCAGGTTGCCTATCGTGAAACAATTCGCTCATCAGTAGAAGTTGAAGGTAAGTTCGTACGTCAATCAGGCGGACGTGGTCAATATGGTCACGTATGGCTGAAGATTGAACCGTTAGAAGACGGTGCAGGCTACGAATTTGTCAATGAAATTGTTGGTGGTGCAGTTCCTCGTGAATTCATCCCATCAGTAGACAAAGGTATTCAAGAGCAAATGAAAAACGGTGTCTTAGCCGGTTATCCTATGCTCGATGTGAAAGTGACTTTATTTGATGGTTCATATCATGATGTGGACTCGAATGAAATGGCTTTCAAAATAGCTGGTTCAATGGGCTTTAAAAAGGGTGCGCTTGAAGCAAGCCCTGTGTTACTAGAACCAACAATGAAAGTGGAAATTACCACTCCTGAAAGTAATATGGGCGATGTAGTAGGTGACTTAAACCGACGTCGTGGTGTTATTGATGGAATGGACGATGGCTTGGGTGGTGTTAAAATCATTCATGCAACGGTTCCACTATCAGAAATGTTTGGTTATGCAACTGACTTGCGTAGTGCAACTCAGGGGCGTGCTTCATACTCAATGGAGTTTGCTAAGTACGCTGATGCACCATCAAACATTGCAAATGCGATAATTGAATCACGCACCTAATTTTAGGTGTTTAACTAATGTTATATAGCTCGTAATCGAGCACTTCTGAAAAGAAAGGAATATATCGTGGCTAAAGAAAAATTTGAA
>NZ_JBFRJQ010000036.1:0-14143 GCF_041468985.1 Shewanella sp. 10N.286.52.A9 | reverse complement strand
GTTAGTTAACACATTAAAAAAGGAAGCTTCGGCTTCCTTTTTTGTTTCTGTTGCTTTTTAAATTGAACTGTGTAAAATCCACCGCCTTGAACAAACTAACTAGATTGAAGAGTTTTTGTTCGAAGGGGTTGATCTCTCATCTGATATCTGTATAATTCCCCTTCGCTGTCCTAGACAGTGTAATATAATGTTTAACCATAAGGGTTATTCATTTTCATAATTGACTCCGATTGGGAGTCTACGGTTAAATCATCTCGCTCTGCTTTTCCAATGGGAAGAAGCTAGAGGGTGATTTTTTATGTGTGCATTTTAGGAGCTCTGGTCAATGCAGAACCAAAGAATCCGTATCCGCTTGAAAGGATTTGATCATCGTCTGATCGATCAATCAACAGCGGAAATCGTTGAAACTGCTAAGCGTACAGGCGCACAGGTTCGTGGTCCTATTCCACTTCCTACGCGTAAAGAACGTTATACCATTTTGACTTCTCCGCACGTCAACAAAGACGCTCGTGACCAATACGAAATTCGTACTCACAAGCGCTTAGTTGACATCGTAGAGCCAACTGAAAAGACTGTAGACGCATTAATGCGTTTAGATCTTGCCGCTGGTGTCGACGTTCAAATTAGCTTAGGTTAATTGAGATCCTTAGAAGAGGTTTGAAAGATGGCTATCGGTCTTATTGGTCGTAAAGTGGGTATGACTCGCATCTTCACAGAAGATGGCGCTTCAATCCCTGTAACAGTAATTGAAATTGCTGGTAACCGTGTTACTCAAGTGAAAACTTTAGAAACTGACGGATACCGTGCTCTTCAAGTAACTACTGGTACCAAAAAAGCCAATCGCATCACCAAACCAGAAGCAGGTCATTTTGCTAAGAGCGGCGTAGAAGCTGGTCGTGGCTTATGGGAATTGCGTTTGGCAGATGGTGAGTGTGAAGGCATTGAAGTAGGTGCTGAACTTAACGTTGATATCTTTGCTGATACAGCGAAAGTTGATGTTACTGGTCAATCTAAAGGTAAGGGCTTCCAAGGCGGTATTAAACGCTGGAACTTCCACGCTCAAGATATGACACATGGTAACTCTTTGGCTCATAGATCTAATGGTTCTATCGGTCAAAACCAGACACCTGGTCGCGTTTTCAAAGGTAAGAAAATGTCTGGCCACATGGGTGCCGAGCAAGTCACTACTCAAAATCTAGACGTTGTACGTGTAGATGCAGAGCGTAACTTGTTATTGGTAAAAGGTGCTGTTCCTGGCGCTACCAATGGTGACTTGATTATCAAGCCAGCCGTTAAAGCATAGGTCTGAGGAGATAGTAATGGAATTGGTATTGAAAGACGCGCAAAGCGCTCTTGAAGTTTCCGAAACTACCTTCGGCCGTGACTTTAACGAGGCATTGGTTCATCAGGTAGTTGTAGCTTACGCTGCAAACGCGCGTCAGGGCACTCGTGCTCAACAGACTCGTGCGGAAGTAACTGGCTCAGGCAAAAAGCCTTGGCGCCAGAAAGGCACTGGCCGTGCTCGTGCCGGTAGTGTTAAAGGCCCGATCTGGCGTGGCGGTGGCGTAACATTCGCTGCTAAAACTCAAGATCACAGCCAAAAAGTTAACAAAAAGATGTACCGTGGTGCTTTAAAAAGCATTCTTTCTGAATTGGTACGTCAAGAGCGTTTAGTCGTTGTTGAATCTTTTGGTGTTGAAGCTCCTAAAACTAAAGAGCTGAAAGCTAAACTAAAAGAAATGAACTTAGAAGACGTTCTAATTGTTACTGCAGATGTTGATGAGAATTTATTCTTAGCAGCACGCAACTTATACAAGGTTGACGTACGTGACGTAGCGGGTCTTGACCCAGTTAGTCTAATCGCGTTTAACACTGTTCTTGTTACTGCTGATGCAGTGAAGCAAATCGAGGAGATGCTAGCATGATCACCGAAGAACGTTTGCTAAAAGTTATTCTTGCTCCACATATCTCTGAAAAGAGCACTGTGCTTGCTGAGAAAAACAACACTGTAGTTTTCCGCGTAGCAATCGATGCGACTAAAGCAGAGATTAAAGCTGCTGTAGCGAAGCTTTTTGAAGTTGAAGTTGATAGTGTCCGCACTTTGGTAAACAAAGGTAAAACTAAGCGCACTGGTGGCCGTGTTGGTCGTCGTAGCGATTGGAAAAAAGCCTATGTAACTTTAGCTGCTGGTGCTGACATCGATTTCGTTGGCGGCGCTGAGTAAGCAAAGGAGAATTATCATGGCAGTTATTAAGTGTAAGCCAACCTCTCCAGGTCGTCGCCACGTTGTTAAAGTGGTGAACAGCGACTTGCATAAAGGGAAACCTTTTGCAGGCCTGTTGGCTAAGAAATCTAAAAGTGGTGGCCGTAACAATACTGGTCGAATCACTGTTCGTCACGTAGGTGGTGGACACAAGCAGCATTACCGTATTATTGACTTCAAACGCAATAAAGACGGTATCCCTGCAAAAATCGAACGTCTTGAGTATGATCCGAACCGTACAGCTAACATCGCGTTAGTACTATACGCAGACGGTGAGCGTCGTTACATCCTTGCTGCTAAAGGTATGCAAGCTGGTGACGCAATCCAATCTGGTTTGGATGCAGACATCAAAACTGGTAACGCAATGCCGCTTCGCAACATCCCAGTGGGTAGTGTTGTGCACGCAGTAGAAATGAAGCCTGGTAAAGGTGCTCAAATCGCGCGTTCAGCTGGTGCTTATGTTCAAGTTGTTGCTCGTGATAACCAATATGCAACTCTACGTCTTCGCTCTGGCGAAATGCGTAAAGTACCAGTTGATTGTCGTGCAACATTCGGTGAAGTTGGTAACGCTGAGCACATGCTACGCCAGTTAGGTAAAGCAGGTGCTAAACGCTGGAGAGGCGTACGCCCTACAGTTCGTGGTGTTGCAATGAACCCGGTTGACCATCCACATGGTGGTGGTGAAGGCCGTACTTCTGGTGGACGTCACCCAGTGAGTCCATGGGGTGTGCCAACTAAGGGTTATAAAACTCGTAGTAATAAGCTCACCGACAAGTACATTGTACGTCGTCGTAATAAATAGTAAGAGGATTCGCCCATGCCACGTTCTCTCAAGAAAGGTCCTTTCATTGACCTACACTTGCTGAAGAAGGTAGAGAAAGCGATGGAAGCGGGAGACAAAAAGCCAATTAAGACTTGGTCTCGTCGCTCAATGATCATCCCAAATATGATTGGGTTGACCATCGCTGTCCATAATGGTCGTCAGCACGTACCTGTGTTCGTAACTGACGAAATGATCGGTCATAAGCTTGGTGAATTTTCACCAACTCGCACTTATCGCGGCCATGCTGCAGATAAGAAAGCGAAGAAGCGTTAATACGGGAGACATAAGATGGAAGTTTTAGCTAAACATCGTTACGCCCGTACGTCTGCGCAGAAGGCCCGTCTAGTTGCTGATCAAATTCGAGGATTGCCTGTTTCTAAGGCACTTGAGATTTTGACCTTCAGCCCTAAGAAAGCCGCCGTACTGGTTAAAAAAGTACTAGACTCAGCTATCGCAAACGCCGAACACAACGAAGGTGCAGATATCGATGAGCTTAAAGTTGGTAAAGTCTTCGTTGACGAAGCACCAACAATGAAGCGCATCATGCCTCGTGCCAAAGGCCGCGCTGATCGTATCATGAAGCGTACCAGCCACATTACTGTGGTTGTATCAGATCGCTAGGAGAAGAGAGCAATGGGACAGAAAGTACATCCTAATGGTATCCGTCTGGGTATCACAAAGCCTTGGATCTCTACTTGGTACGCCGATAAAGCAGATTATGCAAATAACCTGCACAGCGACTGGGAAGTTCGTCAATATCTCACTGAGAAATTGAAGGCTGCATCAGTATCTAAAATCGTTATCGAGCGTCCTGCGAAGAGCATCCGCGTTACTATTCACACTGCCCGTCCAGGTGTTGTGATTGGTAAGAAAGGTGAAGACGTTGAAGTATTACGTGCATATGTATCTAAAATTACAGGCACTACTGCTCAAATCAACATCGCTGAGATCCGCAAGCCTGAGTTAGACGCAAAGCTTGTTGCTGACAGTATTGCACAGCAATTAGAGCGTCGCGTTATGTTCCGTCGCGCTATGAAGCGTGCAGTTCAAAACGCAATGCGCATTGGTGCTCAAGGTATCAAAGTTGAAGTGAGCGGCCGTCTAGGCGGTGCTGAAATCGCACGTTCTGAATGGTATCGTGAAGGTCGTGTACCTCTACATACCTTACGTGCTGATATCGACTATTCTACTTCTGAAAGTCACACTCAATACGGTGTGATTGGTGTTAAAGTTTGGATCTTCAAAGGCGAAGTTCTAGACGGTATCATCCCAGCATTAGAAGAGCCGAAGCAGCAGCCTAAGCGCAAGCCTCGTGGTAAATAGGAGAAACTTTAATGCTGCAACCTAAACGTATGAAGTTTCGCAAGATGTTCAAAGGCCGCAACCGTGGTCTAGCGAACGGTACTGAAGTTAGCTTTGGTACTTTCGGTTTGAAAGCAGTCGGCCGTGGCCGTCTAACTGCACGTCAAATCGAATCTGCACGTCGTGCCATGACACGTCACATTAAACGTCAAGGACAAATTTGGATTCGAGTTTTCCCTGACAAGCCAATTACCTCTAAGCCTCTTGAAGTGCGTATGGGTAAAGGTAAAGGTAACGTTGAATACTGGGTATGTCAGATTCAACCTGGTAAGGTTCTTTATGAGATGAATGGTGTATCTGAAGAGTTAGCGCGTGAAGCGTTTGCTTTAGCATCTGCCAAGCTTCCTATTAAGACTACCTTCGTAACTAAGACGGTGATGTAATGAAAGCGAGCGAACTAAGAGAAAAGAGCGTTGAAGAACTTAACGCTGAACTACTTGGTCTGCTGCGTGAGCAGTTTAACCTGCGTATGCAACACGCTACTGGTCAGTTGACTCAAACGAATCAATTGAAATTAGTGCGTCGTAACATTGCACGTGTTAAGACCATTATTACTTCTAAGGCAGGTGCGTAATGTCTGATAAAATCCGTACTTTGCAAGGTCGAGTACTTAGCAACAAAATGGACAAGTCTATTACTGTTGCTATTGCACGCCAAGTGAAACATCCTATTTATGGGAAGTACATTAAGCGTACAACTAAGATCCATGCACATGACGAAACAAATCAGTGTAATGAAGGTGACGTAGTGACTATTAGTCAGTGTCGTCCTCTTTCTAAGACTAAGTCTTGGACACTAGTTGAAGTAGTAACAAAGGCCTAATTTTTCATTAGGTTATAGTAAACGGCTCCAAAGATTGGGGCCGTTTGTTTTTTTCTGCTATGCAATCCAAAATATTGGTGTTATACTTGCGCGCCATTTTTGACTAAATTGTTGTCAGTTAGGTTTACCTAATTAATTTACAAGATAGTTTATAAAATGGTCGAAATGATGATCCCAATGTTGGGATTTGTGTAGTAACGATAGCGGAGCACTTAAAATGATCCAAATGCAATCGACTCTAGACGTCGCGTGTAACAGTGGCGCTCGTAGAGTTCAGTGTATTAAGGTCTTGGGTGGCTCTCATCGTCGTTATGCCGGTATCGGCGACGTCATCAAGGTTTCTGTAAAAGAAGCAATTCCTCGCGCTAAAGCGAAGAAAGGTGATGTATATAACGCGGTGGTAGTCCGTACTAAGAAAGGCGTACGTCGTCCAGATGGTTCTGTCATTCGCTTCGATCGGAATGCAGCAGTTTTGCTTAACGCAAACCTTGCACCGATTGGTACTCGTATTTTTGGACCAGTGACACGTGAATTGCGTACCGAGCAGTTTATGAAAATCGTCTCTCTGGCACCAGAAGTACTGTAAGGAGCTTCAAAATGGCAGCTAAAATCCGTCGTGAAGACGAAGTAATTGTACTAGCAGGTAAAGACAAGGGTAAACGCGCAAAAGTTTCTCAAGTCCTACCTACTGGTAAGTTGATTGTTGAAGGCATCAATCTTGTTAAAAAACACCAAAAGCCAAACCCACAATTGGGCGTAACTGGCGGCGTTATCGAGAAAGAAGCACCGATACAAGCATCAAACGTAGCGATCTTTAACCAAGCCACAGGCAAGGCAGATCGTGTTGGTTTCCGATTCGAAGACGGCAAAAAAGTCCGTTTCTTTAAATCGAATAGTGAACTCATTAAGTAAACGGAGTAAACGATGGCGAAACTGCATGATAAATATCAAGAGACTGTTATTGCAGAACTTTCTAAAAAGTTCGGCTATACCAGTGTCATGCAAGTCCCTCGGATTGAAAAAATCACCCTTAACATGGGTGTAGGCGAAGCAGTTGCAGACAAAAAAGTTATGGAGCATGCGCTTCGTGACATGACTGCAATCGCTGGTCAAAAACCAGTTGTAACTGTTGCACGTAAATCAGTTGCTGGTTTTAAAATCCGTGAAGGCTACCCTATTGGCTGTAAAGTTACCCTACGCGGTGAGCGTATGTGGGAATTTTTAGAGCGTTTAGTTGACATTGCAATCCCACGTATTCGTGACTTCCGTGGCCTAAGCGCAAAAGCGTTTGACGGTCGTGGTAACTACGCAATGGGTGTGCGTGAGCAAATCATCTTCCCAGAAATCGATTATGATAAAATCGATAAGATTCGTGGTATGGATATTGTTATCACTACTACTGCGAAGAATGATGAAGAAGGTCGTGCTTTGTTAGACGCATTTAACTTCCCATTCAAGAAATAAGGGTAGCATAATGGCAAAATCATCTATGAAAGCACGTGAAGCAAAGCGTGCACAGCTCGTAGCTAAATATGCTGAAAAGCGTTTAGCACTTAAGGCTTTAATCAGCGCTCCTGATACTTCTGAAGAAGATCGTTGGGATGCTGTACTTAAGTTACAAGCTCTACCTCGTGATTCTAGCGCGTCGCGTCAGCGTAACCGTTGTAATCAAACTGGTCGCCCACATGGTGTTCTACGTAAATTCGGTCTTAGCCGTATTAAACTACGTGAAGCAACTATGCGTGGTGAAGTTCCTGGTCTGCGTAAGGCCAGCTGGTAAGCACTTGTCACGGAGTAAGCTAATATGAGCATGCAAGATCCTATTGCGGATATGTTAACACGTATTCGTAACGGCCAAGCTGCTAACAAAGTATCGGTAACGATGCCTTCAGCTAAGTTAAAAGTAGCAATTGCGAAATTACTTAAAGACGAAGGTTATATTACTGACTACGCCGTAGCAGAAGAAGCCAAGCCTGAATTAGAAATCACTTTAAAGTATTTCCAAGGCAAACCAGTCGTTGAGACTATCCAGCGCGTATCTCGCCCAGGTCTTCGTATTTACAAAGGTAAAAACGAACTTCCTAAGGTGATGGGCGGTCTGGGTGTCGCAATTGTGTCCACTTCTAAAGGCTTGATGACCGATCGTGCTGCCCGCCTAAATGGCATGGGTGGTGAGGTTATCTGCTACGTAGCGTAAGGAGCTAGGTATGTCACGTGTAGCAAAAGCACCAGTGTCTATTCCTGCCGGCGTAGAGGTGACCTTAAACGAACAAACTATTACCGTAAAAGGTGCTAAAGGTAGTTTGACTCGAGTAATCAACAATGCGGTAAGTGTTGTTCTAGAAAACGGCGTATTAACGTTTGGTCCAGTTGAAGGCGTTGCTAACGCTTGGGCTCAAGCTGGTACAGCTCGTGCACTAGTAAATAACATGGTTGTTGGTGTTTCTGAAGGATTTGTTAAGAAATTAAAGTTAATTGGTGTTGGTTACCGTGCAAAAGTTGCTGGTAAAGACCTTGACCTTACTTTAGGTTTCTCACATCCATTGGTTCACAAACTGCCCGCAGGTGTTACTGCAGAGTGTCCTAGCCAAACTGATATCGTACTTTCGGGTGTTGATAAGCAGTTAGTTGGTCAGGTCGCTGCTGAGATTCGTGGATACCGTCCACCTGAGCCTTATAAAGGTAAAGGTGTTCGCTATGCAGACGAACAAGTACGCCGTAAAGAGGCTAAGAAGAAGTAGGTAACGCGATATGGATAAGAAAACATCTCGCTTACGCCGCGCTACTCGCGCTCGTAAGAAGATCCAAGAGCTGGGCGTGAACCGTCTGGTTGTACATCGTACACCGCGTCACATTTATGCTCAGGTTATTAATCCTGAAGCTCAGGTGGTGGCAGTTGCTTCAACCGTTGAGAAAGCGGTTAAAGAACTACTAAAGAGTACCGGTAACGTAGACGCGGCTAAAGCAGTAGGTAAAACTGTTGCTGAGCGTGCGATCGAAAAAGGTGTAACAACAGTTGCATTCGACCGTTCTGGTTTCAAGTATCACGGACGCGTAGCAGCACTAGCTGACGCAGCTCGTGAAGCTGGCCTGAAATTCTAAGGGGTTATAAAAATGGCTAAATTAGAAGCTCAGCAGAAAGACGATTTGCAAGAGAAATTAATTGCAGTTAATCGTGTTTCTAAAGTAGTTAAAGGTGGTCGTATCTTTAGCTTCACCGCACTAACAGTGGTAGGTGATGGTAATGGTAAGATTGGCTATGGCTATGGTAAAGCGCGCGAAGTTCCAGCTGCTATTCAAAAAGCAATGGAAAAAGCCCGCCGTAACATGGTAACTGTAGAACTGAATGGTGGTACTTTGCATCACCCAGTTAAAGGTCGCCACACTGGTTCGCGTGTTTACATGCAACCAGCATCGGAAGGTACCGGTATTATCGCCGGTGGCGCAATGCGTGCCGTATTGGAAGTTGCAGGCGTTCATAACGTACTGTCTAAAGCATACGGTTCTACTAACCCGATCAACATCGTTCGCGCAACTGTAGATGCGTTGGTGCACATGAAGTCACCATCACAAATTGCAGCTAAGCGTGGCCTGAATGTTGATGAAATTCGAGGTTAATGCACCATGGCTACTAAAACGTTTAAAGTAACACAGACAAAGAGTGCCATTGGTCGTTTGCCAAAGCACCGTGCCTGTTTATTAGGTCTAGGCCTAAGACGTATTGGCCACACTGTTGAACTTGAAGATACTCCTTCGGTTCGCGGTATGGTTAATAAAGTTTACTACATGGTTAAGGTGGAGGATTAATAATGCGTTTAAATACTCTATCTCCAGCAGCAGGTTCTAAATCTGCTCCTAAGCGTGTAGGTCGTGGTATTGGTTCTGGTTTAGGTAAAACTGCAGGTCGTGGTCACAAGGGACAAAAGTCTCGTTCTGGCGGCGGTGTGCGTATCGGTTTTGAAGGTGGTCAAATGCCACTTAAAATCCGTTTACCTAAATTCGGTTTTACCTCGCGCAAAGCTTTGGTTTCAGCTGAAGTTCGTTTACTCGAACTAGCAAAAGTTAACGGTGATGTTATCGACCTGAACGCTCTGAAAGATGCGAACGTAATTACTCGCAACATACAGTTTGCGAAAATCGTTCTTTCAGGTACCATTGAACGCCCAGTGACCGTAAAAGGTCTGAAGGTAACCAAAGGTGCTCGTGCAGCTATTGAAGCTGCCGGCGGTAAGATCGAGGAATAATACGTCGATGGCAAAACCAGGACTTGATTTAAAAAGCGCGAAAGGCGGTTTATCAGAATTGAAAACTCGTCTCCTGTTCGTGATTGGTGCGATTATCGTCTTTAGAGCCGGTTCGTTTGTGCCAATTCCTGGTATTGACGCAGCTGTGTTAGCAGAGTTGTTTGCTCAACAAAAAGATACCATCCTAGGCATGTTTAACATGTTCTCGGGTGGTGCTTTAGAGCGTGCTTCTATCTTTGCTCTTGGTATCATGCCGTATATTTCGGCATCGATTATCATGCAGTTATTGACTGTAGTTCATCCTGCCCTTGCTGAATTGAAAAAAGAAGGCGAGTCAGGAAGAAAGAAAATTAGTCAATACACAAGATACGGAACGCTTGTGTTGGGTACACTCCAATCAATCGGTATCGCGACAGGTTTACCAAGCCTAGTACCTGGCCTAGTTGCCAATGTAGGATTTGGTTTTTACTTTGTAGCAGTTGTCAGCTTAGTAACAGGAACGATGTTCCTAATGTGGCTAGGTGAACAAATTACCGAGCGTGGTATTGGTAATGGTATCTCGATATTAATTTTCGCAGGTATTGTTGCTGGATTACCTTCTGCTATCGGCCAAACGGCTGAACAAGCTCGTCAAGGTGATTTGAATGTACTGGTACTGTTGTTATTAGCGGTAATCGTATTTGCTGTAACTTATTTGGTAGTATTTGTAGAACGTGGTCAACGTCGTATCGTCGTTAACTATGCAAAGCGTCAACAAGGCCGTAAGGTGTTTGCTGCGCAAAGTACACATTTACCACTTAAAGTTAATATGGCGGGTGTGATTCCACCAATTTTTGCATCCAGCATAATTTTGTTCCCAGGCACACTGGCTCAGTGGTTTGGACAAAATGAGTCTATGTCATGGTTAAGCGATTTCGCTTTAGCTGTGTCACCAGGACAACCGCTGTATTCATTATTGTATGCAACAGCTATCGTTTTCTTCTGTTTCTTCTATACTGCGTTGGTGTTTAACCCGCGTGAGACAGCTGATAACTTGAAGAAAAGTGGTGCGTTCATTCCTGGGATTCGTCCTGGAGAACAGACTTCGCGTTACATTGATAAAGTAATGACCCGCTTGACATTAGCAGGCGCTATTTACATTACCTTTATCTGCTTAATTCCGGAGTTCATGTTAATTGCGTGGAAAGTACAGTTCTATTTTGGCGGTACTTCACTACTAATTATTGTAGTCGTAATCATGGACTTCATGGCTCAGGTTCAGACCCATATGATGTCACATCAATATGAGTCTGTGATGAAGAAAGCTAACTTAGTAAACAAAGCGAATTTAGATCGCTTTGGACGCTAGTTGCTTTAACGGAGTGATGAAATGAAAGTTCGAGCTTCCGTGAAGAAGATCTGCCGTAATTGCAAGATCGTCAAGCGTAGTGGCGTTGTACGTGTGATTTGTGTTGAACCAAAACACAAACAGCGTCAAGGCTAAAAAAAAGATATTTGCTCAGCTCAATATTGAGCTGAGCAAATAATGTTTGCAAATTTGTCGACTGTCGAGTATCCTTTCGGGCTTTTCGCAGTTGGCCTTTAACATTTAAGGAGTGCATAGTGGCCCGTATCGCTGGCATTAACATTCCTGATCAAAAGCATACAGTCATCGCATTGACTGCTATCTTTGGTATTGGACGTACACGCGCTAGAGCAATCTGCGCAGCTACTTCAATCGCTGAAGATGCTAAGATCAAGGAATTGAGCGAAGCTCAAATAGATATTCTACGCGAAGAAGTTGCCAAATACTCAGTAGAGGGTGACTTACGTCGTGAGATTTCAATGAACATCAAGCGTCTTATGGATCTTGGTTGTTATCGTGGTCTCCGCCATCGTCGTAGCCTGCCTCTTCGTGGGCAACGTACTAAGACCAATGCGCGTACGCGTAAAGGTCCACGTAAACCAATTAGAAAGTAACGGGAAGGTAAACCAAAATGGCTAAAGTTCCGTCACGTTCTCCGCGTAAGCGCGTACGTAAACAGGTTGCAGATGGTATGGCTCATATCCATGCATCTTTCAACAACACAATTGTCACCATTACAGATCGTCAAGGTAATGCGTTGTCATGGGCTACCTCAGGTGGTTCAGGTTTCCGTGGTTCACGTAAATCTACACCATTCGCTGCGCAGGTTGCTGCTGAGCGTGCAGGTATTGCTGCTCAAGACTACGGTGTTAAAAACCTTGAAGTTTTCGTAAAGGGTCCAGGTCCAGGTCGTGAATCAGCCATCCGTGCGCTGAATGCTGTTGGTTACAAAATTACCAACATTACCGATGTGACACCTATCCCTCATAATGGCTGTCGCCCACCTAAAAAGCGTCGTGTATAACACTGCGTATATAGGATAGTTGGAGAAAGATCATGGCAAGATACTTGGGTCCTAAGCTCAAGCTCAGCCGCAGAGAAGGTACAGACCTTTTCCTAAAAAGCGGTGTGAGAGCAATCGATTCGAAGTGTAAGCTTGAAGCTGCACCTGGTCAACATGGCGCTCGTAAGCCACGTTTATCAGAGTACGGTTTACAGCTACGCGAGAAACAAAAAGTTCGTCGTATGTACGGTGTGCTAGAAAAGCAATTCCGTAACTACTACAAAGAAGCCGCACGTCTAAAAGGCAACACTGGTGAAAACCTACTTGGTCTTTTAGAAACTCGTTTAGATAACGTTGTTTATCGTATGGGTTTTGGTGCGACTCGTGCAGAATCACGTCAATTAGTAAGCCACAAATCAATCGTGGTTAACGGTCGTGTTGTTAACATTCCGTCATTCAAAGTGTCTGCGAATGATGTTGTAAGCATCCGTGAAAAGTCACGCACTCAAGCACGTATCAAAGCGTCTTTAGAAGTGGCTGGTCAACGCGAAAAGCCTACATGGGTAGAAGTCGACAGCGCTAAAATGGAAGGTGCTTTCAAGCGTCTACCAGAACGTAGCGACTTGTCTGCGGATATTAACGAACAGCTGATCGTCGAGCTTTACTCTAAGTAAGGCTAACAAACAAGAGAGGACACAATGCAGGGTTCTGTTACAGAATTTCTTAAACCGCGTCTCGTTGACATAGAGCAGGTTAACCCAACTCGTGCCAAGGTTACGCTAGAGCCACTAGAACGTGGTTTTGGTCACACATTAGGCAACGCGTTGCGTCGAATCTTATTGTCGTCTATGCCTGGCTGTGCAGTTACAGAAGTCGAAATCGACGGTGTATTGCATGAATACAGCAGTAAGGAAGGCGTTCAAGAAGATATCCTAGAGATATTGCTTAACCTTAAAGGTCTAGCAGTAAACATCGAGGGTAAAGATGAAGCTTTACTTACGTTAAGTAAGTCAGGCACAGGCCCTGTTACTGCAGCAGATATCACTCATGATGGCGATGTAACCATCATGAATCCTGATCATGTTATCTGTCATTTGACTGGTAACAATGATATCAGCATGCGTATCCGCGTTGAGCGTGGTCGTGGTTATGTACCAGCTTCGGCTCGTGCACAAACTGAAGACGATGATCGCCCAATCGGTCGTTTGTTGGTTGATGCTTCATTCTCACCTGTTGCTCGCATTGCTTACAATGTAGAAGCAGCACGTGTTGAACAACGTACTGATTTGGATAAACTCGTTATTGATATGACCACTAATGGTACTATCGATCCTGAGGAAGCCATTCGTCGTTCTGCAACAATTCTAGCTGAACAGTTAGATGCGTTTGTTGAATTACGTGATGTTACCGAAACAGCCGTTGTCGAAGAGAAACCGGAATTTGATCCGATTCTGTTGCGTCCTGTCGACGATTTAGAGCTAACTGTACGTTCAGCCAACTGTTTGAAGGCTGAAGCGATTCATTACATCGGAGATCTCGTACAGCGCACTGAAGTTGAGTTGCTCAAGACTCCTAATTTAGGTAAGAAATCTCTTACTGAAATTAAGGATGTATTAGCGTCTCGCGGACTATCTTTAGGTATGCGTCTAGAAAACTGGCCTCCAGCTAGTTTAGCAGACGACCTATAAGTCCCAGGTTAGTACAAGATTAAAGATTATAAGGATTAGGTCATGCGCCATCGTAAGAGTGGTCGTCAACTAAACCGCAACAGCAGTCATCGCCAAGCTATGTTTCGTAACATGGCTAGCTCATTAGTCCGTCATGAGATCATCAAGACGACTGTAGCTAAAGCGAAAGAACTGCGCCGCGTAGTTGAGCCTCTGATAACACTAGCTAAAGTAGACAGCGTTGCAAATCGCCGTTTAGCTTTTGCTCGTACCCGCGACGCTGAAGTTGTAGGTAAGTTATTCACAGAATTGGGTCCACGCTTCCAGGAACGTCCTGGTGGTTACACTCGTATTCTAAAGTGCGGTCTACGTACCGGTGATAAAGCTCCAATGGCTTTCATCGAATTAGTAGGTCGTCCTGAAGCTGCTGAAGCTGTTGAAGTTGAAGCTGCTGAGTAATTATTAATTACTCACTTAAAAAACCGAGCTTAAGCTCGGTTTTTTTATATCTAAAATTCAAACTTTCATTTCATATTTTTTCAATTTCACACATTAATTCCTTGCATACATTAATCAAGCTGCTTTGCTAGCACTGGCTCACTGGCTCACTGGCT
>NZ_JBFRJQ010000035.1:90793-90925 GCF_041468985.1 Shewanella sp. 10N.286.52.A9 | reverse complement strand
TCACGACCCACCACTTTTCTGAAAGTGTTGCCAGTTAGGCATAGATTTAGAAGCAAAACCTAGATGGGTCGTTAGCTCAGTTGTTTAGTTTAATTAAGCAGTTGGCTTTCTTTCCAATTAAAACATAGGTTT
>NZ_JBFRJQ010000035.1:89840-89960 GCF_041468985.1 Shewanella sp. 10N.286.52.A9 | reverse complement strand
CGACCCACCACTTTTCTAAAAGTGTTGCCAGTTAGGCATAGATTTAGAAGCAAAGCCTAGATGGGTCGTTAGCTCAGTTGTTTGTCCTCTTGTTAACAAGATTAGGCAGTTGGCTTTCTC
>NZ_JBFRJQ010000035.1:0-89028 GCF_041468985.1 Shewanella sp. 10N.286.52.A9 | reverse complement strand
CCACCACTTTTCTGAAAGTGAGATTGCCTGTTCGGCTTTAATTCAGTTCTTCTATTGTCCTACCGTTTTTAATCTATTCATATTCAAGCTTTTTTATTTTATTCAGCCTTACTATAAACTCAACTCTTGTATGTTGATGTTGTACTTTTTGTCAACTTTATCTCCTCATGATTAAGTATTCTTTTGTTCACAAGAATACTGCTTAGCTATTAATTTTGCTGGGCAGTCTTAACGTATTCAAATTGCTAATGTTATCTACCATTTAATTGCAAACCTGTTAATCATTTTAGCTTTCTCTCATCTACTTTTGTCTAATAGACCTATTGCTAATGTTGCTTATTTGTTAAGTGGGTCATATTGCTTTAGATGATAAGAACAGGGAGAGCATGATGAAACAAGCAAAATATGGTTTATTAATCGGTTGTTCAATGCTGGCATTAAGTAATGTTAGTTATGCAGATACTGATATGCAGTTTGGGGGCTACGTAAAAGCTGATGTGATGTTCAGTGACTATGGTAATGGCGCACCCGATTCAGGAAGTTTATCTCGTCAATTTTATGTGCCTGGTACTATTTATGGCGAAGAGGGTAATGGTAAACAAGTTGTCGATTTTCAGGCGCGAGAGACTCGTTTTAATTTTAAAACGGTTTCAGATTTTGATGGTCATAAGTTAACAGGTTTTATTGAATTAGATTTCATGACTCATACTGACGGTAATGAACGTGTATCTAACAGTTATTCTCCACGTATTCGACAAGCTTTTATTAGTTATGATAACTGGACAGTCGGTCAAACATGGACAACGTTCCAAAATCCTGGCGCATTGCCTGAAAACTTAGATTTTGTTGGTGCAGCCGAAGGTACACCTTTTGTTAGACAAGCGATGATTCGCTATACAAATGGTGGATTTCAAATAGCAGTCGAAAACCCTGAAACGACTGTAAATAAATTTGCTACGGCAACACGACTCACCAGTGGTAGTGGCATTGTGCCAGATGTCGTTGCTCGTTATAACTTTAAGACAGAAGGCGGGACTGCTATTTCTGTGGCTGGTATTTTACGTCAATTGAATGTTGAAGAAAATGTTGATGGGCAGGCGGTAGATTCAACTGAAATGGGTTACGGTGCGAGTATTGCCGGTATTATCCCGGTCGGAAACGATGACTTTAAATTCTCAGCAACCTACGGTGAAGGCCTAGGGCGTTATATGGCGTTGAATTATGCCAATGCTGGTAATCTTGATGCTAACGGTGAAATACAAGCGATAAGCTCTTACGGTGGCTATGCCGCTTACCGCCATTGGTGGAATGACAAATGGCGTACGAGTGTCACTGTGTCAGCATTTAAAGCTGATAACGATACCATGCTATCGAGTAGCTTAGTAAATGCTGAGTCTTACTCAAGTTATATTAACTTATTGTATTCACCAACCAAGCCTTTGACCTTTGGTGTTGAATATATGTACGCGAAAAACGAACGTGAAAATGGAAGTGATGGTGACCTAAGCCGTATTTTGTTCTCTGCTAAATACGTGCTTTAAAAGCTAGTGATTTTCTAAGGTAGCATTACGACATCAAAAAAGGGTTAATTCATTGAATTAACCCTTTTTTCATTTGTGCATAATTGATTTTTAATCTAATTAGCCCAATAAGTTGTTTGAACGTACGTACTGTTCAAATTCAGTGTAACCACCAACATGCACTTCATCGACAAAGATTTGTGGCACTGTTTCAACAGGCTTGCCAACCGTTTTCTCTAAATCAGCTTTTGAAATGCCTTCAGCGTGAATGTCGACATACTTGAACTTAAATCCGTCACGCTGTTCAGTTAATTTTTCTGATAGTTCAACAGCACGAACACAATAAGGGCAGCCTGGACGGCCAAAAATTACAACAAACATAGTGACTCCTTTTTTTGATTTGACGATTTATACCATAAGTTTTATCGAATTGATAATTTCATTCAATTCAAACAAAACTGTTTTCATTAATGGTTTTAAATCGTCCTTTATAATCAAAAAACTTTTCCACTAATTCCCACTTATGCTTTTGTTTTTTTAGTAACAGCAAATCAGGCGTTTTAAAATGTTTCTGGTGTTCAAGAACTTGTTGAGGTGATGAGAATTGTGGATGTTTCATCCCAGGCGTGCGCGAGTGTGGAGCAATAAAAATTGCATATAAGGCGCGCCGCTGAGCAGGTGTTTCCATCCTAAAGCTTTCTTTAAATTCATTAGCGTCAATATCGAAATATTTCACTATCAGCTTTTTATCATCTTCGATGAGATGCATCTCTTGGCATTTGAATAAATGATGATGTTGAGAGGATAAAACTTGTTTCAATCGTTTATCTGGATCAATGAGTGTTGACTGGCATGTTTGGCAAATGCGCGCTGCAATATCATTTTCAGCGCCACAATCAGGGCAGGATTTAGAGCGAAACCTGAAATCACATTGCTGTTGTGTATCCTGTTTTGTATCGACTAACCCTTGGCAGCGTCGTCCGAAGTGTTCAACAATATCACCGTCAGAATCTACAATACCCCAAAAAGTATTAGCAAACTGGCAAACGGGGCAGTGTACTTGTACTGGGACAGATTTGCTGTTGGGTTTGACTTGGCCAACTTCAGGAAAGTAAAGATCATATCCATTAGCCGCATAATCAATGACTAGGCAATCCTCTTTGTCTTTTGCTAAGCGTAAGCCTCTGCCAATCATTTGCTGAAATAAGCTCACAGAGGCCGTAGGCCTTAAGATAGCAATTAAATCTACATGGGGAGCATCAAAGCCTGTAGTAAGTACCGCTACGTTGACAATGTATTTAAGACTTTGCTGCTTAAACCGAGAAATAATATCATCACGCACTGTATGAGGGGTGTCAGCGGTAATTAAAGCTGCACTATCATCGAGTAACTTCATTATTTCTTTTGCATGACGCACTGTTGCCGCAAATATGAGCACGCCTTTACGGTGTTCTGCTAGTTGCACAACCTGTTTAATAATTGCTGTGGTAGCTCGGCCTTGATGATCTAATAAATCATCGACTTCTTTTTGTGGATATTCGCCCGTCTCTGAAGGAGTTACCTGGCTAAAATCATATTGTGCGCTTAAGCCATCGAATATCTTAGGTGCTGTTAAATACCCGCGTTTAATGAGTGGCCGCATGGGCAATTCAAAAATACATTGTTCAAAAATAGGTTTTTCTGTGTTGCCGACTTTACCGTGATAATGATGGCGAAATATCCAGCCTAGTCCTAATCTGTATGGTGTTGCCGTTAAGCCTAGTAATTTTAGTTGCGGATTATTTTTTTTCAGATGATTTAATAACTGCCAATACTGACTATTTTCATCGTTACTAATACGGTGACATTCATCAATAATAACCAAAGAGAAAGTTTGGTTAAAT
This sequence comes from Shewanella sp. 10N.286.52.A9, assembly GCF_041468985.1. NCBI lineage: Bacteria > Pseudomonadati > Pseudomonadota > Gammaproteobacteria > Alteromonadales > Shewanellaceae > Shewanella > Shewanella sp. 10N.286.52.A9. The sequence continues at coordinate 85,625 of NZ_JBFRJQ010000035.1, read as the reverse complement.
TTTTCAGGCGCCCTAGCAGCTGATTGAACGCTAGCCACAACCGTTTTACCTACCGCTTTCTTTTGGTTTAATCCAGCTGAATAAATACTGGCATCTTGAGTCAGTAATCCCACTTTTTCTGCATTTTGAGCGACTAGCTCTTTAACATGAGTCAATATCAAAACATTGCCTCTAGCTATTCTTGCAAGTTCTGCTATCACGATACTTTTACCAGCACCTGTTGGTAATACTAATACAGCGGAGTCATTACTTTGCTTAAAGTGTTTTATAGCGGCATCAACAGAATCTTGTTGGTAATCACGAAGGGATATTACGGATGTCATAGGTTTTTATCGTTATTAAATAATGTTCAAAGTAATAATCAAATTCATCGCATTCACGGAGCATACATTGCTAGTGATATTGCTAGTGATATAAATGGTTACTCTAGCATGAAATAAAGCCCTTAATTTAGGCTGTATAAAAAATTGATATAAAAAAGCCCCCTCAATTGAAGGGGCAACGAGAATCTGGTTAGGATTTCTCAAGGTGGGTAGGACAGTTAATTGATTAGGATATTATTCCGCTTTGTTTAAGCGTGATTCTATCAAGGTATCGATTACCGCAGGATCTGCAAGTGTTGAAGAATCACCTAAGTTTGTTACCTCGTTTGCTGCAATCTTACGCAAGAAACGGCGCATGATCTTGCCAGAGCGAGTCTTAGGTAAACCACCAGCCCATTGAATCAAATCTGGGGTAGCTAACGCGCCGATTTCTTTACGAACCCATTGTCGTAAGTTTTGACGAAGCTCTTCCGTTTCTTCAATACCTTTAGTTAAGGTCACATAAGCGTAGATACCTTGACCTTTGATGTCATGGGGGTAACCAACTACTGCGGCCTCAGCAACTAGCTCATGTGAAACAAGGGCACTTTCAACTTCGGCGGTACCTAAACGATGACCGGATACGTTAATAACGTCATCCACACGACCCGTGATCCAGTAATAACCGTCTTCGTCACGACGGGCACCATCACCAGTAAAGTACATGCCTCGGAAAGTTTTAAAATACGTTAATGCAAAACGGTCATGATCGCCATAAACCGTGCGCATTTGGCCTGGCCAAGAATCGAGAATGACCAAATTACCTTCAACTGCACCATCTAAAATATTACCCATGTTATCAACTAGGGCTGGCTGCACACCAAAGAATGGGCGAGTCGCAGAGCCTGGTTTAGCATCGGTTGCTCCAGGAAGTGGGCTAATTAAGATACCGCCAGTTTCTGTCTGCCACCAAGTATCAACAATTGGGCAAGACTCATGGCCAATGACTTCGTGATACCAGCGCCAAGCTTCAGGGTTGATAGGTTCACCTACTGAGCCCATTACACGAAGCGAACTGCCATCAAAGCCGTCAAATTGCTCTTTGCCTTCAGCCATCAGTGCACGGATTAATGTCGGTGCGGTATAAAGAATATTCACTTTATGACGATCAATCATTTCACCTAAACGTGATGGACCTGGAGAATTAGGTACACCTTCATGAATAAGAATCGTTGCACCATTAGCCAGTGGGCCATAGACCATATAGGAATGGCCAGTAATCCAACCGACATCGGCAGTACACCAATAAACCTCGCCTTCTTTGTAATCAAATACATATTCGTGTGTCATTGATGCATAAACCATGTAACCACCGGTTGTGTGCAGCACACCTTTAGGGTTACCAGTTGAGCCTGACGTATAAAGCAGGAAAAGCGGGTCTTCAGCGCCCATTTCTTCGGCTTGGCAATGCTCTGAAGCTGTTGCCATTACATCGCTCCACCAAATATCACGACCTTCAACCCAGTCGATATCTCCGCCTGTGCGGTTGAGTACGATAACTTTTTCGACGCAATCAACATCTGGATTATTCAGTGCGTCATCAATACTACGTTTAAGAGGAATTTTACGACCACCACGAATACCTTCGTCGGCAGTAATCAATACTTTTGATTTGCCATCAATAACACGAGATGCAATGGAGTCTGGAGAGAAACCTCCAAATACCACTGAGTGAATAGCACCAATGCGAGCACAAGCTAACATGGCTACAGCAGCTTCAGGCACCATTGGCATATAAATCGTGACGACATCGCCTTTACAAACGCCTTGGCTGCGAAGTGCATTGGCAAATTTACACACATCAGTATGTAACTCACGGTAAGTAATTTTACGCTGCTCATTTGCATCATCGCCTTCCCAGATAATGGCAACTCTATCGCCATTTTTTTCAAGATGGCGATCTAAACAGTTTGCAGAGGCGTTTAATGTGCCATCATAAAACCAATTGATAGACAGGTTATGATCATCAAAAGAGGTCTTTTTGATTTTGGTGTAAGGCTTAATCCAATCGATACGCTTACCATGTTCTCTCCAAAATCCTTCTGGATTTACCACTGATTCTTGGTACATTTTTTTATATTTATCGTTATCTACCAGTGCATTGTTGGCGAAATCTGCTGGTACTTTATAGAGAGACTGCGAGCTCATAGGGCTTCCCTTTGTCAAAATTAGCGTTACGAGAGTATTGTCTGCAAGGTGAGGTTAACACTATTAGACCTTGGTCTAGTTTTAAAATATCCTTAATATTTAACCTGTTGCGCATGTTAGCATGACGTATTCGTGAAACGGTTTTATTGCACAAATATTAAGCATAAAAATAATTAAAGAGAATGCTATGAATTTGACCTTAGTCGTTGCTGTAATTGCAATTTGCTATGTTTCCTTGCTGTTTATCTTAGCGTGGGGAGCTGAACGCTGGTTTAGTAAAATCACCAAAAAGGTGCAAGTGTGGATATACGGCTTAAGTCTAGCGGTTTACTGTTCGTCGTGGAGCTTTTTAGGCACGGTGGGGCAGTCTGCTAATGATTTGTGGTCTTTTTTACCGATTTATTTAGGCCCTATTTTGGTTTTTACTTTAGGCTTTGGCATGCTTCGTAAGATAGTAGCCATATCAAAAGCGCAAAATATCACCTCTGTTGCAGATTTTATTGCCGCTCGCTATGGAAAATCTCAAACCCTTGCTGCAATTGTGACACTTATTGCTTTATTTGGGATCATGCCTTATATCGCTTTGCAGTTAAAAGCGATGGTCTTTAGCTTGAATTTATTTCAGCCTGAAAACATGCCATTAAATGATGTCAGCGTCCCCATGGTCATGACATTTATTTTAGCAATCTTTGCTATCTTATTTGGTACACGAAAGCTTGATGCAACAGAGCATAACCCTGGAATGATGGTCGCTATTGCATTCGAGTCATTAGTGAAGCTAGCTGCTTTTTTAATTGTTGGCTTTGTGATTACTTTTGGCTTTTTTGATGGGTTTGGTGATATTTGGCAGCAGGCGGCAGAAAAAGACATTATTAAACATGGCTCATTAAATATTACTTCTTTTTTGCCTGAGATGTTTGTGGGTGTAGCCGCATTTTTATGTATGCCAAGGCAATTCCATGTCATGGTGGTGGAATGTGCTGAAGAGTCTGTACTTAAAAAAGCACGTTGGATATTCCCATTATATCTCGCCATGTTTGGCTTGTTTGTGGCGCCATTAGCCTTAGCTGGCACATTATTGCTCGGCGACAGTGTGGCCGCCGACACTTACGTGATTAATCTTCCTTTAGCACTAGATCAACCGGTACTGGCGGTGATTGCGTTGTTAGGTACATTATCTGCGGCAACGGGTATGGTAATTGTTGCTGTGGTAACGATAAGTATTATGATCAGTAATGAGTGGATTGTTCCGTTCATGCTACGCACGAATAAAGTGAGTGGAACTAATTTTAACCAATTTGCTCGTTTTTTACTTAATGCTCGCCGTCTTGCCATCGTTATCATTCTTTCATTAGGCTACTTAAGCTACTTATTGTTCGGTAATAGTGAGTCATTATCTCATTTAGGACAATTGTCATTCGGTGCTTTCGCTCAGCTTGCACCAGCTTTGCTCGGTGGATTGTATTGGAAGTACGGTAATCGCTCTGGGGTATTCTTAGGCTTAGCGGTAGGGTTTTCTTTATGGTGTTATATCCTATTTGAAGGCAGTGTAGGTTTAGGGCAAGAAACAGGCTTATTAGCCTCAATTAGCCCAGAGGTTGACGATACGCTTATTGCCCTATTAGCTAATATTATTTGTTATATATTAGGCTCATTATGGTTTAGAGCGGGTGTCGCTGAGCGTATTCAAGCTAGCCATTTTATCAATCCGGGCTCACTTCAATCTGATTCAAACAAAAAAGACGCTAACAGAAAACACACTGCCATTTCCCAGCAAGACTTGTTAATTCTCGCCAGTCGATTTGTCAGCCCAACTAGAGCATATGAAAGCTTTAGTAAGTTCTCCCCAGATGCTGTGCGTAGTGATTCATGGCATAAAATGGCTGACCAATCTTTAGTGTCACACACAGAGCATATGCTTGCTGGGGTATTAGGTGCCTCTAGTGCCTCTTTGGTAATGGATTCAGTATTACAAGGTCGTGACTTAGCCCTTGATGAAGTATTCAGCTTGGTAGATGAAGCATCATCTAAGATTATTTTAAGCCAAGATATGCTTAGAGGCGCAATTGAGCACGCTTATGAAGGCATGAGTGTGGTCGATAAAGATTTGAATTTAGTTGCTTGGAACTTTAAATATGCTGAGCTATACGATTACCCTGAAGGATTTTTACAACAGGGCATGCCAATTAGCGAGGTGATCCGTTTTAATGCTGCCAGAGGCTACTGTGGTGAGGGCGACATAGAGTTGCAAGTCGATATACGTGTGCAACATATGCGTAATGGTACAGAGCACACATCTGAGCGGCAGCGAAAAGATGGGAAAGTGATTAAAATTCAGGGCAACCCAATGCCTGATGGCGGTTTTGTGATGACCTTTACTGACATTACTCAATATCGCAAGCAAGAGAAAGCCTTATTAGAAGCGAATGAAACATTAGAATCTCGAGTACAAGAGCGTACTTATGAGCTCGCAATGCTCAATAGTGAACTCCTTGAAGCAAAAGCCCAAGAAGAAATGGCGAATGCCTCTAAAAGTCGTTTTTTAGCCGCTGTTGGGCATGATTTAATGCAGCCTTTAAATGCGGCTCGTTTGTTTACAGCATCGCTTGCACAATATCCGAATTTGGATTTGGAAGGAAAAACCACGCTTTCTCATATTAATAATTCACTTCGCACTGCTGGCGAATTATTAACTGACTTGTTGGATATTTCTAAATTAGATTCAGATATGGTAGAGGTGAATCGTCGAGATTTTTCTCTTGGAGAATTACTAAATGGCTTAGCCGTTGAATTTGAAGCCATGTCTGCGGACAATCAAATCAAATTTAATATGATGCCTTGTAATGCAACGATTAATTCTGATTTATCCCTATTAAGGCGAGTGTTACAAAACTTTTTAACCAATGCCTATCGATATGCAAAAGGCGGAAGAGTATTACTTGGTTGTCGTCATCGTGGTGATTTTATTGAAATTCAAGTTCTTGATACTGGTTGCGGTATTGATGAACATGAAACGCAAGAAATCTTTAAAGAGTTTAAACGTCTAAATCATCCAAGTAGTCGCAACGTTAGTGGACTAGGGCTCGGCTTGGCTATTGCTGACCGAATCAGTAAAGTGCTGGACCATCAAATCTTAGTGACATCAAAGTTAGGACAAGGATCGGTATTTTCTATAATGGTGCCGTTGGGCAAAACGGTGACAGAGAAAGTCGTGAAACCGGTACCGACGCCAACTCAGCCTCTAGCAGGGGTGAAAGTGCTATGTATTGATAATGAAGAAGCCATTTTAGCGGGACTTGAAAGTTTACTGACTCGTTGGAAATGTGATGTTGTTTGTGCTACAGATTTGGCTGATGCACGCATTAAATTAGGCCTCAAAGGGGTAGCTCCAGATATCGTTTTAGCTGATTATCATTTAGATAATGATCAAAACGGTGTGGATGCAATGGATGGAATTCGCTCTCGATACGGTGAGCATTTACCGGGTATTTTAATCACTGCTAATACCAACAAAGATCTCATTGATGATGTACAGAAGCGTGGCTATCACTACATGGCTAAAATGGTGAAACCTGCTGCATTAAGAGCGTTGATTTCAAGCCTAGTAAAATAGATGATGAAATAGTGAGAGATTTAACCAAAGCAAGGATGAAGATGATAACTGTATATGGTGACGAAAAGTCGGGAAATTGTTACAAGGTAAAGTTAACGTTAAGGTTACTAAATCAAGCTTATCGTTGGCGAGATATCGATATAATGGCTGGTGAAACTAAAATGGCAACATTTTTGAAAAAATCACCTCAAGGGAAGCTGCCTATTATTGAGCTTGATGATGGAAGGGTGCTGGCAGAGTCAAATGCCATTATAGGGTATTTAGCTGAAGGGTCTGGGCTAATACCGACTGATGAGTTTGATAAAGCATTAATGTATCAATGGCTTTTCTTTGAGCAATACACCCACGAACCTTGTATAGCCGTTGCTCGCTTTATTCGCCTTTATCAGAACATGCCGATTGAGCGCCAAGCTGAATATGATCTTTTACACGTTAAGGGTAGACAAGTGTTGAGATTACTAGATGAGCAGTTAGCCAACAAAGCCTTTATCTTAGGGGAACAATTCAGTTTAGCCGATATCGCCTTATTTGCTTATACCCATGTCGCCCATGAAGGTGGCTTTGATATAACGCCCTTTGAGAATATAAGGCAGTGGTTGAGTAATGTTGAACAACAGCCAGGCTTTGTCGGTATGCAAGATTAATTACATTGATTTTGAGAACATGCGACTAGAAAAATAAAGCCCCGTATCAAACTAGATAAGGGGCTTTTTAAACTCAGTTAAACGGTGTAGCTAATAAAACAATCAATCTTTTAGGAATATCGATGTCGATATTATTTTTCTAACTTACTGAAATAATCAAAAATGACAGGAACATCATTTTGACCTAAACCTGCATCTACCGCTTCTTGTAAGCTAGTAGAAGTGCCCTGAGCAATAAGAGATTTAGTCCCTAAGTCTTCACACATTGCAAGGAAATAACCTAAGTCTTTATTGGCATTCGCAACTGAGAAGCCAAGTTTTTCTTCACCGTCGACAGCATAGAACTTACAGAATTGCATGAACGGCGAGTTAGAAGGTCCTGCCGACATGATGTCAAATAACTGCTGTCCATCAACACCTGCAAGTTTTGCCACTGCAAATGCTTGCGACATGGTTGCTACCGTTGTCATACCCATGAAGTTATTAATTAATTTAGTTGTATGTCCTGCACCTAAAGCGCCTAGGTGGAATACATTTTCGCCTTGCTCTTCTAGTAATGGTTTCACTTTATTAAAAGTATCCATGTCACCAGCAGCCATAATGTTAAGTAGGCCATCTTTAGCATGTGCAGGTGTTCTGCCTAAAGGCGCATCAATCATGCCGACACCTTTTTCAGCAAGTGCAGCACCAATTTTTTTAGTCGAAGAGGGGATAGATGTACCAAAGTCAACTAGTACAGAGCCAGGTTTAATACCTTCTAATACGCCATCATCGCCGTATACAATTTTTTCTACCACTGCTGATGTCGTTAAACAAAACTGAACCACATCACTGGCAGCAGCTAACTCTTTTGCAGATGTAAAAGCAGTTGCATTGCCACGGTCAATAACACGTGCAACAGCTTCAGCGCTTAGATCCATTACATTGACTTGATAACCTCTCTTTTGAAGGTTCTCAACCATGTTGCCGCCCATAAGACCAAGGCCGATGAAACCAATGATTGGCTTTGTCATATCTAACTCCTAAAATTTTTATATATGTTTATCTGAGTAACAAAGATTGCTCAACGCTTAATAGTGCGAGTCAATTAGCTGCATGGATTAACTGTCCATTTTTGAATATGCAATTAATTGTTTTTACATGCTCTACTCTATTAAGTATTTGTAAATATTATCTAAATCGAGCTTATTACCAATATTAGTTAATAATAAATTTATTGTCAACCAATTTGTTATATTTTGGTTTACCAAAAGTTAAATTGGTAAGTTAACCTGTGAAGCTAAGTTGTGTTGTTATGTAATTTCGCTAAATTTATTGTCATTAATGGAAAGGTGATTGTTGGAGAAAGAGCCTACCCGTAGCGGAAGGCTCTTATTAAGTGTGGCTTATTAGAATCTAGCGCGAACTCCAACAGTATAGCGACGATCTGATTCACTGTACTTCCATACCGAATTTAGCTCTGTAGTGTATTCAATTGGTTCCCCAGTTAAATTCACAACATTACCAACAACAGTGAAGTGTTCATTGATATCCCAGCTTGCAGAGAAGTCGAATTGACCTCGAGCTTCACGGTAGTTGTTACCCACAGTCGCATCAAAGTTATCTGCTGATGGGTCATTTTGGTTAAATACGTTATAACCTAATGCACCAACTGTTTGAACGCGTTTCTCTGCTTGAGAATATAAGTAACGATCGCGCCAGTTATATGCTAGACGGAATTGAAGGTCGTCATTTTCCCAGTACACTTGACCGTTAGCTGTATTTTCAGAAATATTTAGCAGTGGGTTGCCGTCAGGTTGTTCACTATCAGCATAGGTATAGTTGGCATTGACACCAAATCCAGACCAGAAACCTGGTAAGAAGGTAAACTGTTGTTGATAAGCTAGCTCAACACCTTTTACTTCACCGCTGCCACCATTAACATCAGTATCAACAACAATACCTGTTCTGCCCGCAGCTTTTTCTGAGTCAACGTAGGCTAAACCTTGTGCCTCGGTTGCAAAGTTTACGTCACCTTGGCTTTGACCTGCAGTATCAAGTAAACAAACGTTGCCCCATTCTGTCGTGTTTTGGCCATCTACAGTACTTTGGTCAGCTAAACAACTGCTGTCTGTTTGTGTAAATGAATTGACGTCTTTATAGAAAAGTGCAGCTGAAACAATGCCACCATCACCAAAATAGTGTTCAACAGATAAGTCATATTGAGTCACACGGTATGGTTCAAGTTGGTAAGAACCTTGAGTACCAGTCACTAATGAGTTATCAATTGATAATGCTGGGCTTAGCTCATCAAAGTCTGCACGACGCATAACTTTTGCAGCAGCAAAGCGCATTAAGGTTTCATCTGTAAGGGTATAGGTCACATTCAAGCTAGGGAGAAAATCTGAATAATCGTTTTCGCCAGTATCAAGAATTTTGTTGCCATTGGCATCAACAGAAGCAACAACGCTAGACTCTAATTCTGTTTGAATATAACGACCACCAAATACAGCAGTTAAATCATCAAAATCCAAATGGAATTGAGCATAGATAGCGCTGGTTTTCTCGTTAATTTCTTTATATGCACCATTATCTTCTACCATGTTGTCAGCTAATGAGCCGTTCATGGCATAAGAAGTACCTTGCAGCATTTGTTGAACTAATGCGTAAGTGGCTTCAGTGTTCTGTAGTAAATCAGCATCATAAACATTGTAAGTCATTAAATCGTTTTGACCATTTACACCTGTTTGGTCAAATGAATTACTCATGTTAACGATTTTCATGCTGTCAGCCAGTACAGGATTATCAATCCAAATAGGGCTGTAGAGTCCGTCAGCATTGGTTGCTTTTTTATAAGAATCTTTAAGGGTAGTGTTGCCGTTGATAGGTTTTAGGTCATAGCGGTTGGCACTATAATCTCGGTCAGTAAAGCGCACACCAGCTTTTACCGCTGATACCCAATCTACACCAATGTCAGAGATTTTGAAGTCAAAGCGTAATGCTTGTTCTTCATTGTCAGTTTCAAGTGTTTTATGGAAGAATTCACGAAATACTAAGTTATCAGGGTTAGTTAACATACCTGAATCAGCATATGTGTAACCAGGAATGCCACTGCCCGTAAACGAACTACCTGTACTGGTATGTGTTACAAGATCAAGGGTAGGATCTGTACGTTCAATTGGACGTAAGTTAAATTCATTTGCTGTTTGTTTTTCTTTAGATTTTGATATTGAGTATTCAGCAGATAATTCAATGTTATCAGTGATAAACCACTCACCACCGAGGGCATGAGAGGTGGTATCTGATGTCGTAAAGTCACTCCAAGTTTTTGGAATTACAAGGACACCGTCTAAATCGTAATTATGTAGCTGACCGTTAGCATCATAGTAAGAATCACTTCTTGCTACAGAACTACCACCCACATCTAAGATAGAGTAAGCAGATTGGCCGCCATCAAGTTTAGTTGCATTCAAATCAAGATAAATGTTGGCTTCAGCACTAACAGGTTCCCATTGTAGTGAAATACCATAAGCTGTACGTTCACGTTCTTCTGTTTTTTGCTCTAACGTGCTTTGCGTTCTACGTAAGTATTTGCCATTAGGTCCACCTGAGTCATCAACAACGCCGTCACCGTTAATATCGATGTTATCGAGCAAATCAACTTTGTTGAAATATTCATCACGGCGTAGTTCACGGTCTAAATAAGCAAGGTTAGCTGAAGCACCAAATGTACCTGCATCACCTAAATCCCAGTTATTACCAATACCAGCTGAAAAATTTGGTGCAGTATTTTCTGTTTTATCTGAATATTCGCCATCAAGCGTAATTGCCACAAGCGGTTCTGACAGCTCTAATGGACGAATAGTTTGCATGTTTACCGTACCACCTAAAGCACCCTCAATCATGTCTGGTGTAGGTGATTTAATGACTTCAACCGTTTTCAAAAAGCTTGAAGGAAAGTCATCCAATCCAATACCGCCACGACCAGCACCTGCAGTAGAGCGACCATTAAGTAGTATCAAGTTTTCAGATACGCCTCTAATTGTTACTGACTCACCCACCCCGAAGTCAGTTCCAATAGAAACACCAGTAATTCGTTGCAAGGCTTCTGCAATGTTATTATCAGGTAATTTACCAATGTCTTCTGCAACAATAGCATCGACAATACGATCATCAGCTCGCTTTAGTAAATTAGCTGCTTTTAAACTGCCAAATATCCCTTTAACTGCAATGACTTCAATTTCGTCTGTTTCTGCATTTTGAGTTTCAGCATCAGCAGCGAAGGTCGGCATAGACAGTAGAGCTGTTAGTGTCGCACCAAAAATCGTTATATTAGTTGATTTATTTTTAGTCGCACTAAACATTGCACTTATTTTGTTGAGCTTCATAATTCCCCCGAAAATTATTCCCTTTGGTCTTGCCTTTTTTGGTATGACCAATTGTTGTTATTTTAAACAACAGAAACATTTATATAACACGTTACCAATTAATGCAACATGTTATTACCAATCTGGTAATGATTGGTGGCAGTGTTCAATGACGGCTAAATTGGGGTAAAAGTGTTGGCTGCTTGTTTATGTCAGATTTTAAGTTGATTGGTTAGGTGTTAGTCGCTAAAAGCAGTGATTAGTGCTGAATTAATCATCAGATTGTTGATTTGATTATATTAAAACAATGTAACTTTTTTGGTTTTTTCTACAGATGAGTCTTAATTGGTAAGTCTGCTTGGTAATGTTTTTTGGTAATATTGGTTGGTGTGGTGTCTTGCAATATGCACATGTTAATCGTATTTGCTAATCGTATTCGAAAAATTTACAGGGTAACACTGATTATGAAGTCATAACTCAAACATGGATATAATATCAGTCAGCTTAATGAGTCGCTTTTATGGTATGCGGCGCATGATTGGAGAGGCTAAGTAGCCAAACTAGAAATTGTTTCTAGGTCTGGCGACTTTATATATTTCTGGCTCTAATCAATTTAAAAGTCTAACGATAGTGGTTATAGCAGTTAAAATATGATTAAGTGCAGCGAGTTGCTGCACAGATAAATAATTAGCCATTACTGAATGTATCAGCCGTAGCTTGCTCTAATGTGATGTTTTTAGCGATGGTTTTCAAAGCTTGGGTCAATGTGGTTAATTGCTCCGAGCTAATCGTGTATGGCGGAGTGATATACAGTACATGACCAAAAGGTCTTATCCATACACCAAGCTTAATAAATGCTTGCTGTAGTGCCCCGGTGTTAATGGCACTGTTCATTTCTATTACGCCAACTGAGCCAAGTACTCGTACATCTATAACATGTTCAAATTCAATTGCTTCAGCTAGTTCTTGCTTCATTTGCTTTTCGATGGCATCTACTTGATGTTGCCATTGACCCGTTTGTAATATTTTTAAGCTGGCATCTGCAGCAGAGCAAGCGAGTGGATTACCCATAAAAGTTGGACCATGCATAAAAACACCGGCAGGGGAGTCACTTACGCCATTAGCGACTTCATCGCTGCAAATTGTCGCTGCTAAGCTGATGTACCCCCCTGTCAACGCCTTGCCTAAGCATAAAATATCAGCTTCGATTTCGGCATATTCATATGCGAATAACTTTCCAATTCTGCCGAAACCTGTGGCTATTTCATCCAGGATTAAAAGTACATTGTATTGATCACAAAGTTGTCGAATTGCTTTTAAATACTCAGCAGAATAAAAGTGCATCCCACCCGCTGCCTGCATAATAGGCTCAATAATCAGTGCAGCAATATTGTGGTGATGTTGCTGTAATATGGCTTCGAGTGCAGCAGTATCATTTTCTGCTAAAGTTTCTCCAAAAGAAGACGTCGGCGCTGGGGCAAACAATTGCTCGGTGACTGCGTCACCAAACATGGTGTGCATACCGTTATCAGGATCGCATACGCTCATCGCGGCAAACGTGTCGCCGTGATAGCCGCGTTTAACCGTTAATATTCGTTGTTTTTTGAATTGGTTTTTACCTTGCCAATATTGCATTGCCATTTTCATCGCAACTTCAACTGCAATTGATCCTGAATCAGCTAAAAATACTTTAGTCAGATTAGGGCTCGTCATATCCACAAGGCGTTTACACAAGTTAACTGCAGGTGCGTGGGTAATACCGCCAAACATCACATGGCTTAATGTGGTTAATTGATACTGCATGGCTTCAATAATTTCAGGATGATTATAGCCATGGATGCAAGCCCACCAAGAACTGGTGCCATCAATAACAACTTGGCCATCGCTTAGGGTTAACTCACATCCCTCAGCACTAACCACACCGGTTACTTTTGCCGCGTTATGCATAGAAGTATAAGGGTGCCATATATGCTTTTTATCAAATTCGAAATCAATATTAGCTGGAGATTGTTGTAATGAATTGTTCATATTTTAACCGTTAGTCAAGTTGTGTTGCTTGGTAGCATTGACAGTTTACATGCTCAAGGTATCCTAACCCAACAACAAGCGAATATAAAATGAATAAAAAGGATTAACCATGTCATCGTCAGCGATCCGTCACGATTGGAGCAAAGCAGAAATTGAAGCATTATTTGCTTTACCTATGAATGATTTACTGTTCAAAGCACACAGTATTCATCGTGAAACTTTTGATCCTAACGAAGTACAAATTAGTCGTTTATTATCGATAAAAACCGGCGCATGCCCAGAAGACTGTAAATATTGCCCTCAAAGTGCTCGTTATGATACGGGTCTTGAAAAAGAGCGTTTATTAGAGATTGAAAAGGTGTTGACTGAGGCTAAAAGTGCTAAAGCCGCTGGCGCTTCTCGTTTTTGTATGGGCGCAGCTTGGCGAAACCCACGAGAGCGTGACATGCCTTATTTAACGCAAATGGTTAAGGATGTAAAAGCATTAGGCATGGAAACCTGCATGACACTTGGTATGTTGTCAAAAGAGCAGTCAGATGAACTTGCTGATGCGGGTCTTGATTACTACAACCATAACCTAGATACATCGCCAGAATACTATGGTGATGTTATTACCACGCGTACTTACCAAAACCGTATTGATACTTTATCTAATGTACGTGCTTCAGGCATGAAAGTGTGTTCTGGCGGGATTGTTGGTATGGGCGAGAAAGCGACTGACCGTGCAGGGCTTTTACAACAGTTAGCGAATCTTGAGCAGCACCCTGATTCAGTGCCAATTAATATGTTAGTTAAGGTAGCTGGAACACCGTTTGAAAAAATTGATGATCTCGATCCACTTGAGTTTGTACGCACCATCGCTGTGGCTAGGATCATTATGCCTAAATCACGAGTTCGCTTATCGGCAGGTCGTGAAAACATGACTGATGAACTGCAATCTATGTGCTTTTTTGCAGGCGCAAATTCGATATTCTATGGTTGCAAGTTATTAACGACACCGAATCCAGAAGAAAATGATGACATGACGTTATTTAAGCGTTTAGGTCTTCACCCTGAACAAGGCCCCTCTGCCAATATAGAATCTGATAGCGCTTTATTAGCTAAGGCCAATGCTAAAAAAGATAAGGCGACTAAGCAGTTCTTTGACGCTGGTGCGATTTAAGAATTTTCAAGAGAATTGTTCGTTATAAAAGCAGGCTGTATTTATGGCAAGTCATCCGTTACTCGATAAGATCAATCAGCGCATGCAACAGCTGGATCAAGATGGCTTGCTTAGAAAGCGTAATCAGACAGGCGTTTCTTCACATATTATTGACTTTAGTCACAATGACTATTTAGGTTTAGCCACTAGTGCTGAAATGATTTCCGCTTTAAATCAAGGTGCAAATCGTTATGGCGTGGGCAGTAAGGCGTCACCTTTAGTTTCAGGTTACAGTCAAGCGCATCATGATTTAGAGAAACACTTGTGTGAGGTCACAGGACATGAAGCTGGGTTATTGTTTTGCTCTGGATTCAGTGCAAATCAAGCATTACTTAAAACACTTGTTGATGGCAATGATGTCGTCATAGCGGATAAGTTAATCCACGCTTCAATGATTGACGGCGTAAAGGATTCAGGTGCAAGCCTTAAACGCTTTAAGCATAATGATTTACAGCATGCTGAGCAGTTGTTAACTCGTCATCCCGAATCAATATTACTGACCGAAAGTGTGTTTAGTATGGACGGTGACAAAGCGCCGTTAGCTGAGTTAAAAGGCTTGTGCCAACAGTATAATACGTGGTTAGTTGTTGATGATGCGCATGGTTTTGGGGTATTGGCTGCCAGTTCCGTTAGCCAATATTGTGATATACAAGTTGTGACTTTCGGTAAAGCATTAGGTTGTCAAGGTGCTGCGATATTAGGCAGTCAAGCTGTGATTGATTACCTGGTTGCTCAATCCCGTCACTATATATACTCAACAGCACTATCGCCTGCTAATGCGCACTTAGCGCTCGCGGCAGTGAAACTCACCCAAAGTTCATCTCATCGGCTTAATTCGCTTCAAGACAATATTCACTATTTTAAGCAGGCTTGCGCGCACGAAAGAATCGATTTAACAGAGTCTGAAACCGCTATTCAACCCGTTATTATCGGCAGCAGTGAGCAGACTGTTATGGTTGCGGAGCAATTGAGGGCGGTAGGGTTACTTGTTGGTGCGATTAGACAGCCTACCGTGCCAAAAGGTCAAGCAAGGCTTCGAATAACACTTAATTCACAGCACACAAAAACACAGATAAATCAGTTGGTCATGGCATTATCTAGATTAATCCATCCACACAATTAAAATTATATTTTATACACTGCCAATTTGCAGTTATCTCCTATTTGAGAGTATCGATGACTTTTAAAAATCCAGTAGCTGAAAAGTTTTCTCAAGCGGCCAAATGTTATAAACAGCATGATGTGTTGCAAAGAAGAACAGCAGAAAAATTACTGAAACACCAAATTTTATCTGGAGATATTGTTGATATCGGCTGTGGTCCTGGTACTGATTTTACTTTAGTTAATCCACAGCAAAATCAAATCAAGCAGGTAATGGCGGTTGACTTGTCATCGGAAATGCTAGCAATGGTGAAGCAAGATTTTCCTGATTACCATACGCTATGTGCCGATGCTGCAGCATTACCGCTTAGTGCCAATCAATTTAATGGTTTGTATTCAAACTTAGTATTGCAGTGGTGTGAAGACTTACCCGCAGTGCTAAGTGAGTTTTATCGTATATTAAAGCTAGGTGCTCATTGCTTAATTAGTATTGTGTCTGCGGGCAGTTTACCTGAATTAAGCAAATTGGGGCTCGGGCACAATGATTTTTCTCATTTTGATGACATCGTCGCTCAAGCAATTAAGCACCACTGGCAGATTGAAAACGCTGAGCATTGCAGTGAGAGTTTATATTTTACAGACTTACGCACTTTATTGTATTCCATCAAAGGAGTTGGGGCGTCAGTTAAGTCACATCAGCAAACTCAGTCTAAAGAAAAGCAAGGCTCAGTGAGTTTACGAGGCCGCCAAGACTGGCTTGCACTGACTGAGAAAGCGGAATCACTGAGAGTTGAGCAAGGTATTCCACTGACATACCAAATTACCTACTTACATTTGATTAAAAAATAAGGCGAATTGCGATGCTCTATTTTGTCACAGGTACAGATACTGATAGTGGTAAAACATTAGTTTCTTCAGCATTGCTGCATGCCGCTAATGGCTCAACCATAGGTGTAAAACCGATAGCTTCAGGTTGTGAACAAACGTCCCAAGGGCTAAGAAATAGCGACGCATTAGCGTTAATCGCTCAATCCAGTATTAAACTTGAATATTCGCAGATTAATCCTGTTTCATTTGAACCTGCCATCGCGCCACACATTGCAGCAAACGCTCAAGGGGTCAAGTTAACCGCGCAAGGGGTTGTGGAGTCATTACCTTTGGCGGCGCTATTGAGTGCAGACTTTAGCTTGATTGAAGGTGCGGGTGGTTGGCGATTACCCCTTGGCAATGGTGAGTTCTTGTCAGACTCAGTGAAGCGATTAAACTCAAACAACGAGTTAGGTGTTATTTTGGTGGTTGGGATGAAATTAGGCTGTTTGAATCATGCATTGTTAACTCAAGAAGCTGTGGTGGCTGATGGGTTAAAGATAGCGGGTTGGGTTGCGAATCAAGTCGATCCTAACATGGCTAATCAGCAAGAAAATTTAGCCAGTTTACAGCAAATAATGTCGGCTCCATTTCTGGGCTATATTCCTCATTTAACTCAGCCAAGTGCAGCACAGGCAGCAAAGTTTATTGCACTCACTAATCTATTGTAAGTTTATAAAGTCAGGTTCATTCATCAGTTTATTGAATGAGTTTATTGAATGAGATAGTAAAAACACCACTTAATTTTTGTTTTACGTCAATGTGATTGAACCGTTTCTAGGGTGAGATATGAACAAAGTTATTATTTTCGGTAATTCAGGCTCAGGTAAATCGACGTTGGCTTGTGTCTTAGCAAAACGTCACCAGCTTTCTCACTTAGATTTAGACACCATTGCGTGGCAGGCATCTAATCCACCCACTCGATTACCCCTCGAACAATCTCAGCTTCATATTCAATCATTTTTAGACAAGAATACAAATTGGGTGATTGAAGGCTGCTATGCTGACTTATTAGCATTAGTCGCTCCTTTTGCTGAAGAAGCTATTTTTCTAAACCTGCCAGTTAGTGAATGTGTTGATAATGCAAAGCGACGTCCATGGGAGCCGCACAAATATCCCGACAAACAAGCGCAAGATGCTAATTTGCCAATGTTAATTGATTGGATTGGCCAATATACGACTCGAGAAGATACCTTTTCACTGTCAGCGCACGAGCGTTTATATCGTGACGTGAAAGCCACGAAAATGATGTTCAAATCCAATGTGAGCGCTCGCGTGTTGCTCGACAATATGACTTCATAGTTTGGCCTGTCTAAAATTCAACGATATCTTTTCAATTGAGCAAGAGTTTGCGTGATTGTTTCTGTTAATAAAGAAGGTTGAATTTTGGCGATGATATATGACTTAAGCGTTAATTGGTTCTAACTAATATAAAGCGAAGTCATTAATGATACTCGCTTCTATTTTATTTAACAGAGGTATTAGCGCGATAAGTAAAAACGATGACTATTTTTCTGCTATGTTTAATTCTAAATAAAACTCCGATTTTTCAAACATTTCCCAATCACATGTAGTAATATCTTACTAACAAAATTTAAACAATGAAGCGTCGGTTCACTACAAAAGGTTTAGGTTATAGATATGGCAAAATTTAACTCTGCAACTCGTGCGACATTTTCTTTATTCGCAGCAGTAACCTTATTAATGGGTTGTGAAACCCCAGAACCTGTTATCACACCCAAATTGGTTGTGGTTGAACAAGTGGATACGGCAACGGTGCCTTTATTCGGTAATTATGTCGGTGTAACCAAGGCATCACTCGATGTTGAGGTTAGGGCGCGCGTCGATGGTTTTGTACAGGATAAAAGCTTTATTGAAGGGAGTGCCATTAAAGAAGGCGACTTACTTTACAGTATTGATAATCGACCTTATTTGGCTGTGGTAAACCGTTTAAAAGCGAATGTGGAGTCTCAGCAATCTGTTTTAGATAAGTCACAACGAGATGTTGAACGTTTAAAGCCTTTGTATGAGCAAGATGCTGCTAGCCAATTAGATTTTGATAATGCGATTTCGATATTGTCTCAGGCTCGCTCAAGTCTTGCAGCAAGTAAAGCAGAGCTAGAAGAAGCTGAGCTTGAGTTAAGTTATACCCAAATCACCTCACCAATTTCAGGATTAGTGAGCCGCTCCGAAGTTGATATCGGGGCATTGGTTGGCAGTAATGGCCAGTCTTTATTGACCCGTGTTAAACAGGTTGATCCAATCTATGTGACTTTTAATATGTCAGCATTAGATTACCTCAATGCTCGCCGACGCATGACCAGTTATTCTGAGCAACAAGAAGCAGAAGCAGAAGGTAAAGCGGTTGAAGGTTTTGTCACTATCACCTTGCCTGATGACAGTGAATATCGATACTTAGGTAATGTTCGCTTTACTGACCCATCAGTAAACCCTGAAACGGGCACTTTTGAAGTGCGAGCAGAGTTACCAAACCCCAATAGAGAGCTTCTACCTGGCCAATACACCAATGTGCGCATCAAGTTGAATGAAATGAAAGATGCCATCGTGATCCCTCAAAAAGCAACGCAAGTTGAGCAAGGAGGCGTGTATGTCATGGTGGTATTACCAAACAATAAAGTCGAACGCAGATTCATTGTGATTGAACACCAAAGCCAACTAGGTGTAGTGGTTAAGAGTGGCTTAAAAGCGGGTGAATTAGTCATTGTCGAAGGCATGCATCGTGTTCGACATGGCCAACTCGCAGAGCCGTTAACTGCAGAACAATATCTAAAAAAAGAAGATGCAATTGAAAAAGAGCAAGCGCTTCAGCAACAGATATTGGAACAAGAACAGGAGCAAAAATAATGGCTCAGTTTTTTGTTAATCGCCCCGTTTATGCATGCGTAATATCAATCGTTATTGTGTTGCTTGGCCTTATTTCCATGTTTCAATTGCCTATTGACCAATACCCTTATATTACGCCACCTCAGGTGAAAGTATCGGCATCTTATCCCGGTGCAACGTCTACTACCGCTGCAGAATCTGTTGCCACGCCACTTGAGCAAGAGCTCAATGGCTTACCTAACATGATTTATATGAGTTCAAAAAGTACTAATTCAGGAAGTGCCAATGTCACAATAACTTTTGATGTTGGAACCAATCCTGACTTGGCTGCTGTTGATGTTCAAAATTCGACTCAACAAGCTACAGGTAGTTTGCCAATTGATGTGCAAACGGAAGGCGTTTCTGTGTCAAAAGAAGCCTCTGTCGAATTATTAAAACTTGCGTTGACCTCAACTGATGAACGCTTTGACGAAATTTACCTCAGTAACTACGGCACAATTAACATTGAGTCTGCATTAAAACGTATTCCAGGTGTCGGTCGTGTTCGTAATACTGGTTCGCGCAGTTATTCAATGCGGGTGTGGTTACGACCTGACACTATGGCAGGCTATGGGTTAACGACTGCTGATGTTATTAGTGCAATAAAAGCGCAAAACAAAGAGTCGCCAGCTGGCACTATTGGCTCTCAGCCTAATAGTGATGCGCTTAGTATGACATTACCTATTACCGCTGCGGGCCGTATGAGTAGCGTTCCTCAGTTTAAAGAAATCATAGTAAGAGCTAATAATGATGGCTCTATCGTTCGCTTGCGGGATATTGCCGATATTGAACTTGGCTCCTCTGCTTATACATTACAATCTCAATTAAATGGCGCAAACGCGACCATTTTACAAGTGTATTTATTACCAGGAGCCAATGCGCTAGAGGTCACTAAAAACGTTAAAAAAGAAATGGCGAAACTGGCCGAAAAATTCCCTCAAGGTATGAATTGGGAAGTCTTTTTTGATGCGTCTGTCTTTATTGAAAACTCAATTGATGAAGTGGTTAAAACCCTAGTAGAAGCGCTTATTCTGGTTATCTTAGTGGTGTTTTTATTCTTACAAAATGTGCGAGCTACTTTAATTCCTGCGATTGCTGTACCTGTGTCCTTGATTGGCACATTGGCTGCAATGTTAGCTTTTGGTTTTACGATAAATACGGTGAGTTTATTAGCGCTGGTATTGGCCATCGGTATTGTGGTGGATGATGCCATTGTGGTGGTTGAAAATGTTGAGCGGTTAATGAACGAGAAGGGCCTATCATCGGTTGAAGCGACTCGCGTTGCGATGAAGGAGTTATCAGGGGCGCTGGTGGCTACGAGTCTTGTGCTGGCTGCCGTTTTTGTGCCTGTTTCATTTTTATCTGGAATCACAGGGATCATGTATCGTGAATTTGCGGTTGCGATTACGGTCGCAGTGCTGATTTCTACAGTGGTTGCCTTAACACTGTCACCTGCATTATGTGCGTTATTGTTAAAACCTGGCGATAAGCCGAGCTCTGGTTTTTTCAAGTGGATGAACGATAAACTTGATATGAGTACCACCAAATACGTATCGCTGGTGGCGTTGACAACCAAGCATGCTAAACGCAGTTATTTACTGTTTGCATTGATGGTTGGTGGGGTTTATTTCATTATGACGTCTTTACCGTCAAGTTTTATGCCTGATGAAGATCAAGGCCGCTTTTTCATTGATATGTCCTTGCCTGACGGTGCAACGGTTAATCGCTCTCAAGCTGTACTTAAAAAAGCTGAATCTCATGTTTTAGCTCATCCCGCGGTGGCATATTCATTTACGCTAGCAGGGGAAAATAAACGTTCAGGCTCAAATCAGGCGAATGGACAATTTGAAGTTATTCTTAAACCTTGGGCTGAAAGAGCAGAGTCAGATGCTACAGTCCAAAAAGTGATGAAAGACATTCAAGGCTCACTTCAAGATATTTTAGAGGCGGACTTTAATATTTATCTTCCTTCTGCTGTTCCGGGCTTAGGTAACGGCTCAGGTGTTGAAATGGAGTTGCAAGATACATCTGGTACCAATTTTAAAGGGTTAACTGAAACGGCAGATGAACTGATAGAAGCATTAAAACTTCAACCAGAAATCGCTAAAGCTAGTTTGTCACTACAAAGTGCAATTCCACAACTGCATTTGACTGTTGATGAAGCAAAAGCGATGGCCATTGGCGTGAATGTGGCAGATATCTACAGCACGATTAAAACATTTACTGATTCATCTACCGTAAATGACTTTAATTTATTTGGCAGAGTCTACCGAGTGAAGGTTCAGGCAGAAGAGCAATATCGTCAGTTTCCAGAGCAAATTAAAGATTACTATGTACGCTCGGCATCCGGCGCTATGGTGCCCATTGGTGTGTTAGCCAAATATGAATACTCAGTTGGACCTGCTGCAGTGACCCATTATAACTTATTCAGTAGTGTCTCGATTAATGCTACGCCTGCACAAGGGTATGCCTCGGGCGATGTGATTAAAGCGATTGAACGAGTAGCAAAACCAATGCTGCCAAATGAGTTTAGTTATGAATGGACTGGTATTACGTTCCAAGAAGTACAATCTGCAAATCAAACGAGTATTGCGGTCGCCTTGGCCATGTTATTTGTCTTTTTGTTTTTAGCAGCACTGTATGAAAGTTGGACAATCCCGATTGCTGTACTGCTAATTGCCCCCATTGCAATGTTGGGAGCGGCACTGGGCACCTTAGTGAGTGGTATGGAAAGTAACTTGTTTTTCCAAGTGGCCTTTATCGCCTTGATTGGTATGGCAGCTAAAAACTCAATCTTAATTGTGGAATTTGCGAATCAATTACATAAAGAGGGCAAAAGTCGAATTGATGCAGCGTTAGAGGCTGCCAATATGCGCTTTAGACCAATCTTAATGACCTCAATGGCATTTATTCTAGGGGTATTACCTTTGGTTCTGTCTGTTGGCCCAGGAGCTGTGAGTAGGCAAAGCATTTCTATTCCAATTTTATGTGGGATGGTGTTTGCGACAACCATAGGTATTGTCATGGTGCCGTTATTTTTCGTCACGACAGTGGGTTGGTTTAAATCTAAAGTCTCAAATGAAACTAAGTCAAATCCTGTGCAAAAAGTGCAAAATACGGACACGAATGAGGAGGGCAACCATGCTTAAATTTTCCAGCTTATCTGCCCCGACACAAGGCAATGTTGATGGGATTAGAGTCAAAGGAAAAAGTTATCTGTCTATCCTTTTTGGGGCGAGTGTAACGTTACTGCTATCCAGTTGCGCTATGGGGCCTGACTACCAGCGGCCTGAAATTGAAGTCCCAGCTCAGTATCATGATGATTTAGCACAAGAGTCTCAAGAAAATTTGGGGCTTGCTAATTGGAAAGCGTTTTATCTTGATGAAGATTTACAAGTGCTTATCAGTCATGCACTTGCGCAGAATCTAGACTTAGAAACTGTACGCTCAAGATTAATTGCTGCACGAAGAGAAGTCACGGTAACAGACTCAGCTTTATATCCAGCTTTTGGAATTAATGCAGATGCAGAGCGCTCTATTGATAGTGCGATTACCAATACCGATCCTGAACATGGTAACGAGTTTACTTTAGATGGCACGGTATCGTGGGAGCTAGATGTTTGGGGAGCTAACCGTCGTCGCAGTGAAGCTGAATATGCAAACTTCCTATCTGCGCAAGAAGCGTTAAATTTAGCGGTTATTAGCCTGATTAGTGATGTCGCGACTCGATACTATGAATGGCTGGATATTGAACAGCGGTATTTAATTTCTCTCAATACCGTTGAAATACGCTTAAAAGAGCGCGATCTAGCAAGACTTCGTAAACAAAATGGTGTGATTTCAGGTTTACAGGTTCGTCAGGCTGAAGTTGAGTATCAAAGTGCCAAAGTCACTTTACCTGACTTAGATTTCGAGCGTAAAGCAAAAGCTAACCAATTAAAAATACTCTTGGGTGAGTTTGACTATCCTTTAGTGCTTAAAACTCAGCAGGAGATTACAGCTTATCGGCAGTTGTTCCCGACCAGCTTTACTGTGGGGGTGCCATCTCAAATGTTATCTCAGCGCCCAGATGTTAAGGCGGCAGAGCAAGAACTTATCGCCGCTAATGCGAATGTCGGCGTGGCGAAAACTGCCTTTTTTCCACAATTTACTATAACAGGCAGTTATGGCACTGAAACCGATGATCTTAGCAGTATATTTGATAGCCAAGGTGTTACTTGGTCATTACTTGGTGGCATTACTGCGCCAATATTTAATGCCGGTCGTATCGCTGCGCAATATGACATCTCACAAGAAGCATTTAATCAAGCACACTTAAATTATCGAAGTACAGTGCTCAAGGCTTACTTTGAAGTCAATGACGCTATGAATAGTTTTCGTCGTTCAGAGTTAGCGATTGAAGCACAGCAAGAATTGGTTGAAGCGTCAAAAGAGTACACTCGCTTAGCCACTTTGCGTTATCGAAATGGAGTTTCAAGTTCTTTGGACTTGATGGATGCACAGCGCAGTTTATTTAGTGCTGAGTTAACCTTAAGCCAAGTTAAGCGTGATCGCTTATTATCGCTGATTACGCTTTACCGCTCGCTTGGCGGTGGAGTATTAACACAAGAAGAGTTAGCCCAGATCACTGACCAAGAAAACGCTGATTAATACTTGCTAAAGCAGGTTTAGGTAAGCATTGTCTAAACCTGTTTTATGCTAGTAAATACAGAATCATACTTTCGCTATTATATTGGCGAGCCAACGTACTCACTCCATATTTCACTCCATATTTCACTCCATATTTTACTGAAAGTGACTTTAGTCCTCTTCAATCACCATTATTGAATCTACATTCATAGCTATTAAAGTCATGTAAACCCAAAGCTTAACTTAGACGGTGTTGCTTTGATGACTGATGTTAGATGCAAAAAGTGACAAATGTTATTTTTTAAATTAGCTTTGGCTCATATTGGTAAATATTATTCTGAAAAGTTTTTACATCAATGAAACATAAGCGAAAATTCTCAATGAGTTTATTCACGATAAATGGATATTGGGATCGAGATCGCTATGTGAAAAATACTTCATGGTAGACTCCTGCGCAATTCGAGATGAGATTAATTCCTATTAAGTTTTAATTAAGGATAGCGTTGATGAAACCACTTTCAGTTAAATTAATTAGTGCTGCAATTGCTGCTGCATTATCCCCTCAGGTTATGGCAGATACAGATGAAGTTGTATCTAAAGAAGACATTAAACAATCTATCTCTAACTTCCATGAAGTGATTGTTATCTCTGGCTCACGTGTTGAGCAAACATTAGATCAAGTTGCTGGCTCAGTTGTTGTAATTGATGAAGAAGCTATTGCTCGCAACATGAGTTCAGATTTCGCAACGCTGTTCAAAAATGAAGCCGCTGTTGATGTTAAAGGTGGCGCAGGCAAACCTAGCTCAGTGACTATTCGCGGTATCGGCGGAAACCGTGTGATGATGGTTAAAGATGGTGTTCGTGTAAATAATCAATACGCATCACCATTAGGCCCAGGTGCTGAAGGTACAGGTCGTGGCCTGACAGAAGTCGAAGGTTTAAAACAAGTTGAAGTATTAAAAGCAGCTGCATCAACGATGTATGGCTCAGATGCATTAGGTGGTGTTCTTGTGATGACCACTAAAGATGCTGATGACTATTTACGTGGTGAAGATTACTACTTCTCGGCGAATGCTGGTTACACAGGTATGAATGATGAGTACACTGCGGGTTTTACTAGTGCATTTTCTGCAGGTAATTTTGATAACTTAGTAACGTATCAACGCCGTGAAGGTGAAGAGCAGCAAAACTACGATGGTACTTTGCCTGATAGTGATCTTGTCACTGATAGCTTTATCGTAAAAAGCAAATATCACTTCAATGATGACACTAACTTACAGTTAACCGTTGATTACATGAACCAGCAATTAGATCGCTGGGAAAACAGCTTAGATAACTTAAGTTCAATTGACTACGACCGTCAAACACAGGCGTTAAATACCTCTTTGCGTCTTCGTTCGACTAAAGACCGTGGTATCCACGATAGTGTCGATTTTGTTTTGTATTACGGTAAAACAGATCAAACTGAAAAACGTGATTATTATGATGGCGCCCAAGGCGGTATTCGTGACATTACCGAGAAAAGAGATTACCAATTTGATGAGTATCGTGTTGGATTTGCAAGTACGTTTGCTAAATCATTATCGCTAACGGGTCACGATCACAATATTATTTATGGCCTTGATGTTGAACAATCAGAAATGAGCCGTCCTCGTGATTATCAAGTGATTGATGACAATGGTAGCTGGTCGCCATCTGATACGGATACATTCTCATTTGCAGATACTAAAAGCTTACGAGTTGGTGCTTTCATTCAAGATGATATTACTTTTTACGATGGTAAGTTAAATGCTATTTTAGGCTTGCGTTACGATTACTTCAGTAATACACCTGATCAACAACAAGCTGAAGATGCTGGTCGTGATCCTGCTGATTTTGAAGAGATGAGCGATGGCTTTTGGTCACCTAAGTTAGGTCTTGTGTACCATATGACCGATAACGTCAACGTATACGCTCAGTATGCGTATGGTTATAAAATGCCAACACCTGATCAAAAATGGGGTGAGCTTGAGGTTAAAGATGGCAAAATGCCATTCCCTGTATTGATTCAAGCAAACTACGATTTAGAGTCAGAATCAAGCCATACTGTTGAGATAGGGGTTCGTGGTCATCATGGTGATACACGTTACGAATTGACCACATTCTACACACAAGCCAAAGACTATATTGATTGGGAATTTGTAAATTTTGTCTTCCCTCCGTTTCCAAACCCACGTTTGGAATACCAATATGTTAACTATGATGAAGTTACCCTTTACGGTGCAGAAGCGTCATTTAGTCACTGGTTTACAAATGAAATTGAACTATGGGGTAACATTGCTTATACCCATGGTGAAGATCAAAACGGTGATTATTTAAATTCAGTTAGTCCGCTTAAAGGTAATGTCGGGATGAATTACTACACTTATCTTGCTAATAAGGAAGTGGATTTTGGCTTGACGGTTCGTTTTGCTGACAATATGGATAGAACAACTGATTTAGACATTTTACCTGGTTGGGGTGATAGCTTTAACGAAGTTTACAATACAGCAGGTTACGCAGTATTTGATATTACGGCCAATGTCATGCTTAGTGACAATTGGACATTACGTGGCGGGGTATTCAACGTATTTGACACTGAGTACATTGATTACGCTGATGTGGCTGGCCAATCTAAATTTTTAATGTCTAACTTAGGTGTGACAGAAGATAATTACACGCAACCGGGCCGTTATTTCAGTCTTAAAGTCAATTATACTTTCTAAATCGCTGAGTTAACTTAGCGGTTAAAAGCGTTAAAAAGCCTTAGATTCAATATGAATTTAAGGCTTTTTTGGTTAGGTATGATTCAATCGCAAGGTTTTATGCAGAACCTACCCAGTATTAATGAGGGATTAATCTAAGTAATGGCTTAAATCACTGCCAACAGGAATGACGACCTCTTGTTCTTTACCATGGAATAAATATGCGTCCTTTTCACCGACAAGTGAGAGAGTATCACCTTGACGCCAAAGGGCTGTACCTTCCTGAATACCAATAACTGGCGTAATAGGATCGACAATCGTAAATTCAAGTAATCGCTGCGCTCGAGTTTCACCGTTATGACCAGGAGCTTGATAGTTGGTGTAGTGCGGATTTAGTTGAAATGGCAACAGTTTTAAGCCAGTAAATGAAGCAGGCTCTACAATTGGCATATCATTTGTTGTGCGAATACTTAGACCAGTAATGTTTGAACCCGCACTCCAGCCGATATATGGCTTACCATTGCTAACTTGCTCATTTAATAAATGCACCAAATCGTAACGGTATAACTCGTTTAATAATTGGAAAGTATTACCGCCGCCAACTAAAATTCCATCAGCATCTTTTATCGCTTGTTTTGGGTCACTGTATTGATGAATGCTACTGACTTCAATATTCAGTGGGGCTAAACCTTCGGTGACCATTGCAAGATATTTATCATAATCGACACTCACGCCTGCGTAGGGAATAAACACCCATTTTTTTGCGTGAGTAGTAAGCGGTTTGATGAACTCAATGGCATGGGCTAAATAGGGAGTATTGCCTTCACGTGAACTGCTGAGCATTAATGCATTTACGGCCATTTCGATTTCCTTAACTGTTTAATTAATCGCTAGTTATTCTTATATTTATTGGATATTAACAAAGATTAATTACAAACCATAACCTAAGTGGATGGAAAATGATTAATGGAGGATAAATTTAAGCTTGGATTAATCTTATCTACCTAGACTTTGCGCTCTTCTTATCTCTGATAGCGATTAAGTCATAATTTAACGAAGACCATTCAGCTGAGATTAGGCTTGATGTGATATTTTCAAGAACTTGTCATTTTATGTCATTTTTTTTCGATGACACCTTGAAAATAACCTAATAGGACATATTATGTCATTATACATTGAACTATCGCCATACACTCAATGTAAAAAGTAGAATTGGCAAAAGATTTAAACAATCATGCATGAAGACATGGTTGTACGTTATTAGAAAGTTTTAAGCGGCGTTAGTGCCAGATAGGAGTTGTAATGTTACGTATTATGTTATTGATTGGCACCAACTTAGCAATTTTGCTAGTTGCTTCGATTGTGATGTCGTTACTTGGGGTGAGTACCTCAAGCATGAGCGGGTTATTAATTTTTGCTGCCATGTTCGGTTTTGGTGGTGCATTCATCAGTTTAGCGATTTCTAAGTGGATGGCTAAAAAGACCATGGGGTGTGAAGTCATTACAACACCACGTGATAACACTGAACGTTGGTTAGTTGAAACGGTTGCCCGTCAAGCTGAGCAAGCGGGTATCAAAATGCCAGAAGTGGCGATTTACCAGTCTCCAGAAATGAATGCTTTTGCCACTGGCCCAAGCAAAGACAATGCGTTAGTTGCTGTAAGTTCTGGTTTGCTTTATGGCATGACTCAAGACGAAATTGAAGGCGTACTAGCGCACGAAGTTAGCCACGTTGCCAATGGCGACATGGTGACATTGACCTTAATTCAAGGTGTTGTTAATACCTTCGTTATTTTTGCCGCTCGTGTTGTTGCTGGCATTGTTAACAATGTCGTTGCTAATAACAGCGAAGATGGTGAAGGTTTAGGTATGTTTGCGTACATGGCCGTAGTTTTTGTCATGGACATGCTATTCGGTATTTTAGCGTCAATGATTGTGGCTTACTTCTCACGTATTCGTGAATTTAAAGCCGATGAAGGCGCAGCTAAACTTGCAGGTAAGCATAAAATGATTGCTGCATTAGAGCGTTTAAAAACAGGGCCAGAAACAGGTGCAATGCCAGCACAAATGGCTGCATTAGGTATTAATGGTAAGCGTTCAATGGCTGAATTCTTAATGAGTCACCCGCCGTTAGACAAACGCATTAGCGCACTTAAAAACAGCTAATACATTAATAAGATTGCGAAAAGGAGCCCAAGGGCTCCTTTTTTAATACTTTCTTTTTGAAATTGTGCGAGTAGAATGATGACCACTTTAATCTTGTGGTTACATCGCGTGACGCATGTTAAGGGAGAAGGTTCAATGTTAGGCTTGGGTAGTTGTATTTACTGTTGCTAAATTAAGCAGTGTTAGCTAAGTTTATTGTAGAGTCAAAGTATTGAGCCAAAATATTGAGTCAAAATGTCGTGCTGATAACCGATAACTAAGAAAGCTAATTGATGATCGTTTTCTTTATTATCACAAATGGAGGGTATTATAGTGAGCAATAAAATTCTTGTGGCTTTGTTTGCAGCAGCTTTAGCTGTACTGACATTGTCAACAAACGCGTTTGCGTCAGATGAAAACTTAGCTGATTTCCATGCCGAAATGGGTGGCTGTGAAAGCTGTCACGCTGATGGTGAACCATCTGCTGATGGTGAGTATGAGTTTGAACAGTGTCAAAGTTGTCATGGCACATTAGCTGAAATGGATGATAATCATGCACCGCATGA
This sequence comes from Shewanella sp. 10N.286.52.A9, assembly GCF_041468985.1. Taxonomy (NCBI): domain Bacteria; kingdom Pseudomonadati; phylum Pseudomonadota; class Gammaproteobacteria; order Alteromonadales; family Shewanellaceae; genus Shewanella; species Shewanella sp. 10N.286.52.A9. The sequence continues at coordinate 56,369 of NZ_JBFRJQ010000035.1, read as the reverse complement.
CGGCATGTTAATGTGTGCCGATTGTCACGCGCCACATGATATGAATGTGGGTGACGTACCAACTTGTGATAGTTGTCATGATGATGGTCGCTCTGCTCAGTAATTGAGCTAGTTGAACTGTGTAACAACTGATGAATAAAGCACCGTTAATGACGGTGCTTTTTTTTTGCTTTGATTCAAGCGCCTTAAATTGACTGATATTTGTATATCAAAAACACATTGCATGTTCAGTGACTTATAATTAAACTACCCCTAAAGAGGTATTTAAATTACTGTGTTTTCAATGGTTTGCGCTTAATTGGTGCAAAATAATGCACTTATCTAGAACAGTTTTTGGTTGAAACCTTACCCTCAAATTTAAAACATCTTTAAAATCATAACTTTGGCTATTGGCACAACTTTTGCGATGTTATTGACATAGAATTTTGTCAGTAAAAGGAAGTTGCATGTCTCATATCCGGTCTAGTATCCAAACAAGTTGTGCTTATTGTGGAGTAGGCTGTGGTGTTAGTGTTTCGCCTCTTGCAGAGGTAACGCCGCATGTTAACGATGAGCAGAAAAACTCAAGAGCAAGTGCACCCATGTATAACCTTGAGGGTGATCTGCAACATCCAGCTAATAAAGGACAGTTATGTGCTAAAGGCGAACGTTTACTAGAAAGCTTGGTTCAGCCTAATACACTGCGTTATCCCAAACGTAAGTCAGGTAAGCCAATTGACTGGGATGTGGCGTTAACAACAATTGCAGACACTTTTACAAAGACAATTGCTGAGTTCGGGCCAGACTCTGTGGCTTTTTATTTATCTGGTCAGTTGCTAACTGAAGACTATTACGTAGCAAACAAGCTTGCTAAAGGCTTTATTGGTACAGCCAATGTAGATACCAATTCACGTTTATGCATGTCATCGGCTGTGAGTGGGCATATGCGTGCCTTTGGTGAAGATGTAGTGCCGGGCTGTTATGACGATTTTGAGCAAACGGATGTTATTGTGTTAGTTGGGGCGAATAGCGCTTGGACTCACCCGGTTTTATTTCAACGAATGATTAAAGCGCGCGAGCAATCTGGTACAAAAATCATTGTGGTTGACCCAGCTAAAACGGCCACTTCGGCTCAAGCAGATTTACATTTACAAATTACGCCTGGCACTGACAGTCTGTTGTTTAATGGTTTATTGCAGTTTATTTCTGAAAATGAGGCTCAAGATAAGGCGTACATTGATGAGCACACAGAAGGTTTTGATGTTGTACTTCACACCCTATCTTCACAAACTGATCTTGTTAAAACTGACCAGCTTGCATCGTATTTAGGCTTGACGGAAAGCGAATTAACTCAATTTTATCAGTTGTTTATTGCCAATGAAAAAGTCATTACTGCCAGTTGTCAGGGAGTGAATCAGTCTACTTCAGGTACCGATACGACGAATGCAATCATCAATTGCCATCTCGCGCTTGGTCATATTGGTAAAGTTGGCTGCGGTTTCTTTTCTTTAACTGGTCAGCCTAATGCGATGGGCGGGCGAGAAGTAGGCGGACTTGCCACACAACTTGCTTGTCATATGGGATTCTCTGCTCCTGAACGACAGTTATTAGCAGATGTATGGCAAACAGAATCCATTGCTCAAGATAAAGGGTTAACTGCAGTTGAATTATTTGATGCGATGGCTGATGGCAAAATTAAAGCCGTATGGATCATGGGAACAAACCCGTTAGTTTCATTACCGAACACTGCAAAAGTACAGCAGGCACTTGATGCTTGCCCATTTGTGGTGGTATCAGATATCACCCAAGATGCCGCAACAGCAAAACAAGCCGACATATTATTACCTGCTTTAGGTTGGTCAGAAAAGTGTGGCACTGTCACTAACAGCGAACGTGTTATCACTCGTCAACGTGGCTTTATACCCGTTAAAGGCAATGCAAAACCTGATTGGTGGGCACTCGCTGAAGTCGCAAAACGCATGGGGTTTAGCGCAGCATTTACATTCTCAAACAGTGCGGCTGTGTTTAAAGAGTTTGCTCAGCTTTCAAAAGCAGTAAAAGCACAATTTCCTGAAAAACAATTTGATATCTCTGGCATGAGTGAATTAACTGATGCTGAATACGACAGGTTAGCGCCAACTCAATGGCCAGTAACAAGTGCCGCTATGCTTGGACAAACTGAACGTCGATTATACCAAGATGGGCTATTTTCAACGCCTTCTAATAAAGCGCAGTTTATTGCAGCACAGCCGCTCAAGTCAGAGTTGAGTGTCGGTCAACATCAAGTATTGCTCAATAGTGGCCGCAGTCGGGATCAGTGGCATACCATGACTCGCACTGGCCACATTGCCAGTCTTAGGGCGAGTATTCCTGAGCCATTTGTCTCGTTACATCCAATCAAAATTCAACAGCTTGAGTTAAATGATGGCGATTTAGTGTGTTTTGCAACGCCTGATGCTGAGCGTGATTTAGCAAGTTGCGAACAGAGTACATCGAGTGTTCAAGCTGCGGCGAGGGTTGTTTCCGACGACAATCAATCTCCCGATATGGCTTTCATGTCTATGCATTGGTCTTCGCAATTCTCCCTTGGTAAAGGAGTGAATCAAGCACTAAATAGTCAGTTAGACCCAATATCGAAGCAACCTGGCTTTAAATGCCAAGCAACAACCGTTACTAAAGTAGAGCTGGCATTACAAGGGGTTATCTTTGGCGAGCATGACCCGTTATTTACCGGCACATGTTGGAATGTTCAGCAAAGTTTGTCAGCGGGTGAGTGTTATCACATCGCTTTTGATGATGCGGAAAAAGGCTTTAATTTTCAGTCTACTAGTTACTCTTTAAAGTGGACGGTGAGCTTACTGAATAAGCAAGTTATTCATGTTCAGTGCAATATGAATCAGGGCCAATTAGTGTCGCTTAAATTGCTAAGTAAGCAGCAAGTTGAAGTCGCCCTTGAGCCGATGCATCTTCTTATCGGTGAAACAGTAGATACAGGGCTAATGAACCGGTTACATCAACTGATTAAAGCTGGCAACAGTCCGCTTATTTGTGCGTGTACTGGTGTCACAGAGGCCAAAATTCAGGATTCAATGCTGCAAGCGTTAGATAATTTGGTGTTTGCTCAACGGACAAGTGGTAATGAAGCGATATTGAGCCAAGGTGATTTTGAACAAGCGCTTGAACAGACACAGTCAGAATTGGGTTGTGGCAAGCAATGCGGCAGTTGCCATAGTGAAGTGGTGCAATGTGCAAGTGATGTTTGGCTACTTGGTCTTGAAGATATGGCAATAGAGACTGTGGCAGTAAAAAATAAAAAACAATCCAAATCAACTCAAGAGGAGGTGGCGTGATGAGTCATTCAATCAGTCAATTAGTGAACCATAGTGTTGCTGGGAGTAATCCTTCTAATGTTACTAGCAGCGAGTTAGTTGCTGGTGAGGTTGAGATTGTTGGCGCAGGTTGTGGCCAACTTGATTTGTTGACCATTAAAGCCGCTAGAATTATTTCTCAAGCTGACGCATTAGTTTACGACAGCCTAGTAAGCAGTGATATTTTATCTCTCGTTTCAGTTGATTGTGAACGACACTTTGTCGGAAAACGTTGTGGCCAACCTAGTTATAAGCAAGATGATATTAACTCCTTGTTGGCCAAATTAGCCTTTCAAGGAAAAAAAGTTGTTCGTCTAAAAGGAGGCGATCCGCATATCTTTGGTCGCGGTGCTGAAGAGTCGCTATTTTTAGCAAAAAATGGCCTGATAAGCCGATTTACACCGGGAGTAACAGCGGCATTAGGTTGCGCATCGAATACGGGTATTCCGCTTACTTTTCGAGGAACGGCACGTTCAGTGACTTTAGTGACGGGAACTAAGTTTGACCAAGCCCCCACACATTGGAAAGCATTACTCGCAGCTGAGTCGACACTGGTATTTTATATGGGTAAAGAGCAGGCCAAGGCTATTTCAGCTGGGCTACTCGCTGTTGATGCGCCAGCTGATTTACCCGTTGCTTTTATCACAAATGGCGGCAGACCCAATCAATTAGTGACTTACGCCAATGTCTCAACGATGGCAGAACAAGCTGAAACAATTAAAGACTCTGGCCCGACACTGATTATTATTGGTGAAGTGGTTGCTGTTGGGCAAGAGCTAGCTGCTTTACTTGCTGATGTCAGTGCGACATCAATGGCCGAGGTCGTCAATGGTTGAACAACATTCAAAAACACAGCTTGATGCTGATGACTTTGATAACCGCAAGCTGGTTAAAGCATTAGGTAAAGGCGTGAAAGGTAGCCGAAGTTTAAATTTTGCTGAGGCATCTCATCTCATTAGGGCTTTCGCTAATGGGGAGCTATCATCTGCTCAAATGGCAGCTGCAATGATGCTAATGCGAGTCAGAGGTGAGTCAGTTGAGGAGCTTGCAGGCGTTGCTTCTGGGCTAAAGCAGCTTGTTGGCAAAGAATGGCAAGACCTTAATGCGGACATAGATTGGCCTGTATATGCTGGAAAGCGAGAGCAATTACCATGGTTATTATTAGCCGCTAAAACAATTGCGCGCAAAGGCCAAACGATTATTTTACATGGTGACAGCCAGTCTCTTCCTCACCGAAGACATGTAGAGTCTTTTATTTCGGCGTTAGACATTCCACGCTGTTTTACCGCAGAGCAAGCTAAAGTTAATTTAGCAAAAACAGGGATTATTTATGTCAATTCTGCCGATATCGTTCCTGTGCTCAATGATTGTCGCCGCTTGCACCAGGAGTTAGGCCTTCGTAGTTTAATTCAAATGTCAGTTCGCTGTATCAATCCTACCAATGCACCATTCAGTTTACGTAGTTATTTTCACCCAGGTTTAGATGAGCAGCACCAACAAGTCGCAATGTTACTAGCAGAGCAGCAAGCTTGCGATACTTTAGCAAAGCAACATGCCGACATTGCGATTTTTAAGGGGTTACAAGGTGAAACAGAAATCAATCCAAGAGTGAGTACAAGTGTAAAATTGCTTAGATTTGGTGCAAGTGGCGATAAGCAAACACTTGAATTGAACCATGTTGATCTTCCTACTCAGCTTGAAGCATTTGTTGGCGCTAAAGTAGGGCAGTCGGACTTGCCAGCTTATTTGCTTGCACAACTTTGGCACGGGGAAGATATTGCTGAAAGCGAACTTACAGATGGGCAATTACAACAAGCTATGGCCAGTATTACTGCGACTGTCGCATTAGTGAAAATGCTATCAACACCGAGTTTAACAATTGACACAGCCCTAACATATGCAAGTAAAAGTTGGTTATGTAGAAATAACGTTGCTCAATTAAATAAGCTATCTATTCATAATGCTCACCAATTTGATACGTCTGAAAATGGCATTAATAATCAACAGTTAAACTGTAGTGAACACGTTGACTGGGCTGACGAACAACAAAATGATATTCAACAAGAATTTATCTCTGGTAATTCTGATTTTAATCCTATTTGTGAAACTGCATACGATCACTCTTCATCAAGAGAGTATCAAAGTAAGCAGCGTGAAGTGAGGACTTAGTCGTGGTTAACTTAGTATATCGAGATCCTTCATTTACCAATGAAAACGTGTTTATCGATTGTATGTCGGAGTTGAGTAGTATCGACCCGTGTATGGAAGCAAGTTCTTTGAGTCAGTTAGAGCGCCAAATTATAAAAGGCAATGCTCTTTGTTTGGTGTTTTTTACTGAGTCTTTGACGCCACTGCAACAGGTATTCATTGAGCGTTTATTAATGGTAACGGCACTGCCAATTATTGTTAATGCGTACGCATGGGATGAAGAATTATTAAAGAGTTTATTACAGTGTGGGCGAGTGACATTTGTACCAGAAAAACTGACGCCTAAACGATTAAAGTCATTAGTTGGCTTGGCTAAAATTCGCTTTAATAGTGCTTCAACTATGCTTGAGAAAGTCAAAGAGTTAGATGAAAAGTGCACTGACTTAAAACGTGTATCAAGGGCTAAATCATTATTACAACGTCAGGGAGTGACAGAGGCTCAAGCACATAAAATGATTCAGAAACAAGCAATGGACAAGTCGATCAGTTTTGCTGAAATGGCCAATGAAATCATTTTAGCGGCGCAACAACTTGAAGCAAAGCGTGTGCATCAAATTGGTGCGTGTGCCCATGGTGCGAACAGCAAAGCCTAGTGTTGGTAAGTCTTTTGTAAATATAATCCTTTGTTTTTATGTACTTATATTTACATTGTAATTGGCATAGTCAATGCAACACATAATCATAAATGAATAATACCGAAATTAACTCAAACGCATTCGTTAACGCTCGAATGACTTAAAACGTGATAAACGATATAGCAGGCAATGGCGTCTTTACTATCATCCGTTTTAGAGTCAATGAGAATAACAAAGTATATAAAGTTTTAATTTAAAAATTGGAATAAAGGCAATGGCGCCATCTCTGCTTGCGGAGATCGGCGCCTTTTTGTTTTTTGATTTCAAAAATAAAAAAGGAGCCAACGATGGCTAATTCTACAGGAACGTCGAATTCACCGACAACGGTCAACAAAAAACCTAAGTTGGTTGTGATCGGTAACGGTATGGTCGGGCACCATTTTATCGAGCAATTATGCAGTCAAGGGCTTCAAAAGCAGTTTGATGTTGAGGTTTTTGGTGAAGAACCACGCCCAGCTTATGACAGGGTGCAACTATCTAAATACTTTGAAACAGGCAGCGCTGATGAGCTGATGTTAACAAGTGCACAAGATTATCTAGATTGGGGTATCAAGCTGCACCTTGATACCCGAATAACTGAATTAGATACACAATCTAAAAGCATTACCACCGAAGATGGTGTCACGAGTCATTATGACAGCTTAGTGTTAGCCACAGGCTCTTATCCTTTTGTACCACCCATTAATGGTAATGACAGAGAACGTTGTGTTGTTTACCGTACCATTGAAGATTTGCAAGATATTGAAGCTGCGGCTAGTCAATCTAAAGTGGGTGTCGTCGTCGGTGGTGGCCTGCTAGGCCTTGAAGCTGCTAATGCTTTGATGGCACTTGGTGTGCAGACTCATGTTGTTGAATTTGCCCCACAATTAATGCCTGTTCAGTTAAATGATAAAGCGGGTGATTTATTAAAGAGTAAAATCAATGATCTAGGGGTTACCGTTCATACCTCAAAAGCCACTACCGCTATTATTGATGGCGAGTCAGCGATGCATCGTATGACTTTTAATGATGACAGTTTTCTTGAAACTGACATGATTGTTTTCTCTGCGGGTATCCGTCCTCAAGATGCGCTTGCTCGTTCAAGTGGATTGCAAATGGGAGAACGTGGCGGTATCACAATCGACGATAATTGTTTGACTTCAGCAGCAGATGTTTACGCTATTGGTGAATGTGCATTATGGCAAAACCGCATTTTTGGTTTAGTGGCACCTGGATATCAAATGGCACGTGTAGCGGTAGCAAGTCTCGTGGCTAGCTTAACTGATACGGCAACATCATCAACTGCCTTTACTGGTGCAGACATGAGTACCAAGCTCAAATTACTTGGTGTCGACGTTGCTGCAATCGGTGAAAGCCGTGGCTTTGAAAATGCCCAGTTTGTGGAATTATCGGACAACCAATCGGGCATTTATAAAAAGCTTTGGTTAGATGAAACGGGTAAATTCTTAAAAGGAGCTGTGTTAGTTGGTGACAATAGTGACTATAACCGTTTGCTTGATTGTTATTTATCTCAGGATGAAATTGAAGGTAATGCCGTTGATTTATTAATGACAGGTGAAGAGTCAGCTGCAGATTTGAAAGACACATCAATTATCTGTTCATGTCACCAAGTCACAAAAGCGGACATTGTGAGTTCTGTAAAAGAAGGCAATCACACAATTGCAGAAATCAAGTCTTGTACCCGAGCAGCTTCAGGTTGTGGAGGTTGTTCTGCACTTGTGAAGCAAGTCATGGATGAAGCGCTTATTGCAGAAGGTGTTGAGTGTAATACCGGCATTTGCGACCATTTTGAGCATGATAGACAATCTCTATATCACTTGTGCCAGGTAGAAGGTATTGAAGATTTTGATACGTTAATTTCTAAGCACGGTAAACGCTCAGCAACAGGTGAAGCATCAACATTTGGTTGTGATCTTTGTAAACCTGCAGCAGCTTCCATTTTTGCTTCGCTACAAAACAAATATGTGCTTAACCAAGACAACAGTCATGTGCAATTACAAGATACTAATGATGCTTATTTAGGTAACTTGCAAAAAGATGGCACCTATTCAGTGGTGCCTCGTATTGCAGGTGGTGAAATTACTCCAGATGGCTTAATTGCGATTGGTGCGGTGGCCAAAGAGCACGATTTATATACCAAAATTACTGGCGGACAACGTATCGATTTGTTCGGTGCTAAATTATCAGAGTTACCAGTTATTTGGCAGAAGTTGATTGAAGCAGGTTTTGAAACTGGTCATGCCTACGGTAAGTCACTTCGTACGGTTAAATCTTGTGTGGGTAGTACTTGGTGTCGATATGGCGTACAAGATTCTGTTGGAACAGCCATTGATTTAGAAAATCGCTACAAAGGGTTACGTAGTCCGCACAAAATTAAGTTTGCTGTGTCGGGGTGTACTCGCGAGTGTGCAGAGGCGCAAAGTAAAGATATAGGTGTGATAGCCACTGATAAAGGCTGGAACTTATATGTGGCTGGTAACGGCGGCATGCGACCTCGTCATGGTGACATATTTGCCACTGATTTAGATACGCCTACACTAATACAATATATCGATAGAGTATTGATGTTCTATATTAAAACAGCAGACAAGTTACAGCGTACTTCAGTGTGGATGGAGTCACTAGAAGGTGGTCTTGAGTATCTACAATCTGTAGTAATTGAAGACAGTTTAGGGATTGCTAGTGAATTAGATGCTCAAATGAGTCGAGTTGTTGATGCCTATCAATGTGAATGGAAAACAAGTCTTGAAAAACCGGAGTTTTTGGCTCGCTTCAATGAGTTTGTTAACCCAGAAGCTAAACCTGAGGGAGAAACTCATCTATACCATCGTGTACGCGAACAACGATTCCCAGTCGATATAGCATCATCTGGCGCTGGCAATATTGCGATTAAAGATATTACTGCTGAACAAAATGAGCAAGAAGCTGTGGAGGAACTAGTATGAGTTGGGTAACGGTATGTAATGAGTCAACTTTGCCTCAAGGAACAGGTGTAGCAGCTTGGGTTGCTGGCAAAGCAGTTGCCATTTTTGATTTAGGTAAGCATGGTTTATATGCTATTGATAATGTTGATCCTGCAACTGGGGTAAGTCTACTCGCCCGTGGGTTAATTTGCGATATGGAAGGAGTGCTTTGTGTTGCATCGCCATTATATAAGCAACATTACAGCCTAGAGACAGGCGTGTGTTTAGAAGATGAAGCACTCGTTGCTTCACCTTACGAAATTAAAAAGGAAGCTGGCCAAGTATTGGTTTTGGCTAAGTCATAGGGACATGTCGTATGAGTTCTGAGAAATTTAATTTATTGTCGTTTTCGGGGAAGATGAAAACGCTGCATTTAAGCTGGATTGCATTTTTTATTACCTTTGTGGTTTGGTTTAATGCGGCACCCTTGTTAAGTGTTATTGCTGATAGTTTGGGATTAACTAAATCACAGATTAAAACCTTGTTGATTTTGAACGTTGCATTAACCATTCCTGCACGGATTATTATCGGAATGGTGACAGATAAGTATGGCCCAAGGTTAACTTACTCTGTGCTTTTAGGTGTTTGTTCTATACCTTGTTTTATGTTTGCAGTGGCTAATTCATTTGAACAATTGGCATTAGCGCGCTTTTTAATTGGCTTTATTGGTGCTGGTTTTGTGATTGGTATTCGCATCGTCAGTGAGTGGTTTCCTGCGAAAGAGTTAGGTACAGCAGAAGGCATTTATGGCGGCTGGGGTAATTTTGGCTCAGCTGCAGCTGCATTTACTTTACCTGGATTAGCCATCTTTTTTGGGGGCGAAGACGGATGGCGATACGCGATTGGCTTAACAGGGTTAATTAGCTTAATTTTTGCATTTGTTTACTATTTTAATGTCACCGATACACCAAAGGGGTCGACTTATTTTAAACCCAAAAAAGCAGGTGGATTAGAAGTCACCAGTAAAGGGGATTTTGCTTTATTGATATTTATGAAGCTTCCTATGTACGCCACGTTAGCCTTGTTAGCATGGAAATTGTCGCCTGCTGGCGTGAGTATGTTAGCAGAGCAAACAACCCAGTTAATTTATGCTGGTTTAGTACTTATATTACTGGTGGACATTTATCAAACTTATCAAGTTAACAAAGATATTTTTGTTAACGAGGTGCCAGAGTTTGAGCGGTATCCTTTTAAACAAGTGGCCGTATTAAATGTGCTGTATTTCACCACTTTTGGTTCTGAGTTAGCCGTTGTATCAATGCTGCCGTTATTTTTTGCTGAAACATTCGGCCTAGGCATGGCGCAAGCTGGTATGGTCGCTTCAAGTTATGCCTTTATGAATCTAATGTCTCGACCTGGTGGTGGCTGGTTAAGTGATAAATTCGGACGTAAGAATACCTTACTAATTTTAACCGCTGGTTTGGCTGTTGGATACTTTGCGGTAGGCCAAATAGACGGTAGTTGGGCATTACCGCTTGCTGTTGTTGTGGTGATGGCATGTTCATTCTTTGTTCAAGGTGGTGAAGGGGCAGTATTTGCTGCCGTGCCATTAATTAAGCGTCGTTTAACTGGACAAATTGCTGGTATGACAGGAGCTTATGGTAATGTTGGGGCTGTGTTTTTCTTAACGGTTTACTCAATGGTTTCAACCTCTGTATTCTTTTACGTTATTGCTATTAGCGCTGTGATTGGTTTCATCACATTATTCTTTATGACAGAGCCCAAAGGTCATATGGCTGAGGTGAATGAAAAAGGTGAAGTCACACTAATTAGTGTTAATTAGATTTTTATCTATCTCAATCACTAACACCGTATCACTAGAACGATACGGTGTTGGTGTTTAAAGGGTTTTATGCAATCACATCTAAAAAACCAAGCATTGAGTCATGTCACTAACAAAGGACATGATAAAGAAACCGACGTTGAACAAGACATTATATTGTCATCATCAGACACTGGTTTAACTTTGCCGAACAATAAGCAAGAACAATTACCAATATCGGGTGCTCTTGAAGTGCATGCGGGGCAATATTCAGATAAAGGCCGAAAATCAGAAAATGAAGACGCAATTGGTATAAAAATTCCAACCGGATTAATGTTAACCACTAAAGGTATTGTGAGTGTTATTAGCGATGGGGTGAGTGCGGCTGAAGGTGGTGCGAAAGCATCAGCTATTAGCGTATCTAACTTCATCGCTGATTACTACTCAACACCCGAGTCTTGGAGTGTTTTAACGTCAAGTACACGAGTATTAACTGCACTTAACCGTTGGTTGTATGGTCTTGGTCAAGACTATAGAGATGCTCGTAAAGGCTATGTCTGCACTTTTAGTGCTTTGGTATTAAAGTCTTGTTCTGCGCACATGTTGCATGCTGGAGACTCTAGAATATACCGATTCAGGCAAGGCGAATTAGTTAAAATAACCCGAGATCACAGCACATCAGTAAATGAATATACAAGCTATTTAACCCGAGCTTTAGGTATGGATGTAAACCTTGAGGTTGATTATAAGCAGCTGAATCTTGAGGTTGGTGACTTTTATTTACTAACAACTGATGGTGTTCATGATGTGTTGACTGATCATGAATTAAAAAAGATGTTAGCTGTATTTCAAGAAAATAATATCACGATCTCAGATCAAGCTTGCGAGCACTTCTGTCAGCAACTCACCGACAAAGCTTTCAAGTTTGATAGTAAAGACAACCTTAGTGCTCAATTAATTTCAGTTTCACAATTACCCACCCAAGCGATAGACGATGTTTATCACAAGCTCGCTAGCCGTCCTTTTCCGCCTCCAATGGAAGTAGGAATGCGTTTAGATGATTACGAAATTATAAAAGTGATTCACCAAAGTCAGCGCAGCCAGGTGTATGTTGTCAAAAATAGCCAAGGCGAAGTACGTTGTATGAAAACCCCATCAGTTAATTATATTGATGATGGTGCATATATAGAGAGATTTATGCTTGAGAGCTGGATTGGCCACCGAATCAATAGTCAACATGTAGTTAAAGTCGTTGATCACCACCTTAATAAGTCGGCGCTCTATTATTTAACAGAATATTTAGAAGGCTTAAGTTTGGCTGACTGGATGGCACAACATCAACGAGGTCCAGTTGAAGATGTATTGCAATTACTCAAACAAATTGAAACAGGCATTCGCGCGTTTCATCGTAAAGAAACATTACATCAAGATTTAAAGCCAGATAATATTTTTATTACTCGTGAAGGGGTGGTGAAAATAATTGATTTCGGCGCTTGCCATATCAAAGGTATTGCGGAAATTACAACGCCGCTAAAACGCGATCAAATTCTTGGTACTGCAGATTACACATCACCTGAAGTGATTTTAGGGTATCAAGCTGACGGGCGTGCTGACTTGTTTTCATTTGCTGTGATAGCGTATGAAATGTTAGCAGGTGAGCAACCTTTTAAAGGTCAGTTGGCAAAATGCCATCAGCGCAGCGACTTCTTAAAGCTAAATTATGTACCTGTTTTCAAAACCAATCCTATGGTTCCGGAGTGGATGGATACCGCATTAGAAAAAGCCTTGTCTATAGAGCCTTCATTTCGTTTTGTTGATACGAATGAATTTATTCATGCTTTAACCACGCCAGCAAAGGCTAAGCCTAAAACAACCATTCCTTTTATTGAGCGAAATCCTGTAAAGTTTTGGCAAACAGTCAGTGTAATTTTGCTTATTTGGTCACTGTATTTATCACTTGTGTGATGAGTATAAATCAAGTTTATTCTGCTCAAATACGTAATCCATTTTAGTCAATCTTGTTTGTCCAATACTTAATCTTGTTTTCCATTCCTGCTTTTCAGCTCAACCTTTCGTTATATGTCATTTTAATGGCGCTTTTCAATATTTTAATTATACATCAATGCTTTATCTTGTTTAGTTTGATAATTCTTTATAGTACAAAAGTGGGGGTTAGGATACATTTTAGTCTATTGGTCTAAGTTCCTTTAATACTCGGGGTGGATTCAGAACACATTATATCGAGTAATACTAAATTCACTGGAAATGTAAAGGCAATAACTCTTTTACAAAGTGAAGGGCAGGAAGCATGGACTTATTCAAGCGTGAACAATTACATCGCGTTAAAACAATAGCAGGGATGTTATCTGTTGCTGTATGTCTAGCTTCTTTTCCTAGTTTCAGTCAGTCAGATTTAAGTGATTTTGATGAACTCGCAAGTGGGACCAATATTGCTCGAGCTGTTCAGGATGGTAGCGATAACTCATTAAATTTAAATCAATCTGGTGTAGATAATCAATCTAGAACATTTCAAAACGGTTTCACAAATACGATAAATATTGACCAGCAAGGTTCACAACATTATGTCTTGGCATCGCAATTTGGTGCCAATGTAGAAGCTGAAATATTGCAAGTCGGTGTTGGAAATGTCGTTTTATCTGCTCAGCAGGGTGAAAACCTACTTTTAGATGTGATGCAAACAGGAACAGGAAACGTAGCTTTAATACAACAAAGTGGTTACGAGAATTCAATCGAGATCCAGCAGTACGGATCTGGGAATGCAGTAGGTGTACTCCAGTGGGGTAATTCGCAACACGTTGAGGTAACTCAGCAATGTTGCAGTAATTAACCTTGATTAAATTAATTAATAATACACAGTAAAGGGAAATACGATAATGAAACATTCTAAATTAGCAATATTAGTGTCAGCTGCGATTTTAGCGTCAAGCAGTGCATATGCAAGTTCTGATAATGAAGCAACCGTTGCTCAAACCGGTAATGGCAATGGTGCCACTGTTACTCAAGTTTTGAACAGCGAAAATAATGATGCATTTATTACTCAATCAGGTGATACCAATACCGCGTCAGTAACACAAGAAGATACTTCTGAAACAATGGGCTCTATTACTCAAACTGGTAATCTAAACCAAGGTAGTATTTTTCAGCATGATGATACACAGTCTGCGACAGGTATTATCAGCACAACTGGTAATGAAAACGTAGCTGCTATCGAACAGCGCTTCAACAATGGTGCAAATGCGGCCTCACTTGTAAATCAAAATGGCGATAACAATAACGCTAATATTTTACAGGATAATGGGGATGCAGCTAACTCTACAATTAATCAAAATGGTTCAGGTGATATTGCGGACATTTATAACCATTGGTCTGATTATGCAGATGCCACAATTACTCAAGCAGGTGGACCTTTGAATAATGCTTCAATTATTCAAGAATCTTCAGATGGTGCAGTTGCTTCGATTGATCAAAATGGTACTGGTAACCAATCAGTTGTTAGTCAAACGACATTGAACTTTGGTTATATAGCTAGTTCTGATGATACTGTTGCTGCTGTTAGTCAAGAAGGTGACAACAATATAGCAAATACGACTCAAACTGGTTTATCTAACGATGCAAATGTAATGCAAATGGGTAACGACAACCAAGCATATGTTACTCAATCTAATTTAAATAATATGGCAGATGTTGATCAAACGGGTGATAGTGGCTTAGCGACTGTAACTCAGGACGGTGAGAATGGCCAAGCAATGGTCGCTCAATCAGGATTTAGTCAAACTGCCACTGTAACGCAATCTGATTATGATCAAATGGCAAATGTAACTCAAAGTAACTCTGGTAACTCTGCAACAGTTACTCAAAGTGGTTCAGCAGCTGGTATGGGTAACTCTGCCACAGTTGATCAAGCGGGTACTGATGATACTGCAATCGTTATGCAAAGTGGTGACTCTAACACGGCTTTAGTTAGCCAAACTGGTTCTAGTGTTTCAAATGACATTAATGTTTACCAAACTGGCGCAGACAACTATGCTGGTGCAAAAACTGGTTATAACGCAGATAACACTATTACTATCACTCAAACTGGTAATGGGAATTCTGTAACGGATAACGCTAATTCTTCAAGTTTCTATGGCACAGGATATGGTGCTGGAACATGGGGTAGCAATAATACCGTTAATATTACTCAAACTGGTAACGATAACAGTGCATATGCTGACGGTTCAAGTAATGGTTCAATGGTCGATATCGTACAAACAGGTGATATGAACGAAGCGATTGGTGAGTCATGGCTTGGTTCTGGTAATGATATCGATATCTTGCAAACAGGTTCAGATCATTTTGCTGACGTTTATGCCAATGGAAGCATGAATACTACCCTAGTTACTCAAACTGACATGGGCAACAGTGCAGTTGTGACTCAAGTGGGTTCAAACAACATGGCAACCGTTACTCAAGGTATGTAGTACTAAAGTATACAAAAGGGATTTTAAACACCCTTTAGGCTAATTGTTAAAGCCAGATTAGCTTGCTAATCTGGCTTTAATGATACGGGTACAGTATCAGATGTAAGTTACTTTGTTTAATCACATGGAGTGTAAGTGATGTTTAAAGTTATCAATTGGATGATAGTTTCACGTTCGCGGTTACTTGTTGATTTACTTGATTGTCGTTGGCCACAAGAGTTCTTGGTCAAACTAGCGAAAGCAACCCCTGCGACGATGAGCTCGCAGCTGTCTGAACAGCAAATCTCTCTTGTGGTTTTTGATTTAGCCACCATCGATTTACAACAAGCTTATCAATTACAAAGGCTCATTGAGAGAGAGCACTATGTTGTCAAAACTGTATTTATCAATTTTCCTAAACAGGTTGACGCTAAATTTTTAATTCATCCAGCAACCACTTCTGGCGCATTTTATACCGATGCAGATTTAGCTGAAATTAGTAGCGGCTTTAATGAAATTCTCAAAGGAAGAAGTGTTATTCCAAATGATTTACATAAATCATTAATGGGCTTTGAGAATGAAGATGAAAGCGAACACCTTACCATTCGAGAAAGAGAAGTATTACAAGCTTTATTGACCGGTAGCACTAATCTTGATATCGCAAACCAATTATTTGTGAGTGAATCAACGATTAAAACTCATTTATACCGCGCATTTCGCAAAATTGGGGTATCTAGCCGTGGCCAAGCCATTGCGTGGGCCCAAACTCATATGCATGAGGTGAGAGTGTGAAGATAACGCTTCCGATTCTATTGTGTTTAGCTTGTGCGTTTGTGTTTACTGCAAACCAGGTAAGTGCGGCTGAAGATAAGAAATTGGAAGCGATATCTGAAACCTCAGGGTTAACTAACCCTGAGATTAAACCCGCTTCTGATGAAGTTGTCCCTGAATCTAAAGCGTCTGTTGCGCAAGAAAACTCTTTAAAAAAATCAAACACCGAAACAGTCGTTGTCAGTGATGCCAAACCTAAACGTGAATCGGACTTGATTGAGGGCTTGATCCTTAATAGAGCGATGACACGAATAGGGCATCAGTTTTATCGTGAATTTGTGAGTGCTTATCGGGATATTGGCGGTGCGACTAAGCATTCGGGAATTACGGTTATAGAGCAAGCTACCGCGCGTAGTGGTAGTAAAATTTTAATCCAACAAAATCGAAAAACAATCTTTGTCACTTTTGTTTCGCCTATTAGTCGAAATTTGGAACAACAAGTTAATTATGCCGCTAAAAGAGTGAATACCGCGGTAATAAAACAAAATGAACAAGCAGTGTTAGGGGCTCTTTTAGATCCTGACCTTGCTCCTGACGAATTCTAAGCAGGGAACGCCAAAATGAAAAAAATATTATTTAGCTCAATTTTATTATTATTTTCAGTTGAGTGTTTAGCAACTCAATTGATATATCAGCCTGTTAACCCCGCTTTTGGTGGTAGTTATTTAAATGGCTCATACTTATTAGCAAATGCAGCAGCGCAAAATGACCATCAAAGTAGCTCTGGTTCAGGATATACGCCGCCCACGGCATTAGAGCGTTTAGCCAGTTCTTTAGAGTCTCGGTTAATGTCACAGTTATTTAATGACGCCGCAAATGGTGGCGAAGGCTACTTGTTAACAGATGACTTTGAAATAAACGTTGTGAATGAAGATGGCGCATTGATTGTTCACATCACGGATATTTTAACAGGCGAAACAACCATCATTGAAGTCGGCGGTATCGTTGATACTGGTACCGGAGGCTAATATGAACAAGATTATTATATCGGCTCTTGTGGTTATGCTATCAGCTTGTTCATCAGTGGATGAAGAGTTCGAGAATATTGATGCAACAACCAGTTTAATGCCGAAAAGTGAAACTTATTACGATTTAATTAGCTTACCTTTTCCACAAGGTGCGATGGTTGCGGCAGTTTATGATTTTCGTGATCAAACTGGGCAATATAAGCCGATTCCGTCCAGTAACTTTTCGACTGCAGTACCGCAATCGGGGACCGCTTTTCTAGCTCAATCTCTTAATGATTCTTCGTGGTTTATTCCAGTTGAACGTGAAGGGCTACAAAACCTGTTAACAGAGCGAAAAATTGTTAGAGCAGGACTCAAAGGCGATGCAAGCAAGTTACCTCAACTGAATAGTGCACAAGTTTTAATGGAAGGCGGTATTGTGGCTTATGATACCAATATTAAAACAGGTGGTGCAGGTGCGCGCTACTTGGGTATCGGAGCATCAGGCCAATATCGTGTTGATAGCATTACCGTTAACCTAAGAGCAGTTGATATTCGAACGGGTAGATTATTAAGCAGTGTGACTACAACTAAATCGGTTATTTCAAAAGAAATCACCGCAGGGGTTTTTAAATTTATCGATGCGCAAGAATTGCTGGAAGCAGAAGCGGGTTACACGTCTAACGAACCTGTCAGTTTATGTGTAGCATCAGCAATCGAAAGTGCAGTAGTACATTTAATTGCAGATGGTATCTGGAAAGGCGCATGGAGTTTAGGTGATTCTGCAACAGGTATGCAAAATGAAACCTTACAAAAATATTGGTTAGAAGCGCATAGTGAAGCCCGAGTAAGCGAAAGAATTAAACGTGGTTAAACCCCGTACTTTTTAATCGTTAAGCTAACACTAAAAAGGTGCCATACGGCACCTTTTTTATTGAACTAGCGAAGGTTTATAGCCATATTTTGAGTTTTTTCTCATCATTGATAGATAAACTAATCGTATCTTTTATAGCAAGTTTAATTGGCATTTTGCCTTGCATTAACTCATCTCGTCTAAACCAATGTAGTGCTAACTCTGTGTCCAATTCTTTAGATTGTAATTGCTGTTCAAATTGGCTATCAACCTGTAAGTCATTGGCTGCAATGAGTAAGTCACCAGCACTTAAGCCTGCTTGATGCGCTGGGCTGTCGTTGGTAACGGTCAGTACTTTGAGACCGAATGCCTCTGCTTTGGTTTTAGCACCAAATGCAATATTAAGCCCTTTAGTTTCACCGCCACCTAAATCAGTAGCCCCGGCACTGGTACGCAAGGTCATGGTGATACCAACTTTATTCAATAAAGGTTCAAGTGGAATATCTTGGGTATTATTTAAATAAACAAATAAATCATCACAGTTACGGTTTAGTAGCTTCTCAATAATACGCTGATGTGTATCACCCTGAGTGCCAATGCCTTTAGCTCCATAGTCATGCCAAAGCGCCAACATGACATCGTTTAAACTGTGTTTTCCCTTGGTTTCAATGCGAATAGTTAAATCAAGGTATAAAGCGAATAAAGCTCCTTTTGTGTAGTAACTAACAATGGCATTGTTGGCATTTTCATCTTGTTTATAAAACTTGGTCCATGCATTAAAGCTTGAGGATGACAGTGTTTGTTTAAAGCGACCTTGCGAACGGTAAACCCGTGTCATAATTTCACTTAACATAGTTAGATATTGGTTCTGGCTGACACAACCACTGCGATAAGTTAATAGATCATCGAAATATGAGGTAATCCCCTCATAAGCCCATAATTGCTCAGTATAAGCCTCTTTAGATAAATCAAATGGGGTAAACTCAGCAGGCTTTATACGTTTTACGTTCCAACTATGAAAATACTCATGACTGCATAACGATAGATAAACGCGATAATCTTTGTTGACCTCATGGGTCATGTTTGTTGGCAAATCTTTTCTTGAGCACATTAATGCGGTGCTTGCACGATGTTCTAATCCACCAAAGCCATTACCTAAAACAGTCGTTAAAAATACGTAGTGATCAAAAGGAGCTTGACCACCAAATAAGTTGATTTGATATTCGCATATGGCTTTTAAATCCTGGCATAAACGCGGTAATGAAGCATCATGTTTACCACTTAACACAACATCATGGGTCACACCGCAGGCTTCGAAACTGGCTATTGCAAGTGGGCCCATTTCTACTGGATGGTCGATAAAATCATCATAATTATCTGCGTAAAACTCACCGAAACCGTATTGTTCACCAGCGGTTCTTTTCATGCTGGTGGCAAGTTTCCAGTCTTTAAGTTCATCCAGGGCTGGTTTGGCTATCGTTAGTGTGTGCTTGGTATGCTCTAAGCCTTTGACACTTAAGAACACGCTACTGCCATTAAAAAAACCATGGGTTGTGTCTAAATGGGCAGAGCGCACAGATAAATCCCAAGCATAAACCTGATATGAAATTTTAATAAATGACTGACTGTTTTTACATTGCCAAGTTTGCTTATCGAGTTGTTCGATTTCAATTGGCGTGTTTTGCTCATCCACTGCGGTTATTTCAATTAAATTTCTGGCAAAATCACGGATCATATAACTGCCTGGAAGCCAAGAAGGTAAAGACAATATCTGTTGTGATTTTGCATCTTGAATAGTTTGAGTGACTTCAAACAAATGTGCTTTAGGATCGATAGCAATGATGTGATAATGCATGAGCAATTTCCAAGTAAGTAGGTGTTGCTGAAAAGAAATAAGAACGAGAAGAAACCCAATGCTGCCAAATTCATTACTAATGTGCAAATCCATCTGTACATGAATAGTAACAACTGTTTATGCTTTTGACTGGAGTGACAAACACTGCAGTTGATACTATAAGATAATCTAGCCAAGCATTGCGATTACCCGCGTTAACTAACACATAATAAAAGGATGATGACACATGGCCGAAGAAACCATTTTTAGTAAGATTATTCGTCGTGAAATCCCAGCGGATATTTTATTCCAAGACGAGTTGGTCACTGCATTTCGTGATATTTCCCCTCAAGCGCCAACGCATATTTTAATCATTCCAAATCACTTAATTCCGACAGCTAATGACATTAAAGCGTCAGATGAGCTTGCGCTCGGACGTATGATGACTGTTGCTGCCAAACTAGCTGCAGAAGCTGGTATCGCCGAAGACGGGTATCGGTTAATTATGAATTGTAATAAGCATGGTGGCCAAGAGGTCTACCATATTCATATGCATTTGGTGGGCGGTAAGCCACTTGGCCCAATGTTAAGCCGTAAAGACTAAGTAGCCATTAATGAAAATAAACAGTGAGTTTTTCCCGTTAACTGAAGTGGCCACGCGTTTTGTTGGCCAGTTAGCACATTGTCGTCGTTTACAAATCTCGGTACTTGAGGCCAGTGAGCACCATGTACTGTTAGAGTTGCCATATAGTCAGGACATTATTGGTGATCCTGATACTGGTGTTATTCATGGTGGTGTCGTCACTACGTTAATTGATACTGCGTCTGGTACGGCAGTGGTCAGTGCGATTTTAGAAAAATATCAATCATTAGAAATATCACCCACGTTAGATTTACGGGTTGATTATATGAAACCTGCAGAGCCAGATAAGCCTATTTTCGCTTTTGCAGAGTGCTATCGTTTATCCTCTAATGTTGCTTTTACTCGTGCAATTGCTTATCAAGACAGTATTGATGATCCCATTGCTCATGCTGTTGGTTCCTTTATGCGTATTAGCCCTGAAATGGTGGGGGAAGAGTTTCGTCAGGCATTAATGGGTGAATCAGATATCAAGGTCAATGAGTTAGCGACTGAGAATGGGACTACACTTACTAAAGAAGCAACTACTCAGGCAAGTCTTACTGATATTGTGGCGGCAGAAATTAATGTCCATGATATTGTAAAACGAGCAATAGACTTAAACGACTACAGTTATTTACTGGCGAAAGTGCCTTATACACAATTCATCGGCATGAGTGTTAATCGCTTTGGTGATGAAATGGTGTTTAAATTACCCGCTAAAGACGACAATATCGGTAATCCTATTTTACCTGCCATTCATGGTGGCGTGATTGCTGGCTTTATGGAAATGTCTGCCATCGTGCAACTAATGGTGTTTATGCAAGCTAAAAAAGTGCCAAAAATAATCGATTTTTCAATTGATTATTTACGAGCAGGTTTGCATCAAGATACGTTTGCAGAGTGTAAAATTACTCGCCAAGGTCGCAGAGTTGCAAATGTGAGTATTAATTGTTGGCAAACAAACAGAAAACAGCTTGTTGCGACAGCAAGAGCGCACTTCTTGTTAGATCAATAATAAGATGACTGAAGCGCTTTAATACCTATGGGATTCAAATTCACAGTGTTAAAAGGATAAATGATGAAGATTTCAATCGTAATAGTAACCTTATTTTTGTTGATGACTGGTTGTGCAAATCACACCGCTGGATTATCAGCAGGATCTAATGGTGTTGTTCGAGTCGACAATAATTCATTTTCCCGAGAAGTTGGTATTGAGCAAGTCAGAGTCCGCACTCAAGCTGATTTACTGCAAGGCTCCGCACTGATTTTAAGTAAAGTTTCTACTGATTTAAGACTGCAGTATAAATTTACTTGGTACGATGCAAACGACTTTACTATTGAAGATGAAGGCGTGAGTTGGAAATCATTAAAACTACACGGTAAGCAGCAAATGCAGGTGAGTGCGTTAGCGCCAAATGCCAATGCTACTCGGTTTGAAGTGTATGTAAGAAAAGCGTTTTCAAATTAATCCTAACGTCACTTGTTTAGAGCGTTACGTGCATCATACTGTGCATAATTGGTGATGATTTAGTGATTCATTAGCCGTTGGTTTTCTTCTCACTGAGTCCAATTTGGCCGCTAAATAAACTCATTATAAAACACCCAATAATCGGGTGTTTTTTTATGGCTTAAATACCACAATTTATGACATGCCTTCGTGCTAGTATCACGCATTTTGTGCTCTTATTAATCATTCAATTGTTTCTGAAGCCAGCTTGTATTGATTTAGTTAATGAAAAGTGTTCACTAATAGTGTCGCACTTTAGTTGAATCGTTTATAATCCGCCTCGCCAAGGGGTGTTTGCGTTTTTTTTTCGTAAACTGAGATGTCTTATGACAAACCCTTAGAACCTGATCCGGCTAATACCGGCGTAGGAATGGGCTGCATGCTTTACTTGCTATTTTTGTCATGGATGCACAAACTAATTCACTATGCTTGCCGGATCTCAAAATGAATATTTGAGGTCCTATGTCTTTATTTAAATCAAAATCGCCTTTGGCGGTTGCCATTCTCGCCGCTTTATCTACTTCAGCTGTCGCTCAAACTGAAAATATTGAACGTGTTGCACCTAATGCCGAAAAAATGGAAGTGATTGTTGTTAACGCTGACTTTAGTGGTGTTGAACTTGAAAAAGTTCCATCGAGTGTCACTGTCATTGATAGCCAACAATTACAAGATGAAGGTGCTCAACATTTCGAAGACGTATTAAATTCAATCGCCAATTTTAACTGGTCTGGTGGCAGCTCGCGTCCTAAATATTTTCAAATTCGTGGTGTCGGTGAGCAAGAAGAATATCAAGGTGCCCCTAATTCATCGGTTGGTTTTATTGTTGATGATATCGATCTCTCGGGTATCGGCATGGTTTCTAGCATGTACGATATGCAACAAGTTGAAGTCCTTCGTGGACCTCAAGGTACCCAATACGGTGCTAATGCATTAGCGGGTTTAATATATTTAAAAAGTAACGATCCGACGGATGTGTTTGAGCATGGCGCCCAAATGTCACTTGGTGATGACGACTTACAAACATTTTCTGGTTTTAGCTCTGGCCCACTGAGCGATTCAGGCAAATTATTATATCGCGTATCGCTTGAGCAGCACTCACAAAATGGCTACCGCGATAATACATATCTTGAGCGCGAAGATACCAATGCCCGTGATGAGTTTACCGCTCGTGCAAAATTACGCTGGTATGCTGCTGAAAATGTCCAATTAGACTTAACTTTACTGCATGCAAATTTTGACAATGGCTATGATGCATGGACATTAGACAATAATGGTTTTGAAACCATTACTGACAAGCCTGGTGTAGACAGCCAAAAAACCACAGGTGTAGGCTTTAAAGCTATTTTCTCTCAATTCGATACATTTGAATTAACCTCATTGACCTCATACGCACAAACAGACCATCATCATAATTACGATGGTGACTGGGCTAACCCTGATTACTGGGCATCAAAAGAATGTCCAGCTTATGACGAGAATTGGGCTGTAATTGGTACTGAACCATGTGTTTATGATTACACTTGGGACAAACAAGGCGATCGTAAAACCATTTCTCAAGAATTCCGCATTAGCTCAAATGATGCAGGTCGAATCTTTAATGATTCTACAGACTGGTTAGTGGGTTTATATGGCATGAACCTTCAAGAAGATAATGACTTATATTCTGAATACAATGGCTGGCCAGATGAAGTGTTAGTGTCAGAGTATGAAGCAACTAACTATGCCATTTTTGGACAAACCGACACTCAGTTTGGTGACGGTTATGTATTTTCTGCAGGTCTTCGTTTAGAACGCAGAGAAAGCGAATACAGTGACAGTAACGGCGATGAGTTTAGCCCAAGTGAGAACATGTGGGGCGGACATTTAGCCATTTCTAAAGTGTTAACTGATGATCATAACGCTTACTTTAGAATTGCTCGAGGTTACAAAGCGGGTGGCTTTAACATGACATTGCCACCTGAATTGTCTGATAAAAAAGAGTTCGATGCTGAAACCTTATATAACTACGAACTAGGTTTGAAATCGACATGGTTTGATGGTGATGTAGCAACCAATGTTGCAGTGTTCTATATGGATCGTCAAAACCAACAAGTTTCAGCATCTCAACAAGATCCTGATGATCAGCAGCGCTTTATTCTATACACAGAAAATGCTGGCAGTGCTAAAAACTATGGCGCCGAGGCTGACTTTAATTATTATGCTACTGAAAATATACAATTTTATGGTAGCGTCGGTTGGTTAGAAACTGAGTATGGTGATTATCAATATAATGATAAATATGGCAACGTTATTGATTTAACGGGCCGAGATCAAGCACATGCACCTAAATTTACTTACAGTGCAGGCATGAGCTATGTGGGCGACTCTGGCTGGTTTACTAACCTAAATGCGAGTGGCAAAAGTGACTTTTATTACTCAGATAGTAACGAATCTAAGTCAGATGCCTATACTATTTTCAATGCACGAATTGGTTATGAATCTCAAATGTGGTCAGCATACTTATGGGGCAGAAACCTATTTGATGAGCAATATGGCGTTAGAGGTTTTTACTTCGGTAACGAACCTGATCTCGATTGGGCCGACAAGCAATACGTAAGATATGGTGACCCTCGTCAATTAGGCATTACATTAGATGTGAAGTTTATGTAGAAATGGTAGATCATTATTGAAGATAATTTCTTTAATAATTACAACAGTTTTACGCTATGTAACAGTAAAATACCGCCATAGTTTGCTAAACTATGGCGGTATTTAATTTAGTGTAATATCGAGGAATGTAGAATGAAATTAACTGCTGAAATCAGTATGTACCCGTTTAACGAAAACTACTTAGATCCCATTAAATGGTTTATAGGCCGTGTAGACAGTTATAGCAATATTGAAAGAAAAACCAATGCGATGGCCACCCAAGTATGTGGTGAATATGCAGATGTGATGTCTATGCTCGCTGTAGAAATGGAAGCTGCTCACCAAAAGTGGGGCAAAGCGGTATTTGTGTGTAAGTTCATCGGTGGTGAGCTGGATTTAAGTCACACTGAATAATTAAAAAACTGCTGTATTAGCAAATAATAAGAAGTTAACACTATGCTTGATGAGATTTCACAACCAATACAAACGGCGATATCTGAAGCGTCAGCAATGACCGGATGGGAGGCTATTGCGGTTATATTGGCGATCGCCTATTTAGTCCTGGCCATGAGAACGAATATCTGGTGCTGGGCTGCGGCGTTTGTCAGCACGGCAATATACACAGTGTTGTTTTGGAAAGTCTCATTATTAATGGAGTCGGTGTTAAACGTTTATTATATGGCGATGGCGGTTTATGGTTTTTGGCTATGGCGATACGGTCAAAAAGAGACTGACAATACCGAGCTACCTATTGTCAGTTGGTCATTACAAACTCACCTAATAATTATTGGTGTGACTACTGTTATAGCTTTGGTTGTCGGCTACCTTATGGCAAATAACACCTCAGCATCGTTTCCTTACCTTGATGCATTAACAACATGCTTTGCAGTAATGACGACTTACTTAGTGGCTAAAAAAGTGATTGAAAACTGGTATTACTGGATGGTGATTAACTCGCTGTCGATTTATTTATATTTGCAAAAAGGCTTAATGCTAACGTCTGGTTTATTGATTTTATATCTCTTTATGGCCATTAGCGGTTACTTCATGTGGCGTAAAAAAATGCAGCAAGATAATGGTGTCACATCCATATCACTTAATAAAAGTGCCTGTTAATCATTGTTATGAACAAGGATGAACCTTGGGAATATCTACCAAATGCACTAAAGCAGGCCTTACCGCCAGCATTAGCATTATTGATTAGCCAACAATGTACTCGGGTTGAAAAGTTATCTACTGGACTCAGTAACACGAATTATCATTTGCACATGGATGGCAAAGATTGGGTTGTTAGAGATAATCTATCCATAGCACAGTGGTGTGATAGAAATAATGAAGTCGATTGCTGGAAAAATGTCGCGGCGATGTCCATTGCGCCCACATTATTATGGATCAGTGACGACAAACGTTTTTATATCAGTGAGTTTATTCAGCAGGTGCAATTTGACTGGTCAACCATTTACGATGAGTTTGGTTTTAACCAGCCTCTAAGGCCTACTCAGTCAATTTACCCCGTCGATCCCGTCCCATTACTATTGCAATTACTCAATCAGCTTATAACACTACCATTACCTGACAAAGTGGTGAGCTTGTCAGGGCAGTGGCAAATATATCTTGATGATTTACTTCGTCTCGCGCAATCTCAGCAGGCAGGATTATTAACCCAATATCATGCAGATTGGCGCGCTAACTTTCAGCAATTATTAGCTATGCAGCCACAAATGGATGTTTGGGTTAATGATGCCGAGTCTTGTTTAATTTCACCACAATTTTGTCATCGTGATTTAACGCCTTTTAATCTTTTACTTAAGCAAGACAAACTGGTTTGCATCGATTTTGAATATTGCGCGACCAGTCATCCGATGTTTGATCTCGCCTCGGTGATTGCTTCTCATCCTTTAACACCACAACAAACGGATGAGCTAACATCACAATACTTGTCATTACACCCTAATTTATCGGTTCATGCGCCAAAATTCATGCTTCAAATGATGAACATATTTTGGATGTATTCTGCAGCTTGGGCGTTAATGATGGCAGGCAGGAGCTTGTTAGATGCCAAAGAGCACGATGAAGAAATTGCATCATATTTTATCTTGTTCAACAAATACCTATCTTTAATCTCATAAGCCTATTATTCTTAATTTAGTATCGCTAATTAGGGAGAATGCAAGTTGAAAAAGTCATTGATTCCATTGTTGCTGGTGATGTTTCTGGCGGGTTGTTCCACCAAATTTAGTTATTTTTTTCTTGATTGGGCTATTGAGTGGCGAGTTGAAGAATACGTTACCTTCGATGATGAGCAGCAAGAAAAGTTTGATGTATTACTGGATAAATTTCTGGTTTGGCATCAAAAAGATGAATTAGTTCGATACAGTAGTCAATTAACATCCTTATCAGTCGCCATCGAAAATCAAACCTTAACGCCCGAAATGTGGCAGCAACAAGTTGTTGACGCTAAAGCGCATTGGTTTCGTATTTTTAATTTTGTGTTACCTGATTTATTACCGATTTTATCCAGCTTTAGTGATGAACAAGCAGATGAGCTAATTGCTCAGCTCAAGAAAGATAACCAAGAACTTAACCAAAAGTATGCAGGTAAAACTCAACTACAATTAGTTAACGAATCAAATGAAAAGCTTCAAGACCGTATGGATGATTGGTTAGGTTCAGTATCTGATGAACAAGCAGCATTAGTTGCTGAATATAATCAACAACGTGTGGCGACCTTGGATATGTGGTTAGAGTACCGTTTAGATTGGTTAAGGCAATTTCAAGTTGCAATCGAGCAGAGGGATGAAACGGCATTACTTGAACAAAGAATGCGTCTATTAATGACCAATCCTGATGAATTAAAATCTGCAGCTTATCAACAACATGTGGATCAAAATACCCAATTATTTGGCCAACTTATTAATAAAATCAACCAAAGTTTAAGTCCTAAACAGCGTAAACATTTTACTCGTAAGATGTCTGAATTAATTGAAGATTTAAGTGACTTATCTAAAGAAATTAAATAAACCTCACTATGTGAAATGCATTTTTAGTAGTGGTAATTGAAAGTTTTTTTCTACGTATTAGGTCTAGTGAGACAGAAGATACAATTTAAAGGAATGAACATGGTAAATTTATACCAACAATTTTTAGGATTTTTGAAGCATATTGAAGGCTTAGCCCCATTAGCACTTAGAATTTATTTAGCGCCAGTGTTAATGCAAGCTGGTTATAACAAACTATCTCACTTTAGCGATACAGCAGCTTGGTTCGGTAATCCAGACTGGGGCTTGGGGTTACCTTTTCCTGAAGTGATGACCGCATTGGCTGCAGGGACAGAGTTTTTTGGTGGATTTTTATTGTTAATAGGTCTGGCGACGCGATTAGTTGCGATTCCAATGATGTTCACTATGTTTGTGGCGGCGTTTGCTGTACATATTGATAATGGCTGGCTTGCTATAGCGGATGCGAGTTCATGGTTAGCGAATGATAATGTTGCTGCGTCCGCAGAAAAACTGGCGGCAGCCAAGTCGATTCTTCAGCAGCATGGTAATTATGACTGGCTGACGAGCTCAGGTAACTTCGTCATACTTAATAACGGTATTGAATTTGCCATTACGTATTTGTTCATGTTGCTTGCATTACTTATGCTTGGCGGTGGTCGCTACACCAGTGTTGATCACTTTATTGGCAAACGATTTTTATCTTAATCTGCCTTTTCTGAAAAACAATGCGATTAAAAAATCCCACGTTAATGTGGGATTTTTGTTAATATCTTCCTGAATTCAGTAAAAAGGACACTCCATTGGACGCATCAGAATTATTACTTACTCGTCAATCTACACCACGATTAACCCTACCAGCACCGAGTGAATCTCAGCTTGATTTTATTCTTAACGCAGCGGCTCGGGTTCCCGATCATGCAGCATTGACGCCTTGGGAGTTTATTATTGCTACCGGTGATGGTTTGGATAAACTGGCTGAAGCGTTTGTAGAAGATGCAATAGCTAAAAACAAAGATGAAGCTTATATAGCGAAAGCAAAAGTGATGCCGCATCGCGCACCAATGGTCATTACGGTTGCCACCAAACAGCATGAGCATCCTAAAGTTCCGGTATTAGAGCAGCATATAGCAGCAGGTTGCGCCACGATGGCTATGCAGCAAGCTGCATTTTCGTTGGGATTGGGTGCAGTGTGGCGAACGGGCAGTTTTGCATTTAGTGACATTGTGAATAAAGCGCTTGGCTTAAATGCTGATGATCAAATCGTCGGTTTTTTATATATAGGTACACCAGCAGTTAAAGCACCGGTTAAGCCATTAAAACCAGGCCGTCAATTTACCCGTTATTTATAGGTGAAAGTAAATTGTGAATAATAAGTGGCGCAACAGATGGTTAGCCACTTATTAAGTTATTCTCTCGGATCTAACGAGTCTAGCGGCAGTAGGTTTTGAAACAGGTAATAGCCTAGAGGCCCAAAAAATAGGCTTATGGTGCCCCATACATAACGTTTAACGTCGTCAATATGAGCCCCAGTAGTGATTGCGCGATAGCAAAACATAATGTGCAACATGATCAGTAATATGATCAGTAGCACAACCAAATCCATTTGTTCCATGTCTACATCCTTGAGCGCTGCAAAAAGACTAACTTAAGCTTAATCCTATTTTACTATTTAGCAGCTATTTCAATATAAAATCCATCTTATAGATGACATAAACTACTGCAGTCATTATTCATAATTCAAGGATGTTTGTGCATATATATACAAAAGGTTGATTTATCGTTGATTAAATAACCAATCTATCGAGCTTTTGGAATAATGGAGCTAACTATCTGATTTTAATCTTGTCTGTTTATTGGTGTCATCAAGCCATAATGGATACTTCATCATCACAGCTTTAAACAACTCACTTTCCATATGCGCAGTCAGCCAACGTCTAACATGTTGATATGGACTTTGCTCAAACCAAGATTTATTGACGTGAGCAAACTGTCTAATAAATGGAAAAATAGCGAAATCGGCAAATGTCGGTGTATCTGCCATTAATTGATTTTTATCAGTTAAATGTTCTTCTAGGCACTGAATAAATTCGCAAGCCCGATCGCGATAATATATTTCATCAAACTCTGGATGCCTGTCTGCATATTTATATTTATCTAACCAAGGTTTGAACTCAATGTCATTTTTGCTAATCAGCTTTTCAGTACTTTCATCATCTAATGATTCAAGTAGCGAGATATAAGCATTGCCGCATAAGTATTCAGAGCACTTATCAGGGTAGTTTGATAAAGAAAAACGGGCAATATCAAGACTTTCTTCCAATATATTTTCAGCGCGATTAGTACTTTTGTCCTCACTTTCCCCAGCTGAAACATCGTGATGTGCATTAATTACCAACACAGGAACTGTTCCTTTAGGCGAAACAGCCAGCATGGCTTCGGGTTTATTACGCAGTTCAATTTCTCTTACATCTGGGTTGAGTGCTGATAAATGCAAGCCTAATCTGGCTCTCATTGCATAAGGACAACGTCTGAAACTGTATAAAATCATGAGGGTAGACTTCTTTATAGGGCATAGTATTGAGTCATTTGGCAGTATTTTAAGTCCTTATGGCGATAATTGTTAGTTAAAAACTGCGATGGCGATTTTTTATTTGTGATCTAAGTCTTATTTATTTGGCTTTGATGCTGTGAGCAAGGTACAATTCTGCGCTTTTATTTGATAACGATCACCATCTTGCGGTTGCCAGACGGTATTGGAAACAATAATTCGGTTAATTATTCACTAAACATGCACTGGAAATTAAGTTTCAGCTAGCGGAGAGAAACATGTCACAAGTTGTCGTATGTGCCTTATATAAATTTGTAGCCTTACCCCATTACGAAGCGATTCGTGCTCCTTTATTAGATAAAATGGAATCCTCTGAAATCCGAGGTACTTTACTGCTGGCAAAAGAAGGTATCAACGGGACCGTAGCAGGTTCGCAACAAGCTATAGATGGGCTTCTTGAATGGTTGGCAACACAAGACGGGTTAGCTGATATTGTTTACAAGTTATCTTTTGATGACAACATGCCGTTTTATCGCACCAAAGTGAAATTAAAAAAAGAAATTGTCACCATGGGTGTAGAAGGTATTGATCCCCGTGAAGTGGTTGGCACTTACGTTAAACCAAAAGATTGGAATCAACTTATATCTGATCCTGAAGTGCTATTAGTCGATACCCGAAATGACTATGAAGTACAAATTGGCACCTTTAAAAATGCTGTTAACCCGGTTACCGAGACGTTTAGAGAGTTTCCTGAGTACGTAAAAGAAAACCTTGATCCAAATAAACACAAAAAAGTCGCCATGTTTTGTACCGGTGGTATCCGCTGCGAAAAATCGACAGCTTATCTAAAAGAGCAAGGCTTTGATGAAGTTTATCATCTTGAAGGTGGCATCCTAAAATATCTAGAAGAAGTAAAGCCTGAACAAAGTTTATGGGAAGGTGAGTGCTTTGTTTTTGATAACCGCGTTGCAGTTAACCATCAGCTTGAAAAAGGGGGTTATGACCAATGTAATGCGTGTCGTATGCCAATCACCCAAGAAGAAATGCAAACAGAAGCATATGTTCAAGGGGTAAGTTGCCCGCACTGTATAGATAAAATTTCAGATGAGCAACGTCAGCGCTTTATTGAACGTGAACGCCAAGTTCAACTAGCAAAACAACGTGGTGAGGCGCATATTGGTAGTGAAGTAAAACAAGTCATTGCACAACGCCGGAAACAAAAAGAAACCCAAAAACAAGCGCAAAACGAAAGCTAGTTAAAGCGCTCTTTATATCAGTTTGCTTTTACTAAGCATCAACAAGTTACCGCTCTTTAATTAGTCCTAACTAGATTCAAGAACTATTTAAGTACACGTTATGAATAATAGCGTGTACTTTTTTTTGGGCATTCATATGAGTTAAAATTCAACTTACTTAAAGCTCAAATTAATCCCAATAGTGGCTAACTTCTTTTGTTCGGCATATAAGTCTTGTATTAATAATTCGCTGCGTTGAATTGTTTCTTTATCCAGCTCTTTGCGCTGCGAAAACTTAATGGTCAAATCAGCTTGTTGCGCTTTAACTTTTATTTGTTGGTTGCTGCTGGATGTTCGGCCTAAATTAAACAATACAGCGAGACGCAGAAGAGTTAATAAGCGAGTAAAAGCTTGGCGCTGAATCTCATCAGCTATCGTTATTGCAGGATAGTTTAGTTTTTTTCGATGATTGCCTACAAGCAAGGATAACATTTGCTGTTGTTGCTGGTTAAAACCCGGTAAGTCACTATTTTCGAGAATGTAACTTCCGTGCTTATGGTGTGATTTTGAATTAATCGAAATGCCAATTTCGTGGAGCTGACAAGCGCCTTCCAGTAACCAACGATAATCTGCTAATTGCCATGAATTACTGACTTGCTCAAATAAGGTTAAAGCAGTTTTAGTCACCTTAGATGCTTGGTTAACATCAGCATGATATAGCTGAGCCAAACTCGATAATGTGCGTTGCCTAATATCATCTTGTTGTTCAATCTTGGCAAGCTCATAGAGGACACCTTCTCGAAGGGCACCTTTTGCAGCTTGCAAATGTTCAATTCCCAATTGCCGAAAAAAACTGATTAAGATAGCTAAACCTGCAGCAAGAAGAGGGATCCTTCTTTCATCTAGTAGCTCGAATTCAAGCTTGTCGATACTACCGACATTGATGAGGTGTTTCTTTAACGCTAAAAGGTTTTTACTGGTTATACCTTTGCCATTATCAGTCACTTCACTGATGGCGAGAGTGATAGCTTTTGCTGAGCCTGAACTCCCTAACACGAGTGACCAATCTTGGTTAAAATAAACTTGGCTTAAGCCTGAAAATTGCTTATCTGCAGCTTGAATAGCTTGTTTAAACGCTTCTTTTGTAAGGTGTCCATTCACAAAAAAGCGTTTGTTATAACTGACGCAGCCACATTTTAAACTGGCTAAGTGTTTAGCGCGTTTTTCATTACCCACAATCACTTCTGTTGAGCCACCACCAATATCGATAACTATATTTTTTTGTTCAAGCACTTGGCTGTGGGCGATACCGGTATAAATTAACCGCGCTTCTTCATGACCTGAAACAACATTAATTGGGTAGGGCAGCACTTTGCGGGCTGCGGTTAAAAATGATTGGCGATTTTTGGCTACCCGTAAGGTGTGTGTGGCGACAATTTTGACTTGAGCTTTCGCTAAGTTTGAAAAACGCTGACTAAAGTCTTTAAGACATTGAACGCCATTTTCGATTGCAACTTCTGCTAACACATTGTGATTATCAAGGTATTTGGCTAGTTGCACTTGGCGTTTTTCTTTATGTAACACTTGCAAAAGCCCGTCTTGTTCACGTGCAATAACTAAATGAAAACTATTTGACCCCATGTCGATAGCGACAAAATGTTGCGAGTCTTGTGCAATAACATCAGCCAATTTAAGCCTCTTGTGGTAATTCTGCTTGGTTCTTATTGTTATGTTTGACTGCTAATGCAGTTTTTACTTTCTTTTCGTAGCTATTAAGGTATTGATGAATAGCAACTTGACTACGAAGTTTGCGTTTGTTTCCTCTAGGGTTATAGCGATTATCATGCTGCTGATTAATCACCCTAGACTTAGTATTATCTTTAAATTGCAATGAAAGTATAGCAATAACCATTTGTTTTAACTGCTTATCGTATACTGGGGTTGAGACTTCAATTCGTTCGTCAATATTACGCGTCATCCAGTCAGAGGAGCCAATAAACAGTTTTTGTTCGTCGCCAGCATGGAACAACATCACCCGTGAATGCTCTAAATAACGATCGATAATACTATAAACCTTAATGTTGTCACTTTGCCCAGGTATTTGCGGGATCAAGCTGCACATGCCACGGATAAGCATAGTGATTTTGACACCGGCATTCGAGGCTTCATATAGCTTATTAATCATGATGTCATCCACCAAATTATTCAGTTTTAGCTGAATACTGGCAGGCTTGTTTTGTTTAGCTTGTACAATTTCATCATCGATTAAGCTTAAAAAGCGTGTTCGCGAGTTATAAGGCGAGACGATGAGATGATTAAATTCGTCTTTACGGTAAGGCCTTTCAATTAAATCAAAGACTTGTTTGACTTCACCTGCAATATCTTGATTGGCGGTAAACAACGAAAAGTCAGTATAAAAACGGGCTGTTCCTTCGTTAAAGTTACCTGAACCTATGTGGCAATAATACTGGGTTTGACCATGCTCTTTACGGCCAATGAGGCATAGTTTTGAATGGACTTTTAAACTCGGAATACCATGATGCACAGT
The DNA here is from genome assembly GCF_041468985.1 of Shewanella sp. 10N.286.52.A9. Taxonomy (NCBI): domain Bacteria; kingdom Pseudomonadati; phylum Pseudomonadota; class Gammaproteobacteria; order Alteromonadales; family Shewanellaceae; genus Shewanella; species Shewanella sp. 10N.286.52.A9. Next base: position 22,442 of record NZ_JBFRJQ010000035.1, on the reverse strand, counting down.
CACTCCGGCTTCAGCTAAGTGCCGAGTCCAGTTAATGTTTGATTCCTCATCAAAACGGGCTCTAAGTTCAATGATTGCGGTCACTTGTTTACCATTTTTAACGGCATCAATCAGTGACTGCATAATGTGGCTTTTCTTCGCTACTCGATAAAGGTTAATTTTAATAAATTTAACTGCTGGATCATAAGCGGCTTGTCTGACTAATTCAGTAAAATGAGAAAACTTATGATACGGGTAATTAAGCATAATATCTTTATGCCTAATTGCATCAAAACTGTTGTCAAACGCTAAAAACTGACTGCTATCAATGGGGTGAAGCTTCTCGTTTACCAGTTTTTTTCGACTTGGATTGGGGAAGTCCATAAAGTCTTTGAAGCTATGATATCGGCCGCCCGGCACAAGACACTCTGTAGAGCTGATATGCAAGTGTGACTTTAGCATTTCTAGCATATCTACAGGCATATTGCGGTCATATACTAGCCTCACGGGTTGAGCATTTAAACGTTTTTTAATCCCTTTTGTCATTCGTTCAAGTGTTGTTTGTTCAAGCTCATTACTGATGTTGTAATCCGCATCTCGGGTCATTTTCATTGAGAAAACTTGAATGGTATCGAACTCAAAAAAAGGTCTAAATAAATCATCAATACAGTGACGTATAATATTATCTAGCAATATTAAGTGTTTAATTTTTGATGTTTTTTCAGTTGGTAGTTCTAAAAATCGAGGTACATTCTTATTGGGCACTTCTACCAAAGCGTACTCTTTATTATCGCCCGATTGCAGGCTAGCGACTAAGTAAGTAGTCCCATCAACTAAGTGCTGCACTAAATCACTTTCATCGGTGACGATATGGGGTGCTATATGACGCTTTAATTGATTTTTAAAGTACTTCTTAAGCCAGGCACTGTGAAACTCACTCAGTTGAGTCTCGTTAATTAAAAAGATATTACAGCGGGCTAACTCTTTCATTAATACAGGATAAATTTGATCAAACTTCTCTTGTAAGTCGAAAACTTTTTCCTGAATTTTGTTCATTAATTGCTGGTACTTAAGTTGTTTAGAACTGATACCAGAAACGAGTATCGCTCGTCTCACTGCAGCGACTCTGACCTGAAAAAACTCATCCATGTTACTTGAAAAAATCCCTAAGAACCTCACTCGCTCAATGAGTGGTACAGAAGCATCATAAGCTTCCTGTAATACACGTTCATTAAATGACAACCAAGACAGTTCTTTATCAACGAATTTTAGATGACGGGATTCAGTCACATTTTGCTCCTGCAAAGCATCGCGGTAATACTTTCATAAAAGCCATAATCGAATGGTGCGAAAATAATACGGTAGGGTGGAATAGCTAATTCACTGTTTAATATGAATAAAGTTCAAAAGGTATTTTAATGCAGTAATATGACAATTTTGTGATGTTATTGAGGCGAACACTGTTTTCAGTAAATTCAATAGTGCAACAAATTGATTAAGCAAATTAAACCAATTGATGAAATTGTCAGCTAAATAACAGTGAACACTAAACTTTATAAGATCCGATATAAAGCTTGTGTTATTTTTAGCATTGATTTGAAATTTTGAGTGGTAAGAAATGTTTATTGGGTTTGATTATGGCAGTGCAAACTGTTCTGTTGGCGTAGAAAAAAATGGTGAAGTGAGTTTAATTCCAATAAATGGTGATAGTCATTTTTTATCCTCTACCTTATATGCAATGGATAGAGAGTTGATTGCTGAAGCGGTATATCAACGCATTGCACCAGAACTTCAGCCAGAATTTGCCCAGTTACGTTCATCACAATTAAGCCGTGCACGCCAAGTTCGCCATGAATTAGATATTTACCCTGACGAACAAGTGGTTTTTGTTGGGCCTGAAGCGATTGACGCATACCTGGAATTACCTGATGAAGGTTTTTATGTCCGGTCGCCAAAATCATTTCTTGGCGCCAGTGGTTTACGTCCAGAACAAGTTGCTTTGTTTGAAGATATCGTGACATTGATGATGCTAGAGGTTATGTCCCGTGCAAACAAATTAATTAATGAACCGATTACGCAAGCAGTTATTGGCCGACCTGTTAACTTTCAAGGTATTGGTGGTGAGCAAAGTAATCAGCAAGCACAAACGATATTAGAAACGGCCGCAAAACGAGCTGGATTCACCGAAGTACGTTTTTTGTTTGAGCCAATGGCAGCAGCGATGGATTATGAAGCCTCCATGGATAGCAATCAAACCGTGTTAGTTGTGGATGTGGGAGGCGGTACTACTGATTGCTCTATGGTGAAAATGGGACCAGAGCGTCAGCATAAAACCGATCGCTCAGATGATGTTCTTGGTCACAGTGGTCAACGTGTTGGCGGTAATGATTTAGATATTGCCGTTGCCATGAACTGTTTTATGCCGCATCTTGGTTTAGGCTCGAAACTAAAAAATAACTTAACAGTGCCTCGCCAACCATTTTGGAATGGGGTTGCTGTGAATGACATAAGTGCGCAGCGTGAATTTAGCGCATTGTCTACTGCTAAGTTGATTGATGAACTAATCAAGGATGCACAACAGCCACAATTACTGACTCGACTAAAATCCTTAAGGTTGCACCAAATGAGTTATCAGTTTGTGCGTCAAGCTGAGCAATCAAAAATTGGGTTATCCTCAGCCTCAACCTATGCTGCAGACTTAACGTTTATAGAGCCAGAATTTGACGTCACTGTTAATCAAAATGAGTTTGAAATCGCTGTTGAGCAACCCATTGCTAAGTTAGTCACTATTATGAAGCAAGCGGTAGATGAAGCTGGTGTGTTACCTGATGTTGTTTATGTCACAGGCGGGACGGCAAAAAGTCCGGTGATACATCAATGCATTGCTGATCAGTTTACTGGTGCAGATATTGTTGTTGGCGATCACTTTGGCAGTGTTACCAGTGGGTTAGTGCGCTGGGCAAGCAAAGAATTTAACTCTTAAGGAAAAGTCGCTTTATGTTTTCTCAATCAAGCTTATTTTTAAACAAAAAACTATCGTCAGCCTTACTGATTGTTGCAACAAGTTTCCTCACAATGAGCTGTAGTGATGATGTGGGTAAAGTCAGTTTAGGGGTGTTTACCACTAAAGATATTAAGCTCAATATGATGGTTGATCCCATTGTGACTGGGGTAACTTGTCATGTGGCAAGTATTGAAGCTGATTTAAGCTTTTCAGACCCATCAGATTCAGCTATTTCATGCCGCCAAACGGGTGAAATCACACCGGAAATGATTGCCGGTATTGATATGTCAGCATCGGGTGAAATTGTTTTTAAAAAGTCGAAAAGTATCTTTTTTAAGACGATGAAAATACGTCGTATCTTTGATAAAGAAAACCAAACGTTAATGTATGTGTCGTACTCAACCAAAGAGACATCAGGTAGTTATAAGCACAGCCTATCTACAGTACCTTTATGGGGAACCAAAGCGTACAGGAAAGCACAACCTGCTATTTAGTCTAGCTTTGTATAGCATTAACTGGCTTGTATTGACTCGATTTAGTGTCGACATTTGAAAATAACATTCAGATAAATAGCGTCGATGATGGCTATTAGACACTAATTGTTAGATATAAACATTAACGACTAGCAATGAGCTATTAAGCATTATCTGATAGTCGCTAATGAGTAAATATCAAATAACATGCTTAAGGCGAAGATTCTATACTCAAACCTAAGGCATGAATCTGTTTTCTGTTAAATACATGAGTGAGGGTATATGGACTGTCCCTATTGCAAAACGAGTATTGCTAGCGGCGCAGTAAAATGCGCTGCCTGTTTATCTTTTTTATCAGGGCATACGTGCCCAGACTGCAGCCATACCTTGCCTGAAGGGGCTAAAGTATGCGGATATTGCCATTATCGTTTTAGCCAAATAAGTGTTGATGTGACACAAATATCCATGCATTTTACTGCAGAAGTACTTGCTTCATTATTGTTTCGTTTCCGTTTGTTGCCGCAAGAAATCATTACCGATGAAGATAAAATTACCATTAACTCACCGGGGATATTTCGTCTTTGGAATAATACTGACGAAGTGCCTTGGAATAAGATTGCTGGATTCAATTATCGAAGTGGGATCATCTGGGATAAAATTGAAATAGAAACACGTGGCCAAAAACCGAGTATCATTCTTGGGTTATCGAAACAAAATAGTGATGAGTTACGTAAAGTCCTGCAATCAGTTGTGAATGCAAATTAGCCAAATTAGCCAAATTGATCTTTGTTTAATTTACACAATGTTCATCAGGTTTAGTACGGGCTGTTACTTACCCAAAACGATGTCAAAGTTAAACGATGTCAAAGTTAGAACAACAGATATATTTTACACGTTAGTATACAGGTGTATTATTATAAGCTGTGTTTATTGTAGAGTGTCATAATGCAACTTATCCCGTTATTAAATCAACCTCGAGTCCATTGACGAGCTTAATGTTAAGTAAATCATTTTATTATTTAATATTAGCTTGAGGTTATATATGCATGAAAAACACTGGTCTAGATTTCAGTTGTTACATGATGTCGTGACTAACTCCAATATCACAATAAAGGGAACACATAGCTATTATAGTGATAGTTGGGATAATGGTTTTGAAGAGTCGGTTGTCAGGTATTTACACGGTGATGAAATCAGTCGTCATTGGGAGCCTAGATGGGAAATTGATAAGCTCCATATTGGTGATTACGTTTGTATTGGCGCTGAGGCCGTCATTTTGATGGGAGGAAATCACACTCATCGAACTGATTGGTTTTGCTTGTACCCATTTATGAATTACATCGATGAAGCTTACATTGGTAAAGGCGATACTTATATTCATGATGGTGTATGGATCGGCATGCGAGCCATGGTAATGCCAGGTGTCAGTATTGGTGAAGGTGCTGTCGTTGCTGCGAATAGCGTAGTAACGAAAGATGTTGCTCCTTATAGTATTGTTGGTGGCTCTCCAGCCAAATTAGTTAAATATCGTTTTGAGCCTGCTATCATCGAAGAGCTGACACTGCTCAACATTTATGATTGGCCTGCTGAAAAGTTTGAAACGTTAAAAAGGTATTTATGTGCATCAGATATACAGCAATTAAAGGCGAAAGCACTAGATTATGATGCTAATAAAAGTATTTCTTAAGATACTTGCTGGTTGAAATGCTGCCATATTGCTGGTGGAATAATGGTTGAAACCGGTAAAGCTTCACTCATTTAATAAAAAGGCCAAACAAAGTATGTTTGGCCTTTTTGTATTTTCGCTAACATTTTTAAACTAAATTGACGAATTAACGTTTGGCTTCCACTTCTGCATAACGCTCAAAAGCGGCGGTTAAGTCTGCAATTAAATCTTCAGGATCTTCTAAACCAATATGCAACCTGATAAGTGGTTTGCTGCTATCCCATTGAGTGGCGGTTCTCAGTTTATTAATACCAAAAACACCAAGGATGAGGCTTTCATAACCCCCCCATGAAAAGCCCATTTTAAAGTGGCGCATATTTTCTACAAATGCAGTGACCGAAGCTAAGTTACCTTGTTTTAATACGAACGAGAATAAACCGTTACCACCACTAAAATCACGTTCAAAAAATTCATGGCCAGGACAAGTATCAAAGGCTGGATGACGGAGATGATCCACTTCTGGACGGCTTGCTAACCAATTAGCGACTATACGTGCATTTTTATCATGTTGAGCCATGCGTACGCCCAAAGTACGTAATCCTCGAGCAGCCATATAAACATCATCTGGCGAGGTGGTTTGTCCCATCAAATAGCTATTTTCACGCAATTGTTCCCAATGTGCTTCATTAGCTGTCGCTGTTCCCATCATGACATCAGAGTGACCAACAATGTACTTGGTTGCAGCTTGGATTGAAATATCGACGCCCATCTCAAATGGACGTGAGTTGATTGGCGATGCCCAAGTATTATCAAGCATTACCACAATATCATGTTCATGGGCTATACGACTTAATGTCGGTACATCTTGAATCTCCATAGTGATTGATCCTGGAGATTCTAAGAACAAAACTTTGGTATTAGGCTGAATAAGTTCTTTGATGCCTTCGCCAATTAATGGATCGTAGTAGGTGGTCTCAATTCCAAAGCCTGCCAGTAACTTATTACACAGGTCTCGTGTTGGCTCATAAGCACTGTCGACCATAAGTAAGTGATCGCCACTTTTTAGAAATGATAATAAAGCACCACTAATAGCGCCTGAACCAGAAGGGTATAATGCAGTGCCGACACCACCTTCAAGCTCACTTATTGCTTGCTGGAATGAGAAGTGAGTCGGTGTTCCACGTCTACCATAAAACATTTCACCATTAGTTTTGTTTTTTATCGCAAAACGCATGTCATCCATCGTGTCAAAAACGACAGTAGATGCACGAAATACAGGCGGATTAATAATGCCCTTAGTGTACTTTTTGTCTCGGCCAACACTGACAATTTGAGTGGCTAATTTATCTTGCTGGTGACTCATAAATGCATTCCCAATCTTTACAAGGTGATAGGCGTATTTGATATTTTAGCCATCCTAACATCTATACGGCTAAAATAAAGTTATTTTACTTCAGTTACAGGGAAGGTGAGTGTGAAAGTAACTCCCGTTCCATCTGCAAGGTTTTCAGCTTTTATTGTCCCTTTATGGAACTCAGTAATTAGTCTGCCAATGTATAGGCCTAATCCTAAGTGTGGCTTACTTTGCACCCCTTGAGGACGGATCGATACCATTGATTCGAAAATTTGCTCACTCATGTTGACTGGCAGTAACGGTCCTTTATTGGTTACTTTTAAGGTAGCGATTTTGCCAGATAAGGTTAACGATACTTGTATGGTATCTTGAGTGCTAAACTCAATAGCATTATTAATTAATTTATCCATCAATTGCGCTATGTACTCGGGCACGCCATTCATCATCATTTGGTTAGTCGCAATGTCGATTGCAAATTCGTTGTCTGGATAAGTATATTGATAGCCTTGCATACAACCACTGACAACCTGTTGCAGCGGAAATTCACTGCGCTCGGCGTGGGACAAACTTGCTTCTAGCCGCGTGGCTTCGCTTAAGTTATTTAAGATTAAATGTAGGCGGCTAACGCCTTCTTGAGCACGATTAACGTATTTTTCACTTGCTGGTTCAAGTGGCTGCAAGCTTAAATGCTCAAGTGAAGATCGAACAACAGCAACAGGTGTTCTAAGCTCATGAGATAAGCGAGATGACATGTTTTCAAGGTAGTGAGTATATTGGCCTAATCGTCCGACAATATTGGCAAAACTTCGTGATAAATCCCCAATCTCATCACGGGTTTTAGAAGGCACAATTTGCTGTCTAACTCTGCCTTGGCTATCGATGGCTTGCTCTGACTGATCTCGTAACTTACGTATGCGGCTAGAAATACTTGATGCGAAAATAAATAAGGCAAGTGTACCCATGCTCATAATCGTTAAGATGACATTAAATAGCTTTTCTAATGCACGGTTACGCAATGTACGAATGCCATGCGTGGTTTCTTCTGCAATGACAGCACCCATCACTTTATCATCAATCCAAATAGGGCTCGCAGCAGCCAATACCACCGCTTTATTGTCAGGCGTTAAACGCCAAGTTGAGCCTCGTTTGCCATTTAATGCCTGTTGAATATGACTACCGCTTAGTTCGGTAGAGTCTTGCAACGAGTCGACAAAGTCCTGTGGCGGCTTGGTAAGGATTTTATAATAAAGTGGTAATAAGTAATCTTTTTTAAACTGACTCCAAGCGCTACTGGTTTGAGTTTCAGCTAAACTGGATGACCAAACATTATTATTGGCACGGATATCTCCAGATTTTGCTAACACTCTGCCATGGTTATCGACGACCCAAATCCGAGAGCTGTTATGGCTCATCCCCTTAATGATATTTTCAATTTCTGGTGATGGCACCAGTACCGTACCAAGATGGGCAACTGAATCGATGGCTGAGGTACCAATTATCGTATTTACTGTGCGAGTTTTAATATCATCGACATTGTATATTGCAAAACCAAGCTTGCTTCCCACCATAGATAACGGCAAGCGAAACTCGACATTGTAACCTTCAGCAGTACTTAACCATTGACCTTGGATACGGATCTCTGGAGTAACAGGCATGGATAAAGTGGGATCTTGCGGTAGCTCAAACGCACTTAACCAACCATCTTCTGTGTTGGCAATAATATAACGACGAAATTGTCCATCTGGCGCTTGTGTAGCGATGACTAAATGATCGTTCTTGTCGACCCGTAAACTATTTTTATTACGAAATACCACGTGCTTGTCATTGACTTGAAAAAAGCCATATAAATACCCAGCATATTTACCCACCATGTGCGTAAAGTGAATATCGACTGGTTGGTTTTCATTTCGATTAAAGATCACGTGCTCATTAGAGTAGTTAATCATTCGATGTTGGTATTGCTGCCAATCGTGCAGCTTACCATCTAATTGGATTGGACCAGAAAGCGGGTAGGCGTATAAGTCACGACCTTTTTCAACCTGACTTAAAAAGCTGGCTTGATGATTAAACAGCTTTGGCCGTTCATGTAAGGCGGTGGCTAAAGCTTGAGTTGTACCTTCAAGGGTTTTTTCCTGACCGTGACGTAAGTACTTTTCCATTTCCCATACATACTCGTACCCAAGCCAAGGTAAGCACAGCAAAAATAGCGATAAAATGACAACTTTGGCCCTTAGTCCAATGGGAATATTAAACATTAATTGACACTGTCCCAGCGATAGCCCATGCCGTAAACCGTATCAATACAATCAAAGTCTTTGTCGGCACTAATAAATTTTTTACGGATCCGTTTAACGTGAGAAGTAATTGTACTGTCATCTACAAATATCTTAGCTTCTTGCATTAAATCTTGGCGACTTCTGACATGACCAGGGTGTTTCGCCATGGCGTGTACCATCCAAAATTCAGTCACCGTGAGCTCAATCGGTTGTTGATTCCAATACACTTGAATACGATTACCATCAATGGTTAACGCGCCGTGTTCAATTAAATTATCTTCTACGTTGGCTGCGCCGATAAGTTCTGAACGTCTAAACAATGCAGCAATACGTGCGATTAAATGCGGGAAGCTAACATCTTTTGATAAATAATCATCAGCGCCTAAACGTAAACCACAGACAGTATCAAAATCGCTGTCTCTAGCGGTTAAAAAAATGATCGGTAAACTGCTAGACATTGAACGTAGTGACTGACATAAAGTAAAGCCACCGTCGATTTCACTCTCTAGGCCAATATCAATGATGGCTAGATCTGGTAATCGAGCATTAAATGCCAGCATCGCAGCAGGTCGGTTGGCATATCCCTGTACGCTGTAGCCCTGTTGCTGCAATAACTCTTTGTAGTTTTCTCTAATAGCGACTTCATCTTCAACGATGGCGATTCTTTTCATCTATTTAATCTTTGTTTTGGCTTATATGGCTGACTATACATGATTTTAACTGCAAAAAAATCGCCTCAGACACATTGCCATATTGTTGCCACATTTCATCTGCACATTGCCACTTTTATGCCCTGAGGTTGCCATTTCTGAGGTGTTTAATAGTGACATCAACTTAACGACACGCAGTAAACAAGTTGTTGAGTTCATTAATCACATTAAAACACTGAAAGGAAAATATCATGAAAAAACAACTAATCGCCATCGCTATCATCAGCAGTCTTTCTTTTTCAAATGTGTCACTAGCAGATGATGTTAATCATTTCGATGCAAGCGCCTATGACAATGATAACGCTAATACTGAGTTGGTAGTGAAGGGTGAGGAAAGAGAGCACACAGAAGAATTGGTTGGTCTCACATCAGGTGCTGTACTTGGTGCTGTCGTTGGTGGACCCGTTGGCGCCATCATTGGAGCATTCGCAGGTACGTTAATTGGTAAAACTGTCGGTGACGATACCGAAATTCAGTCGCAAAAAGAGTTATTAGCTCAACAGAAATTATCTATCGAAATGCAAACCTCAGAGCTTACTGCATTACATGAAAAGCAGCAGTCGCTTGCTGAGGTGACAGATGAATACCTTCATGTTCAAGCTCAGCTCTCTGACTTAAAAGCGGCGCAACAGCAGCAATTACAAGAATTAGCGATTGGCTTAAATGTTCAGTTTAAAACGGGCTCTTCGACCATTGAACCTCATTTTGAGCAACAACTTGATGATGTGGCGTATTTGATGGCGTTATCACCGGAATTAAAACTGGATTTAACCGGATATGCCGATAGACGTGGAGACAGTAAATTTAATCAAGCTCTGTCAGAGCAGCGATTAATAGAAGTGACAAGTTACTTAGTGAGTCAAGGTGTGTCAGCAGAGCGATTACATTCTCAAGCATATGGTGCTTCAGCGCCATTACATGAGCAACAAAGCTTTGAAAATGACTTTTTTGACCGAAGAGTGACATTAAAAGTTATGCCTGTAGGTGAAGCATTAGCTGCCAACTAATTTACCTACTTCATTATCGCCTTGAGCAAGGTGCCATTAGGTATTGGTTTAGGGCGATATTGAATTCATGGAGAGAGCAAATGAAAGGTATCAACTCAAAAGCACACTGCTACGCCATTGCCGATAAGGCATGCCTGTCAGGTTATGAATCTAATAAGCCAACTCCTAGTGATAGAAGTTGTAACAACTGTGGTCAATCAATACTCGGCTACAGCGTATCTGCATCTGTGTTACTTGGACTAATGGTTTTAAGTGTATTGTTTCCTGTTTATGCCATGGCTACATCGGTTACAACTGATCTCGAAACGGTGATTCCGATTGAAAGTCGGTATCAAGAAGTCACCCAAGGAGTACTACGTTATCAGCAAGGTGGTCAACAGTATGAAAGCTTGCCGTTAAGCACGGATGTAACAATGAATGTTTCTGGCTGGACAAATAGGGTGAGTGTTAAGCAAACCTTTATGAATAATTCGTCTGAGTGGATAAATGGCAGTTATGTGTTTCCTTTATCTCATAACAGTGCCGTAGACAGTATGCGCTTAATTATTGGCGATCGTAGTATTGAAGGTGTTATTCAGCCTAAAAAGCAAGCAAAAGCTAATTTTGAAAAGGCAAAATCTCAAGGTAAAAGAGCAAGTTTAGTGAGCCAGCAACGGCCCAATATTTTTACCACTGAGATCGCGAATTTGGGCCCTAGCGAAACTGCAATTGTGGAGATCACTTATCAAGAGAAGCTGAATTATAAAGAAGGCATGTTTAGCTTACGCTTTCCTATGACGATTACCCCCCGTTATACACCGGCGCGTTTACAACGACAAGATAGCCAACAAGGCTTGGCGTCATCAGCCGAAAAAAGTAACGCGGACATTAAACAGCATTCTTATTTGTCTTATCAATCTCTTTCGAGCAAGTTGCCTGATATCGTCACTCGTTACTTACCTGAATATTTCATTGACGAAACTCAGTCTGAAATCTTGTCCGACCCATACTTGCAGCAAGACTTGAATGTGGGGCTGGAAGAGTCAAATCATAACGCATTAATGGTGAATATGACGGTAAATTTAGATGCGGGTTTTGATGTGAAAGCAGAGGCTATAACAAGTCCCTACCACAAGATCGCTAAGGTGCGACAAGCAGCTCAAGTTCAGTCGTTTTCGAATCATCAGCAATGGCTTGTTTCGTTTGCCAAGCCAGAAAAAGCGAATAAAGATTTTGTGCTTCAATGGCGGGCAGAGCATCAAGAGTCTTATCAACCAATCGCTGCAGTATTTTCTCAGCAGGGCCAAACCCATCAGAAGAAGACTGATTCGGCTAACTCAAAAAATGATAATTCACCTCATGTATCTGGACTGAAAGATGTTCAATATGATCTTGTGATGCTATCGCCGCCACTGATAAGTGAAAAGCATACTGAAGATACCTCACATACACCCAGAGAGTTAATTCTAGTGATTGATACCTCTGGTTCGATGCAGGGTGCTGCGCTTTCACAAGCTAAGCAATCTATCCTCTATGCATTAGCTGGGTTAAGGGCTCAAGATAAGTTTAATATTTATGAGTTTAATCATAATGTTAATCGGCTATCTCAGCAGTCTCTCGCTGGCACAAGTAGTAATATTGGCCGTGCGCATCAGTTTGTAAAAGGGTTGCAAGCCAATGGCGGAACTGAAATTGGCAAAGCCTTATCTGCGGCGTTACAGGTTGAGCAAGCACAAGCAGTATCTGATATAAGCCACTTTTTAAGACAAGTTATTTTTATTACCGATGGCGCAGTGAGTAATGAACATGGCATTTTTCAACAGATTGAAGCGGAGTTAGGACAAAGCCGTTTATTTACAGTCGGTATTGGCGCTGCTCCAAATTCTTACTTTATGGAGCGCGCGGCTTTATTTGGTCGAGGTACGTTTACTTATATTGGTAATACTTCAGAAGTGAACCAAAAAATAACTAAGTTAATGGCAAAAATTGAAAAACCAGTTGCCACCAATGTTTCTTTGACGTATGCCGATGGGACAATACCAGATTATTGGCCAGCACAAATTCCTGATTTGTACACAAATGAGCCCATATTGGTCAGTGTTAAGTCGCCAGCTTACAATCAACAAGACTTTATTGTATCGGGTTATACCCAAGGTCAGTACTGGCAAAAACAGATTAAACGTCAGGACAATACCTCTGCAAGTCACAATGCTAGTGGGCTAGATTTGCTGTGGGCTAATGCACAAATTCAGGCTATTGAAGCAACTCGCACACAAGCGAATCAGCAGCGGATTAAAAAACAAGTTGAAGCGCTTGGTATGAAGTATCACTTAGTGACTTCACAAACGAGTTTGGTTGCCATTGATACTACACCGGTTAAACCTATGGCAGAGATGGCCGCGCAAAAACAAGTGAAGAGACATCTGCCAGCAGGAAGAAATCAATCAGTAGGAGTGCTTCCACAAACCGCAACCTCAAGTCGTTTGAATGTGCTAATTGGGCTTAGTCTGTTACTGATAGCCTTATTAAATGCTTGTTGGTTAAAAGGGTATTTACCAGGTCAGAAATTGATATTACCGAAGAAACCTAATGAGGAGGCTTGCTTATGATTTCTATGAAATGGATTATTCCTTGCAGTGTAGCCTTGATTGGGCTGAGTTTTTTATCACATGGAGCGTATATGCAAATTAAAGCAAACTTTGCGCAATTTCTTATTGAACAAGCGTGGACTAAAACCTTAGCCGATCAGCGTCCTCATAAACCTTGGCGCTGGGCTGACACACATCCAGTTGGGAAGCTTAAACTCTTTGCTGATAAAGAACATGATTTTTACCCAATTGGTCAGCCTATGTTTGTACTAGCAGGTGCTTCTGGCAGAAACCTCGCTTTTGGTCCTAGTTTATTGCTTAATGGAGCTGGGATTGGTGAGCAGGGTAATACCATCATTGCGGGGCATAGAGATACCCACTTTCTGCCTTTACAAAATGTCAAAAGAGGCGACATTGTTGAGCTACAAACATCCCAAGGCGTGTTACAGCAATACCTTATCGTAAGTACCGATATTGTTCACGAAACACAAACCGAGGTGTTAGATATGACAACGGATAATCAATTAACCTTGATTACATGCTATCCATTTGAAGATTTATCAGCCAACAGTGATTATCGTTATGTGGTGACGGCTAAAAAAGTCAACGGCAGTCATCGCCTAATTTGAGATTGGCATGACCCTGTTTCTACCTAGCCTTTTAGCTTCATATAGTAGAGTGTCTGCACTTTCAATCAGTTGACTACTTGTTTGCTTGTGCTTCCATTCGCTAACCCCAAAAGACGCAGTAATGTTATCAATGCGAGCTTCACTACGGCGGTCTTTTACACTGAGTTTTTCTATTGAACGGCGCATTGCTTCTGCAAGTTGTCTTGCTACGCGTTGTTGGCTATTGGGGATAATTACTGCAAATTCTTCACCGCCAAATCGATAGAGTTTTACACCATCTCGACAAGATTCTTGTAAGCGTTTAGCGACCACTTTAAGTACTAAATCCCCTAGCTGGTGGCCGTAAGTGTCATTAAACTGCTTGAAGTGATCAATATCAATTAGGATTAAACAAGCTCCATTGGGCGACTGATTGACCAACGCAGAAATGTCATCATCAAATGCACGCCGATTTAATGCTTCTGTTAATGCGTCATAAAGCACATCTTTTTCGGTTTCCGCTAGACGTTGTTTTAAGGCATTGATTTCTGATTGTGCTTTATCAAGCTGCTGGGTAAAACTGGTTGTACTTGAATGAATGTTTGCAGATTCGCTGACGATATTTTTGACAACTTTTATCACTTGTTCCAACGAAAAGCCTTGATTTTCCAGTTCTGCTAATTTGCTGAATTCTTTTTGGATTTTTGTTTGAAAAGTGGTTGTATCGTGGTTGGTGTCTTTAAGAGATTGAGACAGTTCGCAAACCATTGCATCTAGGTTCTGGCGCATGCTTCTTACGTCTAATTCAACAGGATCGGCAATATGTTGTCGATATAGTAACTCGCTCGAAGTCGGAGAGTACTGTTGGTTTTGTGCAATCGTAGCATCAAGCGCAATGTTTAATTTTGGATTAGACTCTGAAACGTAAGCATACCAGAGAGCATAATTGGTTGGCGTGGTAGGGATGCTATGTTTTAGCATCAATGGGACAGCTTTTTTTAAATTTAATGCCGCTGTTTTCAGTAGCTCGTTAGACATTTAATCCCTCATCTCTGATACATCACTTAGCGAATTAAGGCAGGAGTTTAAAACGTTGTACTAATTTTAGGCCAAGCTGAATTAAATACAATTTGGCCAATGAGGGCTTAGTTTTCTTGAACGCGTTCAACTTGCTAAATGATTTAAAAATAACGTCAAACTCAGCACCCTAAGATAGAGTGCTCAATTTATATTAAAAAGAATAAGATACCGCAAACATTGGGCCAGTGAAACTGTAATTAATATTATAATCAAAGGTTCTAAATTCAGTGTCTAAGATACTACGAGATTGCTCAATATCAACATCAACATCATAATAATTATAGGCTAATGATAAATGCCAGTTCTCACAAATAATAGCTTGAACCCCAGCTCGAATATCAACTAAAGAACCTTTTACATTGTCATATTTTATCGCAAAGTATTGTGCATGAGCATTAAATACCCAGCCAGGGTAAAACTCATAACTTCCGTAAACACCTACATCAGGTAACGGAGCGGTAAGGGCATTATCAACAATACGAGGGGTAAAAGTTGCTGTGTCACACAAGGCATTTGGATCGCTTCGGCTTTCACATAAGCCTATATTGCCTTCAAATACGGTTTCAACAAACATTGTATGTAAGCCGATTGAAGCACCCACTGTATAATTATCACCTTCCCAAATGTCGTAGCCATAGCCTAATCGAAGAATATCAATATTTAAGGTTGTCGAAATTTTGGCTTCACCATCAATTAAAAAATTATCATCGTTATCACCAAACTCAGGGATTTCGATATCAAATCCTAATTGAGGTGTATCTGCGTTACGGTGCAGTGACTTCCAGTCAAGATAGATATTGTGGCGGTCGTTAAAACTATATGTGAATTCAAAAAAAGGCAGGAATTGATCTTCAGTAAGTAGCAGATCATCTTCGAAATCTAATAAATAATAACTATTAGTATCTTTGGCGCTTTTAACAAGCATTGTGGAGTCGGAACTGGCATAAAAAGCACCTATGGTGAATTTATACTCATCTGCATTAACATGGCCAGAAAAACTGGCTGCAGCTAAAAGTCCTACGAAGGCTTGCTTTAACATTTATTCTCCGCACTTTAAAATTACTTAAATCAGTAAACTGTGCTTTTATTGTTATTGTTAATCAGGGTTATATCTTATTATGTAGTCATACTAACATTATGTAACTAAATGTGAAGCTTTTGTTGCTGTAAAAATGTAAAAATGAGAACTAAGATCACGATTTATTCGTATTAAACATTTGGCGGTAAAACTATAGAACTGCAAGCCTATTTTAAATTGTTTTATTTCAATGGTTTACGGTTATTGCTTGTCGGCTTTTTTTCATTGCTATTTATTTAGCTAGCACGTTTTAATCATCTTTAAATTAGCATTATTTAATGTGTCAGAAGAACTTTAAATGTCATCTTTTTGACTGCACGTTAACAAATATGTAACGAGCAAGGTGTGGAGAAATATACCCCAAATGGTTAAAGAAAAGCTGCTTCAACTAAGTCCTATACTTAAGTCATATGCGTAAATTAAATTTGATTACACGCTGCCATAATTTTGCTATAAAACGCGATTAGACTGTTTATGTTTTGTTAGACATTGAGTAAAAATCCATTATGGATACTGATTTATTAAAAACGTTTCTTGAAGTTTATCGTACTCGTCACTTTGGCAAGGCTGCTGATAACTTATATATCACCCGCAGTGCAGTCAGTTTTAGGCTAAAACAGCTTGAATCATTGCTAGGTGTTATTTTATTTGATCGTGAACGCAATAATATCAAACCAACTCCTGCGGGTGAGCGAATGTTAGCCCATGCTAATGCCGTATTAACTGCTCTGGAACGCGCCAAGCAAGATGTTTCCTTAATAGAGCAGCACAGTGTTCAGTTGTCGATAGGCATGGGTCATAATATTTGGGAAAGTTATTTAAAAACGGCAATACAACCTTTATATAAAACTGAACACGGCCTGTCGCTTCGTACTGATGTGATTACTTCAGCTGTGATGGCAAAAAAGATGGCAGAAACGACACTGGACATCGCATTAAGCTTCGATCCTTTCCATATTGATGGCATTGATACAATTACCTTAAGCCAAGTAAATTTATTACTTGTTTCCACTCAAGCTAATTTGCATATCTCTGATTTGGCTCTTTCGCACTATGTCAAAGTGGATTGGGGCACTGCTTTTAATATTACTCATGCACAAGAGTTAACAGCACTTCCATTACCCGTTTTGCATACGAGTTCAGCGCAAATTGCCCATGACTTTATTATCCAAAATAAAGGGTGTGCATTTTTACCTGAAGTTATGGTGACAGAGGATATTGCCTGCGGCAAATTGCATCGAGTTTGTGATGTGAAAGAAATCCGGCGCCACGTTTATGCATCCTATGCGCTAACAAGTGAGCGAATGAATGAAATTGAAAAAGTTATTGGTTTATTAAACCGTATTGCATGAAAGCCTGAACACATTATGGCTGAACCGCTAAATTGTGAATAGGTTAAAGCAGGTAAGCATGAGTTAAAATCCCTATCCAAGTCAGTCCACATAATAATAAACTGAGAAATACTGCTGCAGAGGCAACATCTTTTGCTTGGCCGCTTAGTGGGTGAATTTCATCGCTAATGCGATCGACCACGGCTTCTATCGCTGAGTTAAGTAGTTCAGTTATCAGTACAATAAATAGTGTCATGATCATGAGGATTTTTTCAATCACACTGACATCGACTATTAAAGCGATGGGAACAAGGCAAAGACATAATATTAGTTCTTGTCTAAAAGCAGCTTCGTTTCTCCAAGCGCTGGTTAACCCTTTAAATGAAAAACCTGTTGCTCGTATGATGCGTTTAATACCGTGATTATTAGTGGGTTTCATAGGTGACCTAATTATTGATGATATGTCCTAAACCTTTAGCATTGTAAGCTAAATAAGCAAATCAGCCATATTTGACTAAACTGTATTTGAATCATTAATCATTTTAAATATTGGTTTTTAAAATGGTTAGTATAATCAATGAGTTCAATAAATAAAGAACCGTAAAATAAGTACGATAGGATATTGCCACCACCATCACTCAAATTAGCAAGGATGCTACTATGTTTCGATTTATATTGTCAGTCTTAATTGTGTTTATGGCTTTGCTGATTTCAGATGCCGTAGATGCTAATAATAAGCCCGCGCTCCAACTCGCTATGCGTTACCAAACCGACACCGATGTTACTCAATACTTGATCAGTGAAAAGCTTGATGGAGTAAGAGGCTATTGGGATGGAAATCAAATGCTGTCGCGTTCGGGAAGAGTCATGATTTTACCCGATTGGTTTACTGCAGATTTCCCCAAAACAGCATTAGATGGAGAACTTTGGATTAAGCAAGGTGAATTTGATGCGGTATCAGCGTTAGCTCGCAGTTCACATTCACATCATGCTGAGTGGAAGTTGGTAAAATATATGATTTTTGACTTGCCAGAGCATGGGGGGATGTTTGTTGAGCGCGTAAATGCAATGCAACAAATAGCCTTAGAAAGCAGATATATTGAGGCGATAGAGCAACAGGAGCTTGTCTCTACAGCGCAATTAATGGCTCAACTTGATCATGTTATTGCAAACAATGGTGAAGGGTTAATGCTTCATCTTAAATCTGGGTATTATCAAATTGGCCGCAGTCAGAATATTGTAAAGTTAAAACCTAAATATGATGCTGAAGCGCGAGTTATTGGTTTTAATGAAGGCAAAGGAAAGTTCGAAGGCTTGATGGGGTCACTTAAGGTTGAAATGCCAAATGGAAAACAATTTAATCTTGGTTCTGGTTTTTCTAATGAGCTACGACGTAATCCGCCTCCTTTGGGCGCTATTATTACTTATCAATATTTAGGACTCACTAAAAATGGCATTCCACGGTTCGCTCATTTTCTGCGTGTTAGAGAGTCACAATAACAATAACAATAACAATAACAATAACAATAACAATAACAATAACAATAACAATAACAAGAATAATGAATAAGTATGAGCAATAGAGTTTATGTTTAGGTTTATATAGAATTGAGCCGTTAACACGGTGAGGAGTAATTTAGTGAGCTTGACTAATACACGTAACGTTACCAGTAAAGTGGATTTCAGCAAGATAAAATCGGTTTTGTTTGTCTGTCTAGGTAATATTTGCCGCTCACCCAGCGCTGAAGCGGTGTTTCGTTCGCAGGCTAAATCATTTTCATTAACGGTAGAAATTGATTCGGCGGGGACAGCTGCATATCATCAAGGCAATCCACCAGATCCTCGCTCTATAGCAGCAGGTGAGAAGAGAGGATTAGATTTTACCAATATGCAGGCGCGGCAAGTACTCGATAGCGACTTTGAACACTTTGATTTAATACTTGCGGCAGACAAGAATAATCTAAATGACTTACTGAGGCGTTGTCCTGCTCAATATCAACATAAACTGCAGTTGATATTATCTTTTACAGATACGGAAGGGGAAGCAAGGGAAGTGCCTGATCCTTACTATGGTGGCGAGCAAGGTTTTGAATTAGTTCTTGATTTGCTTGAAGCGAGTTTAAGTCAGTTGGCAAAGAAAATGTTGTAAACAAGATGTTTTAAAATAAAGGCTTACCGAGTGGTAAGCCTTTTTTGTTCGTTAACCTTGTTGGTGTCGCTTGCCTGAGCGTTTTAGCTTTTCTTGTTCAAGTTTTTGTTGCTTTAACGCCTCTTTTTCAGCTAATAGTCTAGCGACTTCGGCTTTTTCAACTTCTGCCATTTCAGGCGTTTCTAGTGTTAGTAAACCTGTTTTTCCTGAGCGGAATTCATGCAGTAATAATTCAGACGCCTTATGTAAATCGATACGGCCACCAGGTCTAAGTGCACCACGTTTACGGCCAATCGCTTCGAGTAATTCTATATCGGTTTCCGGAAGCTCGGCGAGCTTGTATCGCTCGCAAATCGCTATAGGATAAGCTTGTAAGAAATATTCTGCCGCAAACATAGCAACATCTTCGTATTCCATTGCGGTATCTTTAATGGCACCGGTTACTGCCAAGCGGTAACTACTTGATTCATTGTCAACTTTTGGCCATAAGATGCCTGGCGTGTCTGATAGTACAATGCCATTTTTGAGATTAATACGCTGCTGACGTTTAGTCACAGCGGGCTCATTACCGGTTTTAGCGATAGTTCTGCCAGCCAGTGTGTTGATAATGGTTGATTTTCCGACGTTTGGGATCCCCATAATCATCGTACGTATATCTTTTTCTACTTTGTCTCGAGCTGGTACTAATTTACGACAAATATCAGGAATGCTCTTAACTTGACCTGGTTGAAGCGTGGTAATGGCTGTTGCTTTAACGCCTTGCTCTTGTTCAAGGTATTCAATCCAGCGAGCAGTGACTTCAGGATCGGCTAAGTCAGATTTATTGAGTAATTTGATACATGGCTTATCGCCCCTTAACGTTGACACCATAGGGTTTTCGCTACTGTATGGAATACGTGCATCTAAAACCTCGATGACAAGATCGACTTGAGGCATTGCCTCTTCAATCTCTTTACGAGCTTTGTGCATGTGTCCTGGGTACCATTGAATTGCCATGAGTTTGCCTTTTTTAAACCACTACTTACAAGGGGGGCATATTCTACCTTGTTATGCCTCTAAAAGATAAAAAAAAGCGCCAAAAGACGCTTTAAACTGCTTGGAAACGTTAACAAACTTAAATTACACCAAGTTCTCTTAATCTTTCCATTAAATAACTGTCTGCAGTATAGCGTTCAGAAAGCACAACTTCAGGGTTAGGATGTAAAAATAGTGGCAAAGAGATCCTTGATTTAGTTTTATCAGTGCCTTCTGGATTGATCACACGATGCGATGTCGAAGGGTAATAACCACCAGAGGCTTCTTGTAGCATGTCGCCGATATTAATAATGATATTACCAAAGTCACTTGGGACATCAATCCAAGTATCGTCCTTGGTTTGAACCTGCAATCCTGGTTCATTCGCTGCTGGTAAGACAGTGATAAGGTTAATATCTTCATGGGCTGCTGCTCGGATTGCACCCAGTTCTTCATCACCTAACATTGGTGGATAGTGCAACACTCTTAATAATGTCTTTTGACTATCTTCAATCATTTTAGGTAAAGGAATAGAGAAGTGCTTGGCGACGTCCTCAGGCGCATACTGTTCAATCCAGCCGAGTAGTTCAGCGGCGAGCTGATTTGCATGTTTATAGTAAGCAAGAATATTCTGTTTTAATGATTCAGGAATACGACCCCAAGGGTATACGTGAAAATATTCTTTGATATCTTTTACTGTATGTCCTTTTGCCGTTTCAGATATTGATACTGGGAAAAAGCCATCTTGGGTTTCAGGTTTAAACAGAAAATCCTGTTTTTGTTCTGATTGAAAAAACTCATACCATTCTTTATAGATGGTTTCTACGAGCTCTTTGCTAATAGGGTGATTTGATAAAACACCAAATCCGGTCTCACGTAATGACTCAACAAATTGCTTTGCGCAATCTTCTGAGCGGTAATCAATGGTTTCTAATTTCATATTTTCTACTTATTGTTTTATTTGACCCATGCTGATTTTAACCTTGGTCACACTTTGTCGCAATTTTTTGAAGTAAAAACAGGTCTAATAAGTCGAATTAGTGATCTTTATTCGGCATACTGCCATATCTGAAAAATTGCTTTAAAGTATGAAGGTCTAGATTGAAGTTAGGACGATGCAAATGAACGAATTAACTGAGTTTGAAAAGTATGTCATTGAGCAAAAAGGAACTGAACGTCCATTTAGTGGAGAGTACGTCAATCATGATGCAGAAGGCTTGTACTTATGTAAAAAATGCTTAAACCCATTATATAAAAGCGAATTTAAATTTAATGCTTACTGTGGATGGCCAGCATTTGATGACGAAATTCACGGTGCTATAGATAGAACGCTGGATGCTGATGGTCAACGCACAGAAATTACCTGCCACGAATGCGGTGGCCATCTTGGCCATGTTTTTAAAGGCGAAATGTTAACGGGTAAAAATACACGTCATTGTGTCAATTCAACTTCGATGGTGTTTAAAAGCAAAGAAGAAATTGAAAATGAACGTTCAGCAAAAGCAAAGTCGATGGAGCTAGCAACTTTCGGTGCTGGCTGTTTTTGGTGTATCGAAGCGATATTCCAACGTCTAGACGGTGTTGAATCTGTAATTTCTGGCTATAGCGGCGGTGGAACTGAAGATGCGCATTATGAAGCGGTCACCAGTGGAACTACTGGCCACGCAGAGGTTGTTCAAGTGACTTATGATCCTAGCGTGATAAGTTATCAAACATTACTTGCAGTATTTTTTGCGATTCATGATCCGACGACATTAAATCGTCAAGGCAATGATAAAGGCCCTCAATATCGTTCGGTTATTTTTACTCATGATGCCAAACAAGTTGATGCTGCGACTATTGCTATCAGTAAACTGATTCAGCAAGGTATTTGGCCTAAACCTATTGTGACAGAAGTAACAATGTTTGAAGCGTTTTATCAAGCAGAGAGTTTTCATGAAAATTATTTTGCCAATAATGCAGAGCAGCCCTATTGCCAAATTTTAATTAAGCCTAAGTTCGAACAAGCGATGAAACAGTTTGAGGCTATATTAAAAAAGTAAGTAAAGATGCCGGTTTTTAATATTTCAATAAAGTATTAACATAAAAAAAAGGCGAACTGAATAGTTCGCCTTTTTTATGTATAAATTTGTCCCGTCCTGAGATA
>NZ_JBFRJQ010000034.1:0-13202 GCF_041468985.1 Shewanella sp. 10N.286.52.A9 | reverse complement strand
ATGGAACGCAGAAGTTTCTTAAAAATGAGTGCTGCATTGGGTTGTGCTGCAACAGTAACGGGCTGTAATTCAAGCTCAAAAGATGCTGAGCCACTACCGCCGCAACCACCTGTTGATGAAGCACTAACTTGGTCTGCATGTCTCGTTAACTGTGGCTCAAACTGCCCAGTTAAAGTATATAGCCGCGACGGGATGATTACCCGCGTTGAAACGGACCATGAAGTAGAAGATGTTTACGGTATGCACCAAGTTCGTGCTTGTGCCCGTGGCCGCTCACTACGTCAACGTACTTACGCATTAGACCGCTTAAAATCACCTATGAAACGTGTTGGTGAACGTGGCGAAGGTAAATTCGTGCCAATCACTTGGGATGAAGCTGCAGAAACGATTGGTAGCAAGTTAAACTCAGTGATCGCTGAGCACGGTAACAAAGCAATTTTCAGAAGCTACGGCTCTGGCGCTTACTACGGTTTTGCATCTAACGGATGTTTTAACCGTTTATTCAACCTAGTTGGCGGTTGTTTACAATACTTCGGTAACTATTCTTGGGCACAACAAACTGAAGCGGCTAAGCATACCTTTGGTACTGGCAGTACATCAGGTTCTGCAACTGTCACGTTAGAAAGCAGTGACTTTTTACTGGGTTTTGCTTACAACCCAAGTGAAATTCGTCAATCAGGCTCTGGCGAAGGTTATGACTACTTACAGGCATTGCAACGTGCAAATGGCCTTAAAGTCACCATGATTGACCCTCGTTACACTGACTCAATGACGGGTAAAGAATCATCTTGGTTACCAATCCGTCCAGGTACGGATGCTGCATTAGCAGAAGCAATTGCTTACTTGATGATCAGCTCAGGCTGGGTTGATGCAAACTCTATCGACTTCATCAACAAGAACAGTGTCGGTTACGACGCAGCGTCAATTGAAGCGCAAAAGCAAATCTTCTTAAACAGTGGCGATGCGAAGAAAATCGAATACGCTGCTGCGATGGATTCAGAAGAGAACTACCACGATTACATCATGGGCCAAGGCAAGTTCGCTGACCGTGAAGCGCGCACTCCTGAGTGGGCAGCAAAAATCACTGGTATTTCTGAAGCTAACATCAAGAAAGTCGCTGATGACTTAATGGCATCTGAAAAGCCATACATCATTGCTGGCGCTGGTGTTAACCGCCAAGCTAACGGTGAGCAAACCGTTCGTGCTATCTACATGCTAGGTGTATTAGCCGGTAAATTAGGTCGTGAAGGTTCATCAAACGGTGAGCTACCAAACATGACTAACATGTTCCGTGGTTCTATCCCAACAGGCACTAACCCAGTGAAAGAAAAAATCTCTTTCTTCACTTGGTCAGAAGCGATTCACAATGGCGAAACCATGACGGCACGTACCCACGGTATTACGGGTACTGATGATTTAGATACGCCACTTGGTACTAACATCAAAGTGATCATTTCAGCATCGGACAGCTCGCTATTAAACCAGCATGCTGACATCAACGGCACTGCAGAAATCTTAAAAGATGAAAGCGGCGTTGAACTGATTGTTTCTTGTGATTGTTGGATGACACCAGGCGCTAAATTTGCCGACATCATCATTCCTGATACCTCTTGGTTAGAATCTAACGACTTAGTTGATGATTCTTACGCTTCAGGTGCAATGGGTTACATCACAGCAATGAAAGCTGCAGTAGACCCAATTTGGGACTGTAAGTCTATGTACCAAGTTGCAGCATTAATCGCTGAAAAAATGGGTGTTGGCGCTGAGTTTACCGAAGGTAAAACTGAAGACGAATGGCTAGAAGAGCTATACCAACAAACCCGTGAAAACAGCAAAAACTTAGGTGTGAGCCCTGCGTTCCCGTCAACTTACAAAGAAGCACAAGAAATTGGTTTCTTCCGTAAGAACATGGAAAACCGCAACGTTGCACTACAAGGTTTTGTTAATGGCGGTGAAGCACTAGGTACGCCATCAGGCAAAATCGAAATTCATTCTGCAGAACTTGCATGGCGCGCGGCTAACTGGGAACAGAACAAAGTTAAAGGCGACACCATCACTGCTATCCCTCAGTACACAGTAACGTGGGACGGTTATGAAGATGAAGACACTAAAGAAGATTACCCACTGCAATTAGCGGGCTATCACACTAAAGGTCGTACTCACTCTAGCTACCATAACGTACCTTGGTTACGTGAAGCAGTTGAAGATGCAGTATGGATGAACGCTATTGATGCACAACAATACGGCGTTGCTTCTGGCGACAAAGTAGAGATGTATAACGATCGTGGTTCAATTGAAGTTGTAGTACGTGTTACTCCTCGTGTTGTACCGGGTGTTGTAGCTCTTGGTCAAGGTGCTTGGTTCTTACCAGATCCAAACGGCCGTACTGGCTCAACAGGTAAAGTGGTTGATATTGGTGGCGCAATTAACTCGCTAACCAAATACATGCCTAGCCCAGTGGCTAAAGGTAATCCACAACACACTAACCGTGTTCAAATTCGTAAAGTTTTATAAGGGAGCGCTACAATGAGCGATGCTATCCAATATAGTTTTTATGTCGATTCGACTAAATGTACAGGGTGTAAAGCCTGCCATATCTCTTGTAAAGACAGACAAGGCGAGCAAATCCGTAATGCCACTAAGCCAGTTGAAAATGGCGTGCCAAGCCTAAACGGCGTTAACTGGCGTCGTGTTTACGAATACGGTGGCGGTACATGGAATGTTGACCCTGCAACAGGTACTTTTGAGCAAGACGTATTTGCTTACTACATGTCTGTAGGTTGTAACCACTGTAGCGAGCCTGTATGTGTTAAAGCTTGTCCTACTGGTGCGATGCACAAACGTCGTGAAGACGGTTTAGTGCTTGTAGCAGAAGAGCTATGTATTGCATGTGAAAGCTGTTCTCGTGCTTGTCCATACGATGCGCCACAACTTGATCAAGAACGTAAAGTGATGACCAAGTGTGACGGTTGTTATGACCGTTTAGCTGAAGGCCGTAAGCCAGTGTGTGTTGAGTCTTGCCCATTACGTGCACTAGACTTTGATACAACAGAAAACATTCAAGCTAAGTATGGTTCAGGTGACGGTCATATTGCACCATTACCAAACCCATCAATCACTACCCCGAACTTGATCATCAAAGCGAATCGCAATGGTCAACCAGCAGGTGGCGGTGCGGGTAATATCTTGAACCCGAAAGAAGTCTAATCAGATCTGGCAGTGGTCATAGACCACTGCCCTTTTTGAGGAAAAGTAACATGAGTATTGAACAGTCAGTTGAGCAGTTATGTGAATACCAAGCCGTAGCCCGTATTCTGCATAACCTTTTTTGTCATTATCCTGAAGCAGAGCTTATTGCAAACTTCAAAGACAATGACGTTGCTGCTACTTGGCCTGAATTTGCCAATCGCAGTGACAATCAACAAGGACGTGACGCTCTAACAGCGTACCTCAATCAATGGGATGAATCTGAGCACCTAATGGACTTAAAAGTTGACTATGGTCAGCTATTTTTCGGTCCAGGTGAACCTAAAGCGATACCACAAGGCTCTGCTTACTTAGGTGAAGATCAAGTACATTTTGATGCATCAACTATCGCATTAATTGATTTTTACAAGCAGTACGGCGTGAGTTTCGAACTTGAGATGCCACAACCCGTTGATCATATTGGCTTGTTCTTTAGCGTATTAGATTCAAGTTTTTCCCAACTCGTTGAGGCTAAAACCAATCCTGAATCTGATGTCGATGAGCAGCAATTAACCCAGTTTATTCAGGTGTTGTTACAGCAACACATGCTACCTTGGGCGGGTCGCTGTTTAGAGCTTGCAAAAATCAATGCAGAAACCGGTTTTTATCTGGCCATTGCGTTATTGGCTAATGACTATTTAGCTGAGCTTACTCACGCATTTAAGGTTATACCAATGCCAAGAAAGCTATTCAGATAAACGCGTTTTACACTCATGTCATGTTGTTTTCGTAGGAGTTGTTATGTCAGTCATTCACGCAATGGGCGCACAGTGGGATAAGGCCGAGTGGTCGCATCAACTGGTCGCATTCTGGCAGCAAGATACCTACGTTAACAGCCTTTTTGCAGGCGCAACGAATGCCACAACCACAGCTAATCTAGTCGCCGCATTAATCGACCCATCTCGTCGTATCGCTTGCGAACAAGCTAAGTTCGATACCCCTGCAGTGTTTAGCGCATTATTCGACTGTTTTTTGCTGTTATTTGTCAAAGAAATCAACAGTAACAACCTGACTCAAGCAGAAGCCTTAATCATTCAAATTACTGAGCACTACGCCAAGCAGTGTCTCAAACAAGCTGACGAATTAGCCGCCAAATCACACACCGACAACGATGCTTTGCAAAATAACCAACAAGCTCAAGGCACTGATACTAGACTCGCTGTGATATGTCATCAAAGTCAAAAAGTCATCTCTGCAATGGATCAGTTAGCACAGCTGCGTCAACAACGTCGTAGTCAAAGCCGCAATATGGGCAGCTAACAACTGACTCGTATCGACTTAAGTGTCGACAACGGCATTCCTTTTAGGTAATTTCACTTATAAGCAATAACTCACCATCAGATTGAGTACACACCCAAGTGAAAACCAACCTCATCACCCCTGAAGGGATGACCAAACTCAAAAAAGAACTGAATTACCTGTGGCGAGAATACCGCCCAGAGATCACCAAAAAAGTTACCTGGGCAGCCAGCCTTGGCGATCGCAGTGAAAATGCAGATTACAAAGAAAATAAACGCCTGCTTCGCCAAATAGATGGCCGAGTTCGTTTTTTACGTAAACGTATCGAAACGTTAAAAGTCGTCGAATATGCCCCCGAACAAGAAGGAAAAGTATTCTTCGGAGCCTGGGTTGAAATTGAAAACGATGACGGCAAACTACTCACTTTTAGAATTGTCGGCCCCGACGAAATCTACGGCGATGCCAAAGGCTATATCTCAATTGACTCCCCCATGGCACGCGCCTTACTCAAAAAAGAAGTCGACGACGATGCTGTCGTTCCAACACCAACAGGCCCACAAGATTGGTATATCAATAAAATATCTTATACAGCTTTATAGGTAGAGTTGATAACCATAAAGGAATAGAACAAAGCCCCATTTAGGCGCATCCACCAAGATTAATAAGACTTTGAGTCGATTTAACTGGCATAAGTTTGCGCAATAGCGCTCATTTACTAAACTTGAGATCCTGTTTTTTATCTCTATTGTTTTTTGAGTGGCATAAAAATGGAGCTTTTATGTATGGGCAATGGTTAGTGCGATTTAACAAGAGCATCGTCTGCATATTGCTCATTTGTTGTGGGGTGGCCAACGCCTCGCCGCCGTCTCATATTGTGGGTAACTGGCTTAGTCAACAAACCGATCACATTGAAATTTTACAAATCAACGATGACCACAGTTACTTACAGATTGGTCTAGACCTGCAGGCGCCAGATAACAGTTTTGCCGAATGGGGTTACTTTAATTTGTCTAACACGAAAGCGTTTTCTGAATTGCCGCTTTCTATCAGCTTTAATCCGACATTTAGCAATAATCCAACCAAAGGCTTTATCACCTTACTCACCCAACGAAATCAAAGCCATGTATACCTCAACAGTGATGCCTCTCGCTTACAATTAAACATGGACACCTTAGGTGATAACTCAATTGATAACGTGATTGAGTACCAACAATTAGAACCAAGAGAAATTGAAGGCTATTGGTACAACCAAGACTATGACGATCTTTATGCAGTGCTAATGCTAGAAAATGGCCTTTATGTGCAACTGCAAATCAACTTTGAACATGATGACGAACTGACAGGGATGGAGTGGGGCCAATATCAGCACCAATCAGACTCTGGGGAAGTGTATTTTCAAACTCAATATGACGACAATCAACAAACAGGCTTTAGTCGTTATGGAGAAATCGCCTCAGCGGCCTTTAATGTCAAATTACATGATGACCAATTAATCTTTCTACTGGATCACAACGAAGATGGCATCATAGATACTTTTTCACGATTAATGCGTAAAAACTGATTTAGTTACAATTTCAAAAAATCAAATTCACTTCATTATTTATAAATAATTTCATAGACTTAATTATCATTATTAGTCATATTATCCTTGTTCTGCCATAATCGACTGTAACACCTCTTGTTTGCACTCTAATAAACTCGCTATATTGAACTGATTAATGGTATTTAGCGCCGAAATTTAGACTAAAGGATATTTCATGGGCCAGGAAACATCTAAAATTCTCGTTGTCGATGATGACATGCGACTCAGATCATTATTGGAACGCTATCTACTTGAGCAAGGGTATCAAGTGCGAAGCGCTGCCAATGCTGAACAAATGGATCGCTTATTAGAACGTGAAAACTTTCACCTTTTAGTGCTTGATTTAATGCTTCCGGGTGAAGATGGACTCTCTATCTGCCGACGTTTACGTCAGCAAGAGAACCCAATCCCTATTGTGATGCTGACAGCCAAAGGCGATGAAGTAGACCGCATTATTGGTTTAGAGTTAGGCGCAGATGATTACCTACCAAAACCATTTAATCCTCGTGAATTACTTGCCCGTATTAAAGCCGTTATGCGCCGTCAAACCACGGAAGTACCTGGAGCACCTGCTCAGCAAGAAGAAGTCATCAGCTTTGGTGATTTTTCATTGAACCTTGCCACTCGTGAAATGTTCCACGACGATAAGAGTATTGCACTGACTTCGGGTGAGTTTGCTGTGCTTAAAGTATTGGTATCACATCCAAGAGAGCCATTATCTCGCGACAAACTGATGAACCTTGCTCGAGGCCGTGATTACTCTGCACTCGAGCGCTCCATTGACGTTCAAGTCTCAAGATTACGTCGCTTAATTGAAGTCGACGCGGCTAATCCACGCTATATTCAAACTGTGTGGGGCTTGGGTTATGTGTTTGTGCCTGATGGCACCGCAAGAGGGTAACTCCCCATTAGCCAGAGTAAATCCATTAGCCAGCCAACGGCAATTAAACTGAAGTGGTGGCAGCGTTTTCTGCCACGCAACTCTTTCAGTCAAACCGTTCTCTTGATTGGCAGCTTGCTGCTTATCAATCAGCTAGTGTCATACTTATCTGTCACTGTATATTTCATCAAACCTAGCTACGAACAAATTAACCAATTGATTGCCCGTCAGATTAATTTGTTGTTCATCGATGGCGTCACGATTAGCCGTGAACACCTCACCATGGTCGATGCCCTCAATGCAAAAGTACGCCACGATGAAATGAAAATCTACAATCAACAAGATGCCATCAAAGCAGGGCTTGATAGTGCAACGTATTATGGCTTCTTGTCTGAACAAATGTCGCAATACTTAGGTGGCGAGGCTGAAGTTCGCTTTTCCCAAGGAACGCAATTACAAGTTTGGATCCGACCACCACAAGCACCCACCTTGTGGATAAAAGTGCCGCTTACTGGCCTCAATGAAAATGATCTCTCTCCACTGACTCTATACTTATTAGTGATTGGTGCATTAAGTGTTGCTGGAGGGTGGATATTTGCTCGACGGTTAAATCGACCGTTAAAACGCTTACAACAAGCAGCGGTGACAGTTTCCAAAGGTGAGTTTCCAAAACCTTTACCATTAAGCGGCTCATCTGAAATCGTTGAAGTGACCCACGCCTTTAACCAAATGTCTCATAGCATGAAGCAATTGGAGCAAGACAGAGCCTTGTTGATGGCAGGGATCTCGCACGATTTACGCACCCCGCTGACACGCATTCGTCTTGCCTCAGAGATGATGGTCGATGAGGACAAGTATCTTCAAGAAGGTATTATTAATGATATCGAGGATATGGATGACATCATTAAGCAATTCATTGCTTATGTTCGTCATGATCAAGAAAGCGTGCGCGAGCCGAATCAGATTAATCGCTTAATCCAAGAAATTAGCCAGCAAGAGGTTAATCGTGATGGTGAAATCGAGTTAGATTTACAAGATTGTCCATTAGTGCCTTTTCAAAGTATCGCTATTAAACGAGTACTGAGTAATTTAGTCGAAAATGGCTTTCGCTATGGTGGCGGCTGGATAAAAATCAGCTCTAAACATAAGCCCAAATACGTCAGCTTTATTGTCGAAGACAATGGCCCTGGCATTAACGAAGCTAAAATCGATGAACTATTTCAACCATTCACCCAAGGCGACAGCGCCCGTGGCTCAGTGGGCTCTGGCCTAGGTTTAGCGATAGTAAAACGGATTATTGACCGCCACCACGGAAAAATTGAATTGAGTAATCGTCCAGAAGGCGGCTTAAAAGCACAAGTATGGTTGCCAATAGATAATAGTTAATGCTATTGAGCTTGTTGACTGCCCAAAGTTTGATACCAAAAAAGCGACTGCTATAGCGTAAATAGTGAGTCGCTTTTTCAGATTGGTTAATACTCTGTTTATAAGTCTGAATGTGGGCCAAACACTTCGTAATGAATTTGCGACTCTGGCACATTAAGCGCGAGTAACTGCTGCTTAATCGCCTTCATAAACCCAATAGGGCCACAGAAATAATACTGTGCATTTGGCACAATACGCTCAGCGATATTTTCCAGTGCAACTGTCCCTTCAAAATCAAAGTCTTCAGCGGGTAAATCTGTCGCTAACGGTTGACGATACCACACATAACTTTCAAGGTGAGTATTGGCATTGCGCTTAGCTTTTATCGCATCTTTAAAGCCATGCTGCGCACCGTCTTCACAGGCATGAACCCACGTAATATCTGCTTGGTGAGATTGAGACAATAACTGATTAAGCATACTCTTCATTGGTGTCACCCCCACTCCAGCAGATAGTAATACCACTGGCGTATCAGCTTGTGCAGAAAGTACAAAATCACCAGCTGGGGCTATAAGCTCAATCACATCACCAACATGATAATGATCATGCAGTAAATTTGAAGCTTTACCTTCCGCTTCACGCTTCACGCTTATGCGGTAGCTACTCCCGTTTGGCGCATCCGATAATGAGTATTGACGAATTTCAGTAAACTCAAGCTGTTCATGCTCAAGCGACACGCTTAAGTACTGCCCAGGCGTAAAATCGACAACCGATCCACCGTCCTCAGGCGTTAATAAAAATGAAGTAATCACTGAAGACTCTACTGTTTTAGCCTTTACAACAAAACGGCGCTTACCTTCCCAACCACCCGTTTTGGCAGCGGTTTGCTGATAAAGCTGCGCTTCTCGATTGATAAAAATATCCGCTAAAAAACCATATGCATTGCCCCATGCCGTCAATACTTCTTCGGTTACTGCATCACCGCCGAGTTCTTTAAGGGTCGCAAGTAGGTGACCACCAACAATGGCATATTGCTCAGGCTTAATTAAAAAACCAGTATGTTTATGGGCAATACGCTCAACGGCAGCGCCAAGTGCTTCTAAGTTATCTATGTTTTTGGCATAGGCTGCCACGGCATTAAATAAGGCAACTGGCTGACCGCCAGTGTGTTGATGAGCCAAGTTAAATACATCTTTTAACTCGGGATTATGTTCAAACATACGTTGATAAAAGTGTGTGGTTAGCGCTGGGCCTGCTGCTTCTAATAACGGAATCGTGCTCTTAACAACGTCTTTGGTATGCTGATCTAACATAAACAACCTCTAATATGTATTTAAAATGCATGTTTTAAAAGAATACTAAACATGTATTTGATTTAGATCAATGTATTTCAGATTAATTTGAATTTATCTAGCTCGTAAATATCATACTGGTAGCTGAAAGGATTGACTCGATTGCACCAAGATCAAGAATCAGTGATGGCCCTAAAAATAAATTAATACAGTTATACGTTTACGACACAACTCTTGGATAAGGTGGATTAAATTTGAATAAAAAAGGCGACTATATCAGTCGCCTTTAAAAGCTAATCTCTCTCGTAATATTTACAAAACCGCTAATATCGCTTCAGCAGTACTGACTTCAAAAGATTTCGGCGCTTCCACATTCAAGGTCGTCACAACACCATTATCAACAACCATGGCATAACGTTGCGAACGAATACCACCAAACCCAGCAGTATCCATATCTAAGCCTAGTGCCTTAGTGAAACTCGCATCACCATCAGCAAGCATGGTCAGTTCAGAGGCATTTTGCGCCTCTCCCCATGCTTTCATTACAAAGGCATCATTCACTGAAACACAGGCAATGACATCAACTCCTTTGGCTTTAAGCTGATCGGCATAAATCACAAAACCCGGTAAATGGGATTCTGAGCAAGTTGGCGTAAATGCACCAGGTACTGCAAACAACACCACTTTCTTATCAGCAAAAAAATCACTCACATTGTGATTGAGCATTCCGTCTGGTGTTAACTCAGATAAGATGCCTGCAGGTAATGTGTGTCCTTGTTCTATCATGGGATATCCTTAATCAAGTGAAATGATGATTAACATAATGACTAGCATAAAACGAAATCCTTCAAACAAACACCGAAGAATTGTATGGTTAATTTATCCAATAAACGTGAATGTAGCCACTAAAGCACTCGCTGCTATTCTGGTATGCTCGCTATGCTTCACTTAACTTCTCGTGGCTCTTTATTACTCGGTATTCATCTTAGCTTTAGGTTTCATCGCCCGATACGCATGTCGGCATCCTTTACCGCAGCCCACAAGACATAATTCACAAGCTAGGGATAATATAAAGCCAATGACTAAGCCTATAGCAATCGCTCTGGTGTCCAACATAATGGTATGGCTAAAATTTTGCCAAACCTCTTGGCGAATATCCTCTAATGGCTCGAAAGCCACTTGTTCAAAACCGCTGTAAGCGGTTTGGTTAAATTGATTTAAGGCGCCATTGAGTAATTGATACCGCTGATAAATGGCTTCAATACTGTCTCCGCCAGCATTGACAACTTGATCAGGGTTTTGTTGATAATGCTGAATAAGCCGCTGGATATCACCCGCAAAAAACCGATCAGCATCTCGCTGAAATTGATCCAGGCTTAATTTGGCTTCTTGAGTATGCGCTTGTAAACGTTGACCGTATTGATCGACAAAAGCAGGCACTTGCACCCCAAGCAGTACGCCACTAACAAACAAAATGAGCCGCAAATAATCCATTATCGATTTCATGTAAATGCCTTTAAAAAGTGTGAATGGCTTGGCTTATAACGTTAATTTAGGTTGGATAAAGTCAATGAAAGCAGAAATGCGCTTCGCCACAGAAGATGATTTATAATACACAGCATTGACCTGACGACAGCCAGCATTGACCAGTTTTTCAGACTCAAGCAAGGTCACTAACCGCCCTTCCTCAATATCTTTGTTCACCATAAACCCAGATAAACAGCCAATACCATGGCCAGCTAACACCAATTGTCGAATGGTTTCTCCACTACTACATGTCATCGCAGGCACAGCTGTGTACCCGCCCTTTAGCGGCCATTGATTCAGCACTTTAGGCTCACTAAAACCAATTAAATTATGATAATTTAACTCACAAACCTGCTTTGGAATATCACGCTTTTGCAAGTATTCAGGTGTCGCCACGAAATACAACATACTGTGACCCAATAAGCGGGCATGCAAAGTAGAATCAGCAAGTTCACCAATACGAATAGCGACATCCGTGTGCTTTTCTAATAAGTCGACATAACCCTCGTTAGAGGTGATTTCTAATTCAATATCTGGATATGCCTCTTTGAATTCATGAATTAATGGGATTAATTGGTGAAATACAAATGGACTAGCAGCATTAACTCGCAACCGTCCTTTGGGTAAATCGCCACGGCAAATCAAGTCATGCTCTGCTTGATTAAGGCATTGCAGCCCATTGCGAATAGACTCAACAAACTGACGACCTTCATCGGTTAAATCAACTCGTCGAGTGGTGCGGTTTAATATCGTCACGCCAAGTTGTTGCTCTATTCGACTAACAGAACGTGATACTCGTGCCACTTGAATATCCAAGTGCTCTGCCGCAGCTGAAAAACCGCCACTATCGACAACAGTAAGTAATATTTCTAAATCATCTGAACGTGTCAGCATGTCGTCTCCAGCAAGATTAACCGAATGGCAGATACAGTTTACAAATTGTGATAGCCATTAATAACGGCTTGGTGAATGCCTACGATTGTAGCAAGCCCATTAAAATCAGCTAGTAATAACGCTTATGTTATTAGGCTATACTGTGTAGTTAGCGCTATAGCATTAGCGATCAATATGGACATTACATTAAAGGATTAATACATGAAAGCCGCGATTATTGTCACTCTGTTACTGTCATCATCTACAATGGCAAGCTCCCCCCTCTCAGAAGAGCTCACCGCTGAACAATTAGATATGGTGATTCAAATGTCCGTTAATCAAATGAAAGCGGATGATGAATTTACCAAAATGGCCAGCTGTGTAAATCAATCAGAAGCAAAAGTAGAATCGGTATTTCGCGAGGTGATGCGGGCATGTGTTGAGAAACATATGCTAGAGGAAGATGATGAGAAAACCACGGCTTGTTTGGTATCTAATTTTTCGGAAAAACTCGGCGTATCAGCTGAAAAATTTACCATCTGTACTGCTGAAGATTAGTTAATCAGCAAGCCAAAATATACTTACCAAAATTTTTTGACAATGAGTAATAAATATAAACTTACATAGACTATATTAAGTTACAACTTTAAACCTTTTAAAATACTAATAAAGATAATTTTAATATATACAAAATCAAATATGAATCTCATTTAAATAAAAACAAATAAACTATTTAAATTAAAAACCACATAGAATTTTGAAAATATTACAACCTTATTAAACCACAGACATTATTGAATCCAATAAAAGTTTTACCTTGGTAACACTACTAATTATAGATCACTCGCCAAACTAAAACTCAGACTAAAAATAATATTATCGACAAAACAAAATAATAAAAATCAACAACTTAAATTTTATCAAATTAAAAGAAAAATTAAACCACCAGTTATTGAAACCAATTTATTCCACAACCGCAACAAATTATTACAAACCATATAAATAACTCCGCAAAATAATCACAAGAAAATTCATAAGGTATATTTAAAATACCATTTAATCATTATCACCTTATTACTTTATATATAGATACAAGTCACAATTTCAATTTTATAACAATAACAAATATAGATTTAAAGGTTAACCATCATTAATATGCCGATTTTTTAATTATTCTTTTTTTATTTAAGATTTAATA
>NZ_JBFRJQ010000033.1:0-63023 GCF_041468985.1 Shewanella sp. 10N.286.52.A9 | reverse complement strand
TCCAGTCTGGGGAGCCAATTCTTATATATTCTTCAATTCCCCTGTAGTTCAGTTGGTAGAACGGCGGACTGTTAATCCGTATGTCACTGGTTCGAGTCCAGTCTGGGGAGCCAAGAAGAATTCAATCGTTAAAATTACTACCTTCCTCCTATTACTATCTTTTTTTAATTCCCTTATATTTTTTTGTAAATTACACTACAATTCTATTCGTTAACTCCTTTATTTGTTGTAGCTTTTTATTTTTCCGCTATACCAAAATTGAATGAAGACAACTGTGTATTATAGGAAATGGACTATTCATGGGTTTATCAAAATCTTTCCAATTAGTTTTATTTGTCATTTTCGGATTATTACTTTATCGGATTTACGATCTAGAAAATAAAGAAATGCAACGCCAAGGTTCTATAGCGACTGAAAAGTACGCTGAATATGTTAATCAAATGTCTGATTGGACAGGTGACGGCAAATCACTATATGAATTACTTTCTCAACAGTTTACTTTTCAATTCTTTCAATACATACATGAAAGTGACAGTGATAAGAACTTCACGTTTGGTTCACTCGCTAAAGCTGAAGGCAATTTTGAAGATACCATTTTTAAAATTGAACTTGGCCATACAAAAGCATTCTCACAAGGCCGACTACAAGTCAGACTGAGTACGAGTTCGGTAATTTCAGCAAGTTTTGTCAACCTTGAAAAAGCAGCAACCTTAACAATTGTCGCTTACTTGTTGATAATGATTAGCTTTGCAATACTTATGGCCATTCATCGCCGTGGCATAAAATACATTTGTGATTACGTAGATAATATCCCCAACCTGTCTTTTCAGGCTGTTGAGACCTCACGCTTACGTGGTTCATTAAAACCCATTGGCGTTGCTCTTGAGAAAAGCCGAATTGAGCTGAAAACCAGTATTGGTAACTTCCATAAAGAAAACGACTTATTAACCAAAGCTGCATATCAAGATCCTGTAACGGGCTTCTCTACTCGTCGTCGATTTAATGATTATTTAAAAACGATTACTGATTCAGATAAACAACAATTTGGGGTGCTTTGCATTATTAAAGCCGCCGAATTATCAAGTATCAATCAGCTTCATGGCCGTGAAGCTGGCGATGATTACCTAAGCAAAATTGCTACGTGCATACGTCAAGCAGCAGCCAAAACTGGGGTCAATGAATATTATCGAGTATCGAGCAGTGATTTTGCGCTATTTATCAACGATATTACCGTTAAAGAAGGCGAGCAGTTTTTAGTCAGCTTAAAACGTTACCTGGATGAATATGCTCAAACAGTTGATACCGACAGCATCGCCCATAGCGGAATGGTGCCGTTTGAACAAAACTGTGACTCTCATGCCCTGCTGACACTTGCAGATACTGCAGTCAGCATTGCTCAAACATCGGGGCCTAATCGTTACCATATACTCGAGAAGTTTTCTGGTAATCAGCAATTGGGCGACGATCACTGGAAAGTGACCATTAATGAATTAATTAATCGTAAAGGCATCAAGTTTTTCCAGCAGCCTATTTTACCTTGTAACAATCAAGTGGATGTTTATCGAGAGTTATTTGCCCGTTTTTATAATAGTGAAGGCTCAAACTTGCCCACTGCCAGTGTTATTGCCATGTCAGAACGTCATGGGCTAAATGTGGATTTAGATAAAATGATTGTGGTGCACACACTACAACTATTAAATTCAAACCCTAGCCTAACGGGTAACTTCGGTATTAACATTAGTGCCTCATCAGCCTTACAAGAAGTGTTTGTGTCATGGTTACGCGATATATTGTCGAGTCACCGCTCTACCTCAGCAAGAATCGTATTTGAGCTTAATGAATCTGGTATGCAAAAAAATGTCACTGCCAGTCGCCGTTTCGTCAACGAAATGCATAAAGTGGGCGCAAAAGTGGCCATTCAACATTTCGGATTAGGCTTTTCTTCGTTTAAATTTTTCCGCGAAGTAAAACCAGATGTCATTAAATTAGACAGCAGTTACAGCGAAAACATTGATCAAGATAATAACAACAAATTCTTTGTCAGAATGATTGTTGATATTTCACGCAGAATTGGGATTAAAGTCATAGCCACAGGCGTTGAAAAACAAGATGAGAAACTCACATTAGAAAAAATGTTAGTCGACGGATTACAAGGTTATTATATTGCTAGGCCAGAAATTATCGCTAAAACAGATAAATAATCGACCAATGTCAGTCCAATCTTACAAATTAGGGTTAATATTTACATAACCCTTTTTTTTATCCGTTGTTTCTCAAGCCTAAACCTTAGATAATACAACTAATATCTGAATTAAAAAGTGTAGTAATGACAGACTATCTCTTACTGTTAATTGGCACCGTGTTAGTCAATAACTTTGTGTTAGTAAAATTCCTTGGTTTGTGCCCTTTTATGGGAGTATCAAGCAAGCTCGCCTCAGCCATTGGTATGTCCATGGCGACAACGTTTGTGTTGACCCTAGCTAGTATTCTCAGCTTTTTAACCAATGAGTTCTTATTAAAGCCTTTCGACCTCAACTATCTAAGAACCATGAGTTTTATCTTGGTCATTGCTGTCGTCGTGCAGTTTACTGAGATGATGGTTCAAAAAACCAGTGCATCATTACATCGAGCTTTAGGTATTTACCTGCCACTTATCACAACCAATTGTGCTGTATTAGGTGTTGCCCTTTTGAACGTCAATGAAGACCATAACTTTATTCAATCTGCAGTTTATGGTTTTGGCGCCGCTATTGGTTTTTCATTAGTGCTTGTTTTATTTTCAGCCATGAGAGAACGTCTTGCAGCAGCAGATGTCCCTCTACCTTTCAAAGGCGGCGCTATCGCCATGATCACAGCGGGTTTAATGTCTCTTGCCTTCATGGGATTTGCGGGGCTGGTTAAATAATCATGTCTAGTATTGTAATCGCAGTTATCGTGCTCACCGTATTAGCACTCATATTCGGACTCATTTTAGGTTATGCCTCCATCAAGTTTAAAGTTGAAGGCAACCCCATTGTTGAACAAGTTGAAGCGCTGCTACCGCAAACACAATGTGGCCAATGTGGCTACCCTGGCTGTCGCCCATACGCAGAAGCAATTGCCAATGGTGATAATGTCAATAAATGCCCACCAGGCGGCACTGCGACAATGGAAAAAATTGCCAGTTTGATGGGCGTTGATCCTGAGCCGTTAAATGAAGTCGCTCAAGAAAATATTAAAAAGGTCGCCTTTATTCGCGAAGACGAATGTATTGGTTGCACTAAGTGTATTCAAGCCTGTCCAGTGGATGCCATATTAGGCGCTGGTAAGTTAATGCATACCGTTATCGCTAAAGACTGTACAGGCTGTGATTTGTGTGTCGAGCCCTGCCCGGTAGATTGCATTGACATGATACCTGTTGAACAAAACCTTAAAAATTGGGATTGGAAGTTAAGCCGTATCCCAGTAACCATTGTAGAAGGTGTTCAATCGCCTAACCGTGAAGTAAAAGAGGAATCTCAGTGCTAACTTTATTAGAACAAATTGATAAAGGGACGTTATGGCACTCTCCAGGCGGGATCCATCCACCACAATTAAAAAGTGTATCCAATCAAGTTAGTAGCGCTCGACTACCGTTATCGCGTTATTATTCGGTACCTGTCCCGCAAGTGGGTGACAGCGCTCGCTTACAAGTAAAGGTTGGCGACAAAGTATTAAAAGGCCAAATGCTGACTGAAGGTGAAGGCTTTATGTACTTACCAGTGCATGCGCCAACATCAGGCATTATTGCTGATATTGCATTAAAGCCAAGTAATCATGCATCAGGCTTACCCGTATTGACATGTGTGATACAAGCCGATGGTAAAGACGACAGCATTGATTATCAGAGCAATGAATTAGCAACCCTATCTAATCAACAAATTCTAGATAAAATCATGCAAGCTGGCATTGCGGGTATGGGGGGAGCAAGTTTTCCTAGCCATATAAAATTAAACCCAGCCAGTGAAATCGATTTAGTTATCATTAATGGTGTGGAATGCGAACCTTACATTACCTCAGATGATGTAATTATGCGTGAAAACGCTACCGAGATCCTCTCAGGCATTAACATCATTAATACTTTGCTCTCTCCTCAGCGCATTATTATTGCTATTGAAGATAATAAACCAGAAGCTGTCAGTGCCATGCGTAGTGCACTTGATAACGCTACTGAATTACAAGGGATTGTCAAAGTGACAGTCATCCCTACTAAGTATCCTTCTGGTGGTGAAAAACAACTTATACAAATCATTACTGGCCGTGAAGTGCCAACAGGCAGCATTCCTGCTCAGCAAGGCATTGTTGTTCATAACGTCGGAACGGCTTACGCTATTCAAGATGCCGTGCTACATGGGAAACCGTTAATTGAGCGCCTAGTGACTTTAACTGGTGAGCAAGTCTCAACACCAGGTAACTACTGGTTACCCATAGGTTCAAGTGTTAAAGATATACTTGAACAAGTTGGTTTTGATGAGGCGCCTTTACAAAAAGTGATTATTGGTGGCCCAATGATGGGTTACGCGCTACCAGATTTTGATGTACCAGTGCTAAAAGGCACCAACTGTATATTGACCCCAAGTCAAAATGAAATAGCGCCTGATACTGAAGAAAAAGCGTGTATACGCTGCGGAGAATGCGCCATTGCATGCCCTGCACTATTATTGCCTCAGCAATTATTTTGGCATGCAAAAGCAGAAGAGTATGACAAAGCAGCCAGCTTTAATTTAAAAGACTGTATCGAATGCGGCTGTTGCAGTTACGTTTGTCCAAGCGATATACCCTTAGTTGAATATTATCGTATTGCAAAATCTGCTCTGAAAAACGAAGCAGAAGAAAAAAGACAAGCAGAACAAGCAAAAGTCCGATTTGAGGCAAGACTGCAGCGTTTAGAAGATGAAAAACGTGCACGAGAAGAAAAGTCACGCTTAGCCGCAGAAAAACGTAAAGCTGCGATGGAAAATAGTGATAAGAAAAACGCGGTTGCTGAAGCAATGGCTAGAGTGGCTGCGAAAAAGAAAATGGCAGAACAAAACACTCAAGCTGATAGTAGACCTGCCGCTTCCACAGATAAGTCATCAGCAGTTAGCGCAGCCATTGCACGTGCTAAAGCGAAAAAGCTCGCGCAACAGGCAGAAAATCAAGCATCAGTTCAGGAACCATCAGCACAGTTAGATCAAACAACAGAACAGGCTTCACCTGTTGATGACAAGAAAGCACAAATTGCTGCGGCAGTTGCACGAGCAAA
The DNA here is from genome assembly GCF_041468985.1 of Shewanella sp. 10N.286.52.A9. Taxonomy (NCBI): domain Bacteria; kingdom Pseudomonadati; phylum Pseudomonadota; class Gammaproteobacteria; order Alteromonadales; family Shewanellaceae; genus Shewanella; species Shewanella sp. 10N.286.52.A9. The sequence goes on along the minus strand of NZ_JBFRJQ010000033.1, from coordinate 57,760 downwards.
AGCCAAAAAACGTGCGCAACAGAGCGATAATAAGGTTTCTGAGCAAGTACCCGATAACACCAATGAATCTGTGGCTGTTGATGATAAAAAAGCCCAGATAGCTGCAGCAGTAGCTAGAGCTAAAGCTAAAAAACTGGCTAAACAAGCTGAAACTCAATCAGAAGATCAACAGCAAACAATAGAATCGTCTTCAGTTAACGAGCAATCGTCAGTGCAAGCGTCGTTATCTCCTGCAGATGAGAAAAAAGCAAGAATTGCCGCAGCTGTCGCTAAAGCAAAAGCGAAAAGGCTGGCTCAAAGTGCTGGTCAAAGTGCTGGTCAAAGTGCTGGTCAAAGTGCTGGTCAATCGCAGCAAGATGATGAACACCTTGTTCAAACACAAGCAATTGACACTCCCGTTACCGTTAGCCCAGAAACAGAATCAGATTCGGTACCTGAAACAGCCACTTTGTCACCTGCAGATGAGAAAAAAGCAAAAATTGCCGCTGCTGTCGCTAAAGCAAAAGCGAAAAAGCTCGCTCAAAGCGCTGGTCAAAGCGCTGGTCAAAGTGCTGGTCAACCGCAGCAAGATGATGAACACCTTGCTCAAACACAAGCAATTGACACTCCCGTTACCGTTAAGCCTGAAACACAATCAGATTCGGTACCTGAAACAGCCACTTTGTCACCTGCAGATGAGAAAAAAGCAAGAATTGCCGCTGCTGTCGCTAAAGCAAAAGCGAAAAAGCTCGCACAAGGCGCAACTCAGCCACTACAAAGTGAAGCAAAAGCAGTTGAAACCGACATTAGCGACACCCAATCTGATCAAACCTCAATTGAGCCAATAACATCGGCTGCTGAGGTAAAAAAAGCAAGAATCGCCGCTGCTGTAGCCAAAGCTAAAGCGAAAAAATTAGCGAATCAACAGAGCAGTGAAAAGGAATAAACATGGCATTTAAAATTGCTTCTTCACCCCATGTGAGTACCAATTTGCAAACCAATAAGGTGATGCAAAGAGTCGCACTATGCCTAATTCCAGGTATTGCAGCGCAAGTTTACTTTTTTGGCATGGGCACCTTGGTGCAAATATTAATTGCCGTATTGGTTTCATTATCCGCAGAAGCTGCTGTGATGAAATTAAGAAACAAGTCGATAAAAAGTGCGTTATCAGATAACAGCGCTCTAGTTACCGCACTACTTATTGCTGCTGCCATTCCTCCGTTAACGCCTTGGTGGATGACCATGATTGGCTGTTTATTTGCCATCGTGATCGTTAAACATCTATATGGCGGACTGGGCAATAATATTTTCAACCCTGCAATGGCTGCATATGTGTTGCTGCTTGTTTCATTTCCACTGCAAATGACCAATTGGGTAGCACCTGCAGAACTGACTGCCAACCATGTTGGAATAACAGCGGCTTTAAGCCAAATTTTTGAAATCAGCCCAGCGAGTTTAGATTACTTCAAAATCACTGTTGATGGACACACGATGGCCACGCCATTAGATACGTTTAAAACAGATTTATCTATGGGAATGACCAGTACAGAAAGTCTGCAGCGTAACGTATTTGACGGTATGACAGGTATCGGCTGGTTTTGGGTAAACATGGCTTACCTTCTTGGTGGCTTGGTGATGTTGAAGCTCAAGGTCATTCGCTGGCATATCAGTAGTGCAATATTACTCAGTATTTTTATTTGTTCAGGTTTTGCGTTTTTACTTAACCCTGACACCCATGCAAGCCCGATTCTGCATTTGTTTTCTGGTGGCACAATGTTATGCGCATTTTTCATCGCTACAGATCCTGTAACAGCAGCAACGAGTCCGAAAGGCAGATTACTGTTCGGCGCAATAATTGGCGTGTTAATTTTTGTGATACGCACTTATGGTGGATACCCTGATGCCGTAGCATTTGCCGTATTATTGGCCAACATGTGCGCACCATTTATTGACTATTACATTCGTCCTCGTTCATATGGCCACCGTGCGGGTAATTAACCTGCGAGCTAACTGGATTATCAATGTTAAAAATTATTTCTAAAAATGGATTATTACTCGGGCTATTTGCGCTGTGTTGTACAGGCCTTGTAGCGTCGGTTAATTTTCTAACTAAAGATACGATTATCGAACAACAGCGCAAGCAACTTGTCAGTGTGTTAGAGCAAATCATTCCTAACTCAATGCACAACAATCAACTTACTGATGATTGTATCCTAGTGGCCAATGCTGAATATTTAGGCACAGATGAGCCATTACCCGTTTATATCGCTAAAATGGATCAACAAGCAGTTGCTCTTGCCATAGAAGCAGTGGCTCCAGATGGCTACAATGGGGATATAAAAATTATTCTTGGTATCAGTAATGACAACGAATTACTGGGTGTTCGTACATTAACTCATCAAGAAACACCTGGCCTTGGCGATAAAATTGAACTTAGAAAATCTGATTGGGTTCTTGGTTTTAGCGGTATGACTTATGACTCTAATTCCAAACCAATGGCAGTTAAAAAAGACGGTGGCGACATTGACCAATTTACAGGTGCGACAATTACTCCTCGTGCTTATGTAGGCGCTATCAATAAAGCACTTGAATTTGTTGAACAACATCGTGATGAGTTGTTATCAACCGTCAATCATTGTGGACGTGAACATGACTAATTATCGTGAAATAGCTTGGCAAGGCTTATGGAAAAATAACCCAGGTTTAGTACAACTATTAGGCTTATGTCCACTGCTGGCAGTCACTGCCACTGTGACAAATGCGTTAGGACTCGGTTTAGCGACGCTATTGGTATTAGTGGGCTCTAACATCTTAGTCTCGTTAGTAAGGGACTATGTACCAAAAGAAATTCGTATACCGGTATTTGTTATGATCATTGCAGCGCTCGTCACCTGCGTGCAATTACTTATCAATGCTTACGCCTATGGTTTGTACCTTTCATTAGGTATATTCTTGCCACTGATTGTCACTAACTGCGTCATTATCGGCCGTGCTGAAGCATTTGCTTCACGTAATAATGTGACCAGTGCAGCATTTGACGGACTCATGATGGGGGTGGGTTTCACAGTTATTCTAGTGGTACTTGGTGGAATGCGGGAATTACTGGGTCAAGGCACATTATTTGATGGTGCAGAACTCTTGCTTGGCGATTGGGCTAGCTCATTAACCATTCAAGTATTTAATGTCGAAAGCCCTTTCCTCTTGGCGATGTTACCACCAGGTGCATTTATCGCCATGGGATTATTGATTGCATTAAAAAATGTCATCGACGCGCAAATTGAAAATAGAAAACCACAACAAGAAACAGAGACAATTGCACGTGCTCGGATAACAAAGGTTAGCTAAGTCATGAACAAACAAAAACGCCATGAAATTTTAACTCGCTTACGGGCAAACAACCCTAAGCCGGAAACAGAACTCAACTTTTCATCACCATTTGAATTGTTAGTTGCTGTAACTTTGTCGGCACAAGCAACGGATGTCAGTGTTAACAAAGCCACTGATAAACTCTTTCCCGTTGCAAATACAGCCCAACAAATTTATGACCTTGGCGTTGAAGGATTAAAGACCTACATTAAAACCATCGGTCTTTATAATAATAAAGCAATTAATGTCATTAAAGCCTGTGAAATGTTGATAAACCTTCATGGCGGTGAAGTGCCAGAGAACCGTGAAGCATTAGAAGCACTACCTGGTGTCGGTCGTAAAACCGCTAATGTTGTACTAAATACTGCTTTTGGCTGGCCTACTATCGCGGTTGATACCCATATTTTCAGAATGGCAAACCGCACTAAGTTTGCAATGGGTAAAAATGTCGACCAAGTAGAAGAAAAAATGCTTAAGGTGACACCTGCTGAATTTAAAGTTGATGTGCATCATTGGTTTATCTTACATGGAAGATATACCTGTATCGCCCGTAAACCTCGCTGCGGCAGTTGCATTATTGAAGATTTATGCGAATTTAAAGATAAAACAGACTAAGGTTTACCAACGTCTTTCAACTATATCGCCTTTGAACAAACAGTATTTTAAACTTTTCAAAGGCGCCTTACCTTAGCCTCATCTCCACTCAACGATTATTACAAACGCCCTCGATAACGCACCTGTGACTTAATATCACTTGACCATCATAATCAGTCTGTGTGTAAATTAGTAATTGTTTAAACCATCACCGAATATGTTGGCTTAATAAACAGTTACATTTTGGGTGCATAGTGGATACTCAATCAATGTGATTAGGGGGCTTCAGTGGGACATCAGCAAAGCAATTTACAGCGGCTAGCTTCATTAACTGCATTATTTACATTAACGTTAAGCTCAACGTCGGTGTTAAGTGATGATCAAGCATCAATAGTTAACCAGCTATGCTCGAGTTGCCATGGCATTAACAATATTGATCGCAGTGCTGGGTATTCACAAGTTCATTGGCAGTCACTTATATCATCCATGGTTAAACTAGATCCTAATTCAGCCAGTCAGATTAGTGAATATCTTGCCAATAACAACCCGCCTAATGACAAACGTGCTTCGACAGTAGTCGACGGTGACATCGAGTTACAATTTACCTACTGGCAAGTCCCCACACTGGGCCAGCGAGCAAGGGACCCAATTCAAGGAAAAGATGGCATTATTTGGTGGGTCGGACAATGGGGGAATATCCTTGGGCGACTGGATCCCAAAACGGGTGAAATGAAGGAATACCCTCTACCTGAAGGCACCTTCCCCCACAGCGTATCCTTAGATAAAAATCTAACGCCTTGGTTTCTTGGAAATAAAAATGGCACTGTGGGTTATTTAGACCTCGAAACAGAAAAGTTTACCGTGTTTAACATGCCGGACAAAAACGCTCGCGATCCTCATACTGGTGTATTCGATGATAACGGCATTTTTTGGTTTACCCTTCAACACAGTAATATGATTGGCCAATTAAATCCTATAAATGGCGACATTAAGCTTGTTTCATTGCCAAGTAAAAAATCTCGCCCCTATGGCATTAAACTCGACTCGACAGGTACACCTTGGGTCTCATGTAATGGCTCAAACTGTCTGATTAAAGTAGATAAGCAATCTATGGCTTTAGATGAAATTCGCTTGCCTGGTGATCAGACTCATACGCGACGTCTCGCAATTACTCCTGATGATATGGTGTTTTATGTCAATTCAGGCATGGGAAAGCTCGGCAGGTATAACCCTAAAACAGGGGAAATAACACAATGGGATACGCCTAGTGGTCAATATAGTCATCCTTATGCAATAGAGTATGCAAATGATGCAATTTGGTTTAATGAATCCGCTAAAAGACCAGAGACACTAGTCAGATTTGATCTTAAAAATGAAACCATGCAAAGCTGGCAAATTCCTAGTAAGGATGGGGTTTATTCAGGACTTATACGGCACATGAGGATGGGAGAAAATGGTCTAATTATTCATCAAACAGCAACTAATCAATTAGCCGAAGTGACTTGGACTCAAGCTAATATAGACTAAAGTGAATAAGGCTAAAGCGAACGAGATTAATGTTAATAGCACTAAAGTTAATAGCACTAAAGTTAATAGCACTAAAGTTAATAGCACTAAAGTTAATGGTGCTAACTAGCCTTAAATAAAAGCTTCAAACCTGAAAGCTATTCTTCTTATTATTAGCAGAAAATAGCTTTAGGTTTACGCTTATTTTATGTCGTTATAGGACCATTGAGATAAACTTAGCCTTGCCGCTCCATGCACTTAAGTGACTAATTTATTTCAGCTACAATAAATTATTTAACTTCGTGTTTTAATCGCCCACCAAACTAAAGGCACTAACATCACAAGTTCTATCGCGACATTGACCCATTGCTTAGGTACAGAGCCATCAAGCACAATGCCAATAAGCCTTGCTATTAACAAACCAATGAGTAGCGAGGTGAGTGTTGCAGAAACAGTCGCTTGCCATGGCGTTAATTGAAAATGAAACTGAAGCAAAAGCCCTGCACCAATAAATAACCCCCACCAGATCCGTCGCTCAACAGCGTTAAACGTATCGTTTGGAATGGGTTTATTACTCACTAACTCTGGGTTAGCTGACAGCACTAATCCAATCAAAAGGAGTATAAAACCCAGCCCTCTGATAAGTATTCTATCTTCCATCATGACTCCTGATTAGATGCAGCAAGGCATCAAACTCATTACACTATTGCCCCTTGTGGTAGCTCTGTAGCTTGGCTCCACTGTTTAGGTGATTGTCCGTACAATCGTTTAAACTCACGACTAAATTGCGAAGAACTTTGATAGCCAACAGCCATTGCTGCAACATTTACACTCATTCCTGTAGCAATTTTCATTGCAGCGGTATTTAACCGCATTGTTTTTACAAATTGAATCGGCGACATGGCAGTTGCTTGCTTAAATTTTCGATGTAACACTGCGCGGCTCATACCTACCTGCTCAGCCATCTCTTCAATCGTGACAGATTCATGTAAACGTGAAGAAAGGTATTCGATAGAACGTGCTATCTCATTTCCGACCCCGAATGCGGCTCGCGCAGCTTCGCCTGCATCGCCCTTTAGTACCGCAAAATATAATTCTCTCAGTCGGCTTGCAGCCAGAACCGCAATATCAAGTTCACTACCTTGTAGTTGTAACAGACGCAGTAACGCATCTGTAAACGTGTCATCCCAACGCGCTAAAGATAAGCCTTGAGAGCCTGTTTTATATTTATTTTTGTGCCCCCCACTCGCTGCCATTTCAATGCTAAGTTCAGTCATCGTTTTTGTATCTAGTGATATCATCACTCCTAATAACGGATTATCAGGTGATGCTGTTGGGGTTCCTGCTTCAACTGGCATAGATATAGGGCAACACATATAACGATTTTCATCATATATAATATGTTTACCATCTAATATGGCTTGTTTAGCACCACTAATAATCGCAATGACGCAAGGTTCGTAAACAGCAGGTGCACAGCGCATAGATTCAGTCACACGAAACAGTTGCACGCCTTTTATCCCGGTCTCAATTACACCATCTTGCGTGATTTTAGCTTCTATTAATCGTTTAATTTCTGATTTACTCATAAATGTCTTCTTAGTGGCACAAGCTACAATCGCTAAGCTGCTAATTGCCACAGCTACAATAAATGAAGCCATGTTTTGCTTGTTATCATGTAACTCAAAAGTAGCACTGAAAAACAGCCAACTCAACAAGGTGATACAAATAGGCATATTTTAGAGATTATATCGCCTAGTTAGCGTCAAAAGTGAGAGTTATAGTAGTTTCACCAGTTCATTAAATAGACACCTTAATGAACAAGAAACTCATTTTACTATTCACGATGCACACGCCATCGCCTTAGGAGAAACACATGTCACACAACAATCCATTTGGTGCTAAGGGCTGGACACCAACACAGTTAGGTTCACTTTTAGGCAAAACCTATCTCATCACAGGCGCTAATGCAGGAGCAGGATTTCAAGCTTCTAGAATACTATTATCTAAAGGCGCTAAAGTGATAATGCTTAATCGTAACCCAGAAAAATCCTCTTCTGCGATAGCAAAATTAAAGCAAGAATTTAGCTCAGAAGCCGATGTTAGTTTTATCAAACTTGATCTCGCTGAACTTCAATCTGTGCGAGGTGCAGCTAAAATCATCCTTGAAACAGTAACAAACATAGATGCCCTCATTTGTAATGGCGCCATAGCACAGATTGCTAAGCAAGAATTCACTAAAGACGGTTTTGAGAGTCAGTTGGGTGTAAATCATTACGGTCATTTTTTACTGTGCGGCTTACTGTTTAACAAAATTGAAGCATCTAAAGGACGCATTGTGGTTGTTGCAAGTGAAGGATATAAGATGGGGCTTAAAACAATTCAGTTTAATGATATGAATTGGGATAAAAACTACCATCCAAACAAAACTTATTGTCATAGTAAATTAGCGCAGATGATGTTTGCGTATGAATTACAAAACAAAATCGCCGCCGCGAATAAGCATGTTGAGGTATATGTTTGTCACCCTGGTGCGTCAAACACTTCACTGATTAACGAAAAAGTAAACCTGTTTACTCGCGCATCATGGTCGATGATGGTCAAACTTGGCTTAGTTCAAACCGCTGAGCAAGGTGCTTATCCTGAAGTCATGTGCGCAACTGAACAATCCATTGCGCAACGTGCATACTATGGGCCTTCAGGAAGGTGGAATTGGGTTGGCCCTGTTGGCGAGTGTAAGCTTGAATCCTTTGCTACAGATGCATCTGTTTTAAGCAAGCTGTGGACAGTATCAGAACAACAAACTGCTTTCAATTGGGAATTATAACGTTAGTAAACTCTTCACAAAGATTAACACTCACTTGAAATTCAGCCACAAAAAAACCGCGTTAAGCGGTTTTTTTTGGCTACTTGAATAATGCTCTTAAAACATTGAAACAAAGAAAGCACTAAAACAAATTACGATTACCACTGAGGTACCAAGAGCCATTTTTATTTCTGTTGTCATTATCTTGTCTCCAAATGAATATAAATTAATTTTAGCGTGTCTAGACAGTTTTCCTACCTTTTAGAGGTAATTATGTGAACTCAAACAGTAAAATGGTACGCTAAATCAATTTTTTAACAGGCTTAAAATTTGTTACCCTAAACAAAACAACTAACTACAAAGAGTTTATTATGTCGCAATTGCTCCACACCATGATAAGAGTCGGTAATCTTGAACACAGTATTGAGTTTTATACCCAGGTTATGGGGATGACATTACTGAGAAAATCTGAAAATGCCCAATATGAATATACCCTCGCCTTTGTCGGTTTTGGTGAAGAATCTACTGGTCAAGCGGTGATCGAATTAACTTATAATTGGGGCACTGATAGCTATGATTTAGGTAATGGCTTTGGTCACCTTGCTATTGGTGAAGAAGATATTTATGAACGCTGTAAAGCAATTGAAGCTGCTGGCGGAAAAATTACTCGTGCGCCAGGTCCCGTTGCTGGCGGCACAACAGAGATTGCATTTGTTGAAGATCCAGATGGTTATAAAATCGAACTAATTCAAAAGAAAGCGATGAGTGAAGGTTTAGGTTAATTCGTTTCATAAAAAAACCAATAAAAAAGCCAGCATTAGCTGGCTTTTTTGATGTTAAGTTCGATTAGAACTTCATGGTAACACCAGCAAAGTATGTACGACCAATTGTGTCGTAAACCTCTGGTACTGTACCACCGTCACTACCGTTAGACACTCTTGATGGTTCTTCATCAGTTAAGTTTTTAACACCAGCACTTAGCATCCAAGAATCATTGATAAAGTAGCTAGCTGAAATGTTGTGATAAAGCACTGAATCAACTTTAGTACCAGCACTTAAGTCATCCATTTCACCGATATAACGGTTGAAGTACATTACACTCCAATCATCTTGAGCTGCTTTAATACTAAAGTTGTTACGTACTTGAGCGTATGCGCCGAAGTTACCGTCGATAGTATTAGTGTAGTCAATGCCATCTTGTTCAAAGTTCAACAAGTAAGTTGTATCGTTGCTGATTGTCCAATCTAAGTTTAACGCGTCGAAACGGTAAGCTAAGTTGAAATCAATACCACTTGTGTCTTGGTAACCTACGTTAGTTAACGAGTTCGTTAGGTTAGACAAATCACCATTCGGACCAATGTTGAATAGCTCACAAGTTGCTTGGTCGCCTGCAAAACAGTTATTTAAACCATTTTGTGTATCTAAACGTGTGATCGCATTTTTAACTTTAAAGCGCCAATAATCAAGAGTTAACGACATACCGTCTACATAGCTAGGTGAGTAAACTAAACCTGCTGTGTAAGACTCTGACTCTTCTGGTTCTAGATCTTCATCAGACGTATAGTTAACTAGGATTTGCTCATCCTGTTCATTTCCCCATGGATCTTCCAAGTAGTCATATGAACCTGAGTTACCACCGTATAGCTCACTAACACTCGGAGCACGGAAACCGGTCGCAGCTACGGTACGAATCATTAAGTCGTCAGTCGCTTCGTAGGTTAAACCAATTTTCCAAGTTGATGCATTACCGAAAGTAGAGTAATCATCAAAGCGTAATGCGAATTCACCGGTTAGTTTTTCAGTAAACGGTACACTCACTTCTTGGAAGATAGAGATAACATTGTAGTTACCATCTGTTGGGTCTTGCTGTGCAGCCGTACCTTCACCAGCGACGATGATTGGATCAGGATTGTAATAGCCGCTTTCGTAGCGGTATTCAGCACCAATTGCGAAAGCTACTGGGCCTGCGTCTAAGTCAAATAACTCACCATTTAGGCCAGCAGAGAATACATGCTGCTCGTTACCGCCATCTGCTTTTTCAGTGTATGCAACACTGTCTAACAACGCTTGATCAGTCATTGGTTGACCTGTTAACCAAGCATCTTGGTCAGCGTAAATAGCGTCAGCCATTAATGTCGCATTAATTGAGTTTTCTACAGCAGTCTCTGCTTTGTTATTACCATAGGTATACGATACATCCCAGTTCATACCGGTGTTGATATCTAAAGAACCTTCAAGGCCAGCAGAAACTCTCCAAGTATCAGTATCTTGACTGTAAATACGTGGACCAACATCATTCATACGCTTACGGTAGTCGATTTGACCGTCAGCATTAGGAGCCATACCTGCATCAATCATGTCTTGATCAAGTTCAAAACACTTAGTTGGATCATCACCAGCTTCACACACATCTAATGCCAAAATTGCAGGCTGTGCAGCTAGTTGCTGATTAGATTTACGTTTAGTGTAAAGAATATCACCAGTTAAGATGATGTCACTGCCTAGCTCTTGCGTCATATTTGCAAATAAGCTGTAACGTTTGCTTGGTGTTTGATAGAAACTGTCTTGAGTAAAGTCGTAACCTTCTTCACGTTCAACCCAGTTACCATCAGCATCTTTAACCATGCCATCTAGAGAACCATTTGGTGTAGTAGAACTGTTACCTGGATCTGTCCAATCACGATCTGATTGAATAACACCTTTACGCTCAGAGTAAGCAGCACCAAACGTGTAGTTACCTGTATCAGTGTTGAAACCGTATAATGCACTGATTTCGCCGTTTTCACCGTCACTCTTATCAGTCATGCCGCCTTGAACGTCTATTTGGAAACCTTCAAAGTCTTTCTTAGTAATAATGTTAACTACACCAGCAATTGCATCAGAACCATATACTGCTGAAGCGCCATCTTTAAGTATTTCAACTCGTGCAATCATTGCAACTGGAATAGCGTTCAAATCAACAGAGCTATCAGCACCAGAGCCTGAGTTAACCATACGACGGCCGTTAAGCAATACTAGTGTACGTTGTGAGCCCATACCACGAAGGTCGACTTGAGCAACACCGTCAGAACCGTTGTTGGTGCTTGAACCAACTGCAGCACCAGCCATTGACGTTTGAGCCTGAAGTAGCTCATCGACTGTTGTAAAACCTTCTGAACGAATCGCAGCAGCATCAATCACAGTGACTGGAGAAGCAGTTTCCATGTCTTGACGTTGAATACGGGAGCCAGTAACTGCAATTCTTTCTACGTTAGCTGATTCTTCTTCAGCATAAGCACTTACCGATACGGCTGAAGCAGCGGAAACTGAGGCTAATAAAGCCACGTTTATGCTGTTTGATAGTTTTGATCTTTTAATCATTTGTTGCTCCCTGGTGATATCTTTTCTTATTCTGTTTACGCAAATAAATAAATATTTAAAATTGCGTTGGCCTAGATACTGAATAACCAGAGATATTTCGTCAAACCACGAAGTTGTAACTTTTAAGCCATTTTTTGTTAATAAATATGCACTGCGATTGTAATCAAAAATAAGTGATCTACATCCCAAAACACCTTCAATTTAAATAAGCAGGATAAAAAACTATTTTATTGCAAATTATTCAGCATTAATCACTGGTGCCGTGATAACATTTTTAAAACTTACTTCTAATCAAAAGTGTGATCTATATCACACAAATATATTGAACCATGATTGGAGAATCGTTAATTAATTCAGAATTGGTTCAGCTACTGGATAGTTTTACTCAGAAAACGCTGAAAGCACCGCCACAACTAGCATTCAAGGATTATCAAATAATGATGACTATTTCATCAGCATTATTATTAACAATGGAGGGTAATTATTTTGAGTTAGTTGTACTGATTACGAATTGATATATTGGCACAATCAATAAGATATTTTTACATTGGAGATATATACTGCCTAGATATAACAAATTAGCAACAACATACTGAAGGAAAATATTTTTTGAATGAATTTTACACAGTAGCAATTGTTATAAAAATGATAAGAATAACTTTTGAATAGTTATTCACTTTATAAAAACATAAAAAAAGGAAAGCTAATGCTTTCCCTTTTAAAAATGTTAACACTTTATTCTGCAGGTTTTATTATATCAAAGTGTTGATAAGCTCTATCTGTTGCAATACGACCTCTAGGTGTTCGTTGAATAAAGCCTTGTTGAATCAAAAATGGTTCTAATACATCTTCAATTGTTTCTCTGTCCTCACCAATGGCAGCTGCAAGGTTGTCTAAACCAACAGGCCCGCCCATGAACTTATCAATAATGGCTAACAATAACTTTCTGTCTAAATAGTCAAAGCCCTCTAAATCGACATCGAGTAAGTCCAGCGCTTTTTTAGCCACATCTTCAGTAACAAAACCATTATGTTTAACTTCAGCGTAATCTCTAACGCGTCTTAATAAACGATTGGCAATTCGAGGGGTACCTCTAGAGCGTTTGGCTATTTCAAAAGCGCCTGCTTCATCAATCGGTAACTCCATCACCTTGGCAGAGCGAGTCACAATGGTGCACAAATCTTTGACGTTATAAAACTCTAGCCTTAACGGTATACCGAAACGCGCTCTTAATGGCGATGTTAATGCCCCTGCTCTAGTTGTCGCACCAATTAAAGAAAATGGCGGTAAATCCAGTTTAATTGAACGAGCCGCAGGCCCCTCTCCAATCATGATGTCCAATTGATAATCTTCCATTGCTGGGTATAAGATTTCTTCTACAACTGGACTTAATCGATGAATCTCATCAATAAATAACACATCGCCATGCTCAAGATTAGTCAATAAGGCTGCAAGATCCCCGGCTTTTTCCAGTACAGGGCCTGATGTAGATTTGATGTTTACGCCCATTTCATTAGCTACGATCATGGCCAATGTTGTTTTACCTAAACCTGGAGGGCCGAAAATCAACATATGATCCAGTGCTTCTTCACGTTTCAGTGCAGCCTCAATAAATACTTTAAGCTGTGCACGAGTGTCATCTTGCCCTGTGTAATCATCGAGCATTTTCGGCCGCATAGCACGGTCAATATGCACTTCTTGCTCAAACTCTTGTGGCTGAATTAAACGATCCGCTTCTATCATTGTTGCCTCTTTATAGCATTGACTTTAATGCAGCCTTAATCAGGACTTCGCTGCTCATACCGTCAGTGTATGCACTTAATACAGCTTTACTCGCTTGCGCAGGTTTATAGCCTAGAGAAACAAGTGCAGCAATGGCATCTTCTTCTGCATTGTTTTCAACAGCTGCTGGCTTATAGTTACTCTGTAAAGCAAACTCACGCTCAGAACCAACTGAGGCCTCTAGTAAGCTTTTAAGCTTATCTCGCATCTCAACCACTAAACGCTCTGCCGTTTTTTTACCGACTCCAGGTAACTTAACTAAAGTGACTATATCATCTCGTTCGACACAATTAACAAACTCAGCCGCCGTCATACCAGACAATATTGTTAAGGCGAGTTTAGGACCAACACCGTTAGTTTTAATTAATAACCTAAATAACGCCCGCTCTTGCTTAGTTATAAAACCATATAAAAGCTGTGCATCTTCACGCACCACAAAGTGGGTGAATAACATTGCTTGTTGATTTAACTCAGGGAGCTCATAGAAACTGGTCATAGGTACCTGTAACTCATAACCTACACCATTTACATCCAACACGATTTCCGGTGCTTGTTTCTCAACAACCAACCCACTTAATCTTCCTATCATTTATAACGTCCGTATGTTCGGCTTTGGGCTTTACCGCCCATTGCAATTAAACTTTGAAAAGTATGATGATGGCAAACGGCAACACCCAATGCATCTGCGGCATCTGCTTGCGGGGCAGCTGGCAATTTGAAAATTTGTTGGATCATGTGCTGAACTTGCTCTTTTTGGGCGCGTCCAGTACCAACAACTGCACTTTTGATCTGAGTTGCACTGTATTCAGCAACGGGTAAGTTGGCATTCATAGCAGCAACAATTGCCACTCCTCTCGCCTGACCGAGTTTGAGTGCTGAATCGGCATTTTTAGCCATAAACACACGTTCAATGGCAAATTGATCTGGCTGATACTGTTTAATGATTTCTGTTATACCATCAAAAACTTGCTTGAGTCTTGTGGGTAAATCATCGGCAGAAGTTCGAATACAGCCACTACCAAGATAGCGTTGTTGGCGACCTTGGCATTGAATAACACCGTAACCTGTGATCCTAGAGCCTGGGTCAATGCCCAATATAATTGTCATGGTTTACCCATTGCTTGAGCGTATTAACCCAAGGTCTCCATTACTTCATCTGAAATTTCAGCATTATGATATACCTCTTGAACATCATCATGATCTTCAAGGTTATCAATTAAGCGCATAAATTTAGCAGCTGTATCAGCATCTAATTCAGCTTTAGTTCCTGCAATCATTGTCACTTCAGCATTAATCGCTTCAAAGCCTGCTGCATCTAATGCATCTTTTACCACACCAAAAGCATCCGGCGTAGTCATGACATCAAATGCGCCATTGTCATGGGTGATAACATCTTCGGCACCCGCTTCTAATGCAGCATCCATCAATTCATCTTCGTCGATATTTGCATCATAAGAAATAACACCGGACTTAGTAAACATATAAGCAACTGAACCATCAGTACCTAAGTTACCACCCGATTTACTGAACGCATTACGCACACCTGATACGGTTCGGTTTTTATTATCAGTCATGGTTTCAACCATCACTGCAGTACCGCCAGGTCCATAACCTTCATAAATGATGGTATCGAGTTGTTGTCCATCCAGCTCACCAGCCCCACGTTTAACAGCACGCTCGACTGTATCACGGGTCATGTTATTGGATAAGGCTTTATCAATCGCGGCACGCAGTCTCGGGTTTGCATCAGGATCTGAACCACCTTCACGTGCCGATACTGTTAACTCTCGGATAAATTTACTGAAAAGTTTTCCTCGTTTTGCATCTTGCGCTGCTTTACGATGTTTAATGTTGTCCCATTTACTGTGACCTGCCATTACGACTCCTTCAGTTATTTTGTTCTATATAAAAACAGACCGAGGCAATTGCCTCGGTTTGTCATTTAATGCTTGATGTCGACATACAAAAAAATCGACTTAATCATTAAGCTTACTCTTCAGCAGCAGGTTTCTCTTGAGGAATGACACTCACACCTAACTCAACCAGTTGTTGTGGATTGGCAAATCCTGGAGCATTGGTTAGTGGACATGCTGCCGTTGTTGTTTTAGGGAATGCCATCACATCACGAATTGAGCTTGCTCCGGTCATCAACATAATAATGCGATCTAAACCAAAGGCTAAACCAGCATGTGGTGGTGTACCGTAACGTAACGCTTCTAATAAGAAGCCAAACTTCTCGTTTGCTTCTTCGTCTGAAATACCTAAGATGCGGAATACTGCACTTTGCATTTCTGCATTGTGGATACGGACTGAACCGCCACCTAATTCGCAACCATTAAGTACCATGTCATAAGCATCAGAAACAGTACCAGCTGGATCGGATTCTAATTGCTCAGGCGAAACACCACGTGGTGCGGTAAATGGATGGTGAACAGCATGGAAGCCACCATTTATTTTTTCGAACATAGGGAAATCGACAACCCATAATGGACGCCATTCACCTTCTAACAACTCAAAGTCTTCGCCGGCTTTAAGACGTAATGCGCCCATGGCTTCAGCAACTACGTTAGCTTTATCTGCACCAAATAAAATAATGTCACCAGTTTGTCCATTAGTGCGAGCGATAATTTCATTAACGATGTCTTCGTTCAAGAATTTAAGCACAGGCGATTGGATACCTTCCATCCCAGCACTTAAATCATTGATTTTCATCCACGCTAAACCTTTAGCGCCGTAAATGCCGACATATTTAGTGTAGTTATCAATCTGTTTACGAGACAGTGATGCACCTGTCGGAATACGTAATGCTGCTACACGGCCTTCTTCATCATTTGCTGGACCACTGAATACTGCAAATTCAACGTCTTTTAATACGTCAGCGACGTCCACTAATTCAAGCGGGTTACGTAAATCAGGCTTATCTGAACCATATCGTGTCATTGCTTCTGCATATGACATTCTTGGAAATTCACCCAAATCCACATTCAGTAAATCGTTAAATAAACCGCGAACCATTTCTTCCGTTTTTGCCATCACTTGCTCAGATGACATGAATGACGTTTCGATATCAATTTGAGTAAATTCAGGCTGACGATCAGCACGTAAATCTTCATCACGAAAACATTTTACGATTTGGTAATATCTATCAAAGCCCGACATCATTAACAATTGCTTAAACAATTGTGGAGACTGAGGCAAAGCAAAGAACTGACCTTTATAAGTACGACTTGGTACTAAATAATCACGCGCACCTTCAGGTGTGGCTTTGGTTAATATTGGTGTTTCAATATCTAAAAAGCCACTGTCATCTAAAAAGCGACGAACAGCGCTAGTCACTTTTGAGCGGAAAACCAAACGTTCAGCCATTTCTGGGCGACGTAAATCTAGGTAGCGATATTTTAAGCGTTGTTCTTCACTATTGTTTTGGTGATTATCCATGCTCAGCGGTAATGGCGCTGAAGTATTGATAATGGTTAGGTCTTTACCTAATACTTCAATTTCCCCAGTTTTCATCTGCGCATTGATTTGGCTATCAGGACGCGCACGTACTATGCCTTTAACTTGCACACAGAATTCACCGCGTAGACTGCTGGCCACCTTGAACACATCTTCTAAGTCAGGATCGTATACAACCTGAACAATCCCTTCTCTGTCACGAAGGTCTAAAAATATAACACCGCCTAAATCACGGCTACGGTTAACCCAACCGACTAAGGTGACTTCTTGACCAAGATGAGACTTATTGACGTCTCCACAATAATGACTGCGCATTTAACTCTACCCTTTATTCGGAAATAGGTGTCTAAAAGAATGTATTTTTGCATTATATTAAAATAATGCTGGCAACTATAGCACTTATAATACGCCAATTTAGCGTTTAATAAATGAGTGCGTAATTTTTGCTAGGAAGTATCAATCAGTTTACTGCAATTGGCTAGAGTTTAGGAAAAACTTAGCAGCATAAGCGTGCAAAAAAGCAGCAAACAATAATGTTTTGGCTGCTTTTGGCCATTTTTGAGCCAATGGCAACGATTAGCTGTGTTTATCACCACCCTGCTTTTTCACTGTATACATTTTTTTATCAGCGAACTGTAACAATGAAATCGGGTCATCACCATCATCTGGATAAACGGCGATGCCAATACTTGCAGATGCGGTTAACGAAATCTCTCCCACCTTAATTGGCTCACTGAGCACGTTTAAAATGTTGTCGGCGACTTTGGCTGCACATTGAGCACTTTCAATTTTATTAAGTAAGATAACGAACTCATCACCGCCAAATCGCGACACGGTATCCGACTTTCTCACCACCGTCTTAAGCAAGTCAGCAATGCCTATCAATAGCGCATCACCAATATGATGACCATATTGATCGTTCACCATTTTAAATTTATCTAAATCGATAAATAACAACGCAAATTTCACCTGCTCTCGGTGATGGCTATTGATTGCGCAAGCCAAACGGTCATCTAATAATCCTCTATTAGGTAACTTGGTCACAGGATCATGTTCTGCAATAAATTTTATTTTCTTTTCGGCATTCTTGCGGCGAGAAATCTCAAGTTTAAGGCGCTTATTACCTAAGAACACAACAAACGTAATCACACTGATAATCAGTAAACCAAATAGCACAATGTTGAACCACTTTTGGTACTTGTCAGCTTCTGACCGTAAATCGACTGCGACCCAGTCTTGGTATAATTGCTGCTGTTTAGTTTCATCAATGGTTTCAATTGCTCGATTTAATATCGGTACCAGTTCTTTTAATTTTGGATAGACACCAATGTGACTTTTTTGCTCAGTTAAATCAGCAACCAAGGCCATTTTCAAATCAGGAAAGCCCCCTTCATTAAGGGCGTAAGCCAGTGTAACAACCTGTTCAATGAACAAGTCTACGTGACCCGAAGACACTGCATTCAAGCCACTTTTCGTGCTTTCTACTTGCACAATTTCAAGGCCTGGAAATTGCTGCCTTAAAATATTTATCACATTGTAATCTTTAACCACAGCAATGCGCTTACCATTATATTGGCTTAGGTTAAACAATGGTTGCTGGGTTAACGTAGTAGCAATTGCCCAAGGTGACGGCCAATAGCCCTCAGTGAATTCAAGGTTTGGCTCACGATGGCTATTTTTAGCCATACTCCCAACAAGGTGAATTTTCCCCATTTTTAAATCTTGATTGAGCATGCTCCAGTTCTGATACGCAACTGGAATAATGTCGATACCAAGCTGATGAGTAATAATGTTGACGACATCTTTATTAATACCAGAAAATTCACCTAGTTCATTTTGATATTCCATTGGAGCCCATTCGGTTAAGTAACCTAACTTAATGGCACCTAGTGAAGCTAAGTATTGCTTTTCCTTATTACTGATATAGATTTTTTTATCAATAGTAGAAAACGTCCTATCAGCTTTATTGAGTAGCCATTTTTGCTCTATTTTCGCCATTTCATACTGACTAATCAGCTTAAAACCATTGGCAATTCGCTCTGCAAGCTCAACATCTTCTAGATTTGTGAGGTTATAAATATTGGTATCAAAGTCTACGGCATTAAACTGATAAAACTCAGACCAAGATTTATGGTTAAGTAAATAGTGTGAGGTATACGCGCTCGATGCAACGAATCCAACAATATCGCCGTCGCGACTGGCCTTTATTAATTGGTCGATTGAGTCGTAATAACGAATTTGCGCATTAGGAACTAATTTTCTTAATTCGATGATGTAAGGCGATGTCGCAAATAAACCGATACGCTTTCCATCAACTTCGCTAATGTCTTTTATTTCTTTTTCATAGCTAAAAAATCGACTTTTTACAGAATAGATATGATTAGCCCTATTAAGCCCCGTATTGATTTGATCGCTTTCCGGGTAGCCAATATGCACATCAGCATGACCTTGCTTAATCAACTCGATGCTGCCGTTCATATCACTTGGAATAAAATCAATGGCAATGCCTGTTTTTTCAGACCATAAACGCCAAAGATCAACAAACAAACCATGGGGTAAACCATCTAAACCAATATCAACGAAAGGTTCGACATTCATCTGCATCGCAATGACAACACCACTTGATTCACGACGATAACCAAACCAACGCTTTTCAATTTCATCAACTAACTGCGTGGGTATTTGCTCAAAACCTTGATTAATCGCAGGTAACCAAGCTGCATTTTTTATCTTTACTGCAGGAGACAAATCAATTTCTTTGATCAGTAATCTTGATGAAATATGAAAGTTATTAGCTAATTCAAAATTGATTGGAATACCATTGTAATAACCCTGTATAGCAGCAAAAGCATATAACTCACCTGCTACCACAGCATCATATAGCGCTTGTTTGGTTTTAAAATATTTAAAGGTTAATTTAGGTTCTATGGCTAATAAATCGGCTTCGTGAGAAGTGCCTTCAATGATGCCAATTTTAAAAGGCTTAATTTCAGAAATGGATTTTTTATTTGCGATATCTTTATGCAGGTATAAATAGGAATGAAGTGACGAAACGTTATCAGCGTAGGAGAATTGTCGCAGTCGCTCTTCTGTCACCGCCATACCAATATGTAAATCAACATCTTCATCAGTTAAGGCTTGTAAAGACTGATGCCATTGCATGGGTTTAAATGTCACTTTGGTACCTGTGACTATTGACCACTCGCGCCATAAATCGACCATGACCCCTGCAGCGTTACCTTTAGCGTCGACAAATTGATAAGGATAAGCATCCTCACTCATAGATAATGTCATACTACTTGGTAGCGATTCAGCAACAGAAGAAGTGCCTTCATTGGCTGAAACGAAGAAGAAAAAAGGGATAACCAGTACTATTACTAATAATGTTCTAATTAACTTCAAGCGCATTCCTTTGTAAATTGTCCCAACTCTACAATGATTTATAATGAGGTTTACCACTTTATCAGTGATTCCCTTCTGTAAAAAATTTATTAAGAACTTCTGCTAACAATGTAAAAGTTTTTACATTTATGTTCATCATACCGATTTATATCGACCATTTGACCTCTTACATTAAAAAATTATGCAAAATTAGCTAAATAAATAAAAAAATACAAAAAATACCAATAGGATACTTGCTGCTATTTGCTAGGATTAGCTAAAATGAAATTACGATTTTTTCAAGTTACTGCAGATGAATTCTCAACAAGACACAATTTATGCTTCCGCTAGCGAACAAATATCAGATTTTCAGTTTGATAATCGTGTAGCAGGTGTTTTTAACGACATGATCCGTCGCTCTGTTCCTGGTTATACCCAAATCATTAGCACCATAGGTGATTTTGCTAATCGTTACGTAACACCAAAATCTAACGTTTACGATTTAGGAAGTTCGTTAGGTTCAGCTACGCTAAGTATTCGTCGTCAAATTGAGCAGCGTCAATGCCGTATCATTGCCGTTGATAATAGCGAATCAATGGTGTCTCGTTGCCAAGAGAATCTATCAGCCTACGTTAGCGATACCGAAGTCGAATTAATTTGTGGTGATATAAGAGACATCGAAATATCAAACGCATCAATGGTGGTGCTTAACTTTACATTACAGTTTTTACCTGTAACGGATAGAGACGCAATCATCGCCAAAATTTATCAAGGACTATTGCCTGGTGGTATATTAGTCATATCAGAAAAATTACGCTTTGAAGATGCTACTATTCAGACATTACTGGATGAGCAACACTTAGACTTTAAACGTGCTAATGGATATAGCGAATTAGAAATTAGCCAAAAGCGCAGTGCATTAGAAAATGTCATGCGCCCTGATAGCTTATCTATGCATCAACAGCGTTTTGCCGATAATGGTTTTAGCCATTCGACAGTGTGGTTTCAATGTTTTAACTTTGCATCTATGGTGGCAATAAAGTGATTAGTTTTAGTTCTTTTTATCAGCAAATAGCAGACTCGAATCTTCAACATTGGTTAGAAGAACTTCCAGCAATATTAGGTAAATGGCAGCGTGAACATAAACACGGCAATTTACCTAAATGGGAAAAAGTACTCAATAAGCTACATTACCCAGCGCCAACTACAATAGACCTCTTCAATGGTGTACAAATTGGAGATGGCTCGCAATTAACTACGGGACAAGCTGAAAAGCTAAAGAATTTACTCGGATTATTTCAACCTTGGCGTAAAGGACCATTTCAAATCCATGGTATCGACATTGACACTGAATGGCGAAGTGATTGGAAATGGGACCGAGTAAAAGAACATATTTCACCACTTGAAAACCGTACGGTTTTAGATGTGGGTTGTGGCAGTGGTTACCATATGTGGCGAATGCTTGGTGCTGGTGCTAAACGTGTGGTTGGTATTGACCCTTCACCACTATTTTTATGCCAGTTTGAAGCTGTTAAACGCCTAGCAGGTAATGAACACCCTGTTCATTTATTACCACTAGGAATTGAAGAGTTACCTCCACTCGACGCCTTTGATACCGTGTTTTCAATGGGAGTCCTTTACCACCGCCGTTCACCGATAGATCACTTGCTTCAATTACGCGACCAATTAAGAATGGGTGGCGAACTTGTGCTTGAAACGTTAGTCATAGATGGTGATGAAAATGCCGTTCTCGTACCGGAAGATAGATATGGCAAGATGAATAACGTGTGGTTTTTACCCTCTGTAGATGCACTCATGCTATGGTTAAAGAAATGCGACTTTACCGATATTAGATGTGTAGACGTAGATATTACATCCATGGCAGAACAACGTTCTACGCAGTGGATGAAGAATGAATCTTTAGTGGATTATCTTGACCCTAATGATGTGAGCTTAACAGTAGAGGGTTACCCTGCTCCTAAAAGAGCCACAATCATAGCAATAAAAAATCAACCCAATCATGATTTAGTCTAACCTTACACTGGTTAGTAATAACAAATAGTAAAAATAATAAATTCAGATGTATTAATAACAGGAATTGTCATGTTAAAGCAGGTAATCGTTTTATCAATCACCGCTACTTTAATGGCCGGTTGTGCAAGTAAAGACAAAATCACGCCAGTTGGAAGTGATGAGTTAAATGCAAATTTAGCTTCGTCTCAAACTGCCATCATTGAAGCCATTAATGCACAATGCGCCCACTCTACCGCCGAGATGCAAAGCTTAAGCGCTGAAGTAAACGATCTAAAATTACAGATTACCGATGCACTAGCAAAACAATCTAAAAAAATGAATGATGATGCAGCTGCACTTGCACAGCTCAGTGAAGCTCCGCAATGTCCTGAATCTGCAGTGTCTGACAAAATCATGCTTGGTGAAGTTGAACATGTTTATGTCGATGAACTTAAGGCGTCATTTGAAACACGTATTGATACCGGTGCTGAGTCTTCATCATTAGATGCCAGAAATATCGTTCTTTTTGAGCGAAACGGTGTTCAGTGGGTTCGTTTTGATGTAATGACCAATGGAAAAGATCAACCAGGTAATACATTCGAGCATAAAGTTGAGCGATTTGTACGTATTAAACAGGATGCAGATGCGCCAGACGATAGACGCCCAGTAATCCATGCTCATCTAAAAATTGGCAAATATGCAGCTGAAACAGATTTAAACTTAACCGACCGAAGCCACCTTGAATATCCATTACTGCTTGGTCGTAAGTTTATGAAAGACATTGCAGTTGTTGATGTCGGCCAAATTTATATTCACGGTAAAAAACCGCAACAAGCAGCGACTAACAGCCAATAGGACTTAAAATGCATTCTCGTAAACCGTTTTTTATCTTTGTCGCCCTACTTTTTATATTTGGCATTAGTACCAGTATTTATCGAAGTGTTGAGCATAACGTACCGTTTTTTCCGGGCAAACAAGTTCAAAGCTGGTCAGTTGAAGCCAAAGTGATGTTCAATGGCACAGACAAACCTGCTGAAGCATCTTTGTCTTTACCACAAGATCCCGCATTTGACGTGCTTGCTGAAAATGCCACATCTGCAGGTTATGGCTTAAACATCTCTGAAGGTGAAGATCGCCGTGCCGTGTGGTCAATACGTGAAGCTTCAGGCCGCCAATCTCTGTACTACCGCGTCACATTAGTGCCTACGGGTCAGTTATCAGTCGATGCAGAAGAAGAACCTGTGACTCCTGAACCATACCTTTGGCAAGTTACAGAGCGCGGTGCAGCTGAACAAATTATCAATGATGTATGGGAACGAAGCGCCAGTAATCTGTCTTACGCGCAGCAGCTTATGTCTGTGATTAATGACAGTAATCAATCTCAAAATCTCGCCCTATTGTTATCGGTAAACACTCGTACCCAACTATTTTTACATATGATGCAATCTAAAGGGGTTCCTGCTAAACAAGTTAGTGGCTTAATGCTTGAAGATCAGCGTCGTCGTCAACAATTAAATCCCTATGTTCAAGTCTACCAAGATGGTGAGTGGGTATTATTTGACGTTGAAAATAATAAACAAGGCCGTCCTGAAAACTTGGTTCTTTGGCAGCACAATGGCTTATCAGTACTCGATGTAACTGGGGGGAGTAATTCACAAGTTAACTTCTCAATGTTACAAGAGACTCGCTCAGCCTTAGCGACCTCTATCGATATGATGATGAATACCGATAGCTTAGACTTCTCTTTGTATCAATTACCACTTGAAGAGCAAAGCACCTTTAAGGGCATTCTATTAATTCCTATTGGTGTGTTAGTCGTCGTATTCTTGCGCGTCATTATCGGGATTAAAACGTCTGGTACGTTTATGCCAGTATTAATCGCCCTCGCCTTTATACAAACTACATTATTGACTGGTCTAATCGGCTTCTTGCTAATTGTGGCGTTTGGTTTGATGATTCGTTCTTACTTATCGCAGCTCAACTTACTGCTAATATCCCGAATATCGGCCGTCATCATTGTGGTCATTTTCATCATTGGCTTATTTACCCTTATCTCTTATAAGGTTGGGCTTAGTGAAGGATTAACTATTACCTTCTTCCCGATGATTATTCTTGCTTGGACGATTGAAAGAATGTCGATTTTATGGGAAGAAGAAGGCCCTAAATCAGTCATGATGGCAGGTGGCGGCAGTCTATTTGTCGCAACCTTAGCTTATTTGGCAATGAGTAACACGCTAATCCAACATTGGGTATTTAACTTCTTAGGTATTCACTTAGTGATTTTAGCCTTAGTTCTTGTGATGGGACAATACACAGGATATCGCTTAACAGAGCTTAAACGCTTTAAGCCTTTGGCTGGAGATAATTAATGAACTTTGCTTGGCCTTGGGAGTTACGCCGAAATGGCGTGTTAAACATGAATAAGCGCAATATCGATTATATTGGCAAATATAATCCACGTAAGTTTTACAAGCGTGTTGATGATAAATTGATTACAAAGCAGCTTGCGCTAGCTAACGATATTGCGGTGCCTGACTTAATTGGTGTTGTTGAAGAACAACATAAAATTAATGAAATCCCACAAATGGTTTTAGGACGAAGTGGCTTTGTTATCAAACCCGCTAAAGGATCTGGTGGTAAAGGGATTTTAGTTATTACCCATGTAGAAAATGGACGTTACTACAAACCTAATGGTGATGAAGTTACCCCTAATGAAGTCTACCGTCATGTATCAAACATATTGAGTGGCTTATTCTCCTTAGGCGGTAAGCCAGATGTCGGTATTGTTGAAGGCTTAATTCAATTTGATCCGGTTTTTGACGGTTTCAGTTATGAAGGCGTTCCAGATATTCGGTTGATTATTTTCAAAGGCTATCCCGTCATGGGAATGCTTCGATGTTCTACTGCAGCCTCAGACGGCAAAGCTAATTTGCACCAAGGCGCAGTTGGCGTTGGTTTAGATATCGCGACAGGTAAGAGCCTGCATGCTGTACAGTTCGATAAACCAGTGCTTAAACACCCAGACACCAACTTTGAATTATCAAAAATTCAAGTACCCAATTGGGACACACTGTTACATACCGCATCAAGCGCTTATGAGATGTGTGAACTGGGTTACTTAGGTACCGATATGGTATTAGATAAAGAACGTGGGCCTTTATTACTTGAGCTCAATGCACGTCCCGGACTTGCTATTCAAACAGCAAATGGAAAAGGGATTGTAGGAAGACTTAAACATGTCGAAGGTCTAAAAGGACCGACGTTATCAGTGGAAGAACGCGTCGCTTATGCAAAAGAACACTTTTGTAGTAATCCTAGTTTTTAGTCTTATGGCAACTGCTCCGGCAGTTGCCAGTCCTTTAAACCTCTTCATTCAGCAATGTTTGCAATTTCAGCCAACATTATCTCAGCTTGATACTCAAGCCAGTGCTTCAACTCAAGCTGTTCAATTTGAGCAGCTCACCCTTGGCTTTAATAACATCAATGATAGGTTAAATTACTATCGTGACTTAGCCCAAGATAATCAACGTGAAAGCATCTTAATGTGTCAGCTACATCTTGCTGATGAATTACAAGCCATGCTCAATTCTCCTAACTTAACGAAGTTGATCAGTAAGCTTGATAATGATGAGCCTACCTACGCCAAATTATCGTTAAGACTGGCCACATTAAAAGCCACACAGTTAGATATTAACCTCAAGTCGCAACTCCATAATGCGCAAGCAACAATTAGGCGAAACTTACAAAGCCAACATCTCTCAATGGTATTTAATCAATCTGGCTGTGAATTACCTCAACCAATTAACTCAGCGACAGCGGAAATCAAGTCAAAAGAAACGCTCGACATGAGTAACGTAGAAACTAACGAAAGAAATAAGCAAGATTTTGATATCAGTTTAGCAAAATACCTTATTTTACAACCTGATGAACAATGCAGAAAAAGTGCTTGGATTGCTTACCAAACAAGAGCGAAAGAAAAAAATAAAACGCCACTTGCTGCAATTAAAACAATTAAAATGGCATCTAATGCCGCTAAGCCATCAATTTACTCAGCGCAATATTACGACAGCAATTTAACCTCTGCACAAATCACAAGATTTTTAGATTCTCAAACAAACAACATCAATGTAGCTCCATGGAATATTGGTCAGCATCTCGCAACGCTGCCTCATCAAGCATATCAAGGCACAACGTCAGCGTTAACGTTAATCGAACAAAGCATGGACGTGCTAAGTGATTTTGGAGTTACATTCGACGTAATTAAGCCTTATGCTCATAAGCTCGATAATAATCTACCCTCGCAACAAACTAATAATTTAAACCTTACCGGTACAGATAAAGATACTGATACTGATACTGAAAATCTCACGTTAAATGCAAATCAAAATACGACCATACGTGTTTGGCATGACAAACGTTTATTAGGCGAGTTATTTATCCACCCTGGCGAGAAAACAGCGACCCACACCATACGTTACCCTGTGATCGGGCATCAATTTGCGCAGGTTAGCATCAGTTATCGAGAAAAAATCAAAAATAGAAGACAAGCATTAAACGTCATTGACGCGATAGCGCAAGCTATATCGGGACTTGCTAGAGGCAGTCAATTTTACTTAAACAATAAATTTGGCGCTTCAGCGGACTACCATCAACTTGGTCAGCATTGGTTAAGCCAATATATACAACTGCGCGTCCCACACTTGCAAGCCTCGGCGCGTGAGCAAGCTGCTAGCGTTTATCAGCAGCAATTAAGAGTGTTTAGAAGTCAGTTAATAATGCAGTTCTATTCAACACCTCATTTAGACACAGCAAGTTTACACAACAGTTTTTATAATAGTTTTAATTCACACTGGTATGAAGCGGCAGATTTAACCTATAGTTTTAACGGCATTGCTAACGAAGGCATCGAGTATTATTTACCGCTATGGTATCAAGCACTTGTTAATGTCATTATTCACTCTCGTAAATCGTCAGTAACAGCGCGTCAAGTTTTTGAAATTTTTATTGTTAATGAAGATAATTTAATTCTCAGCGAGCAATTGGCCATTATACTAGCGCCACCCACTGATATT
The DNA here is from genome assembly GCF_041468985.1 of Shewanella sp. 10N.286.52.A9. Lineage (NCBI taxonomy): Bacteria > Pseudomonadati > Pseudomonadota > Gammaproteobacteria > Alteromonadales > Shewanellaceae > Shewanella > Shewanella sp. 10N.286.52.A9. Next base: position 30,445 of record NZ_JBFRJQ010000033.1, on the reverse strand, counting down.
TCATCCATCATCAGGAGAACCATAAATGACGGCAATTCGAAAGATTAAATCATTTGCTTGTTTAGCTAGTTTTTCTTTGTTACTCACCTCTGGTGCAAGTTTCGCTAAAACTGGTGAATCCAACGATCACCAGCTCACACATGAACAAGTACGAAGTGCAATTCAAGTGAACCTAGAACAAAACATGTATTCTTTGCCGCCAAGAATTCAAGGGCATTATGGTTTAAGAATGTATCGAATGACAGGTGATGAGAAGTATTCTAATGCTGCATTAATTGATCTTATTACCATTACTGAGCGCCAAAACTTCTTTGCTTGTAACCTAGATAAACCTAATTTTATCAATGAACAAAGCCAACAAGCAATTAGCGTGTTAGGTAAAGGCCCTCGTGCTAAAGCTCGTAAAAAAGCACTAGCTCCCTTCCCTGAATTCATTTTCTACAGTGATATTTTATTACGTTATGCAAGTAGAACTGATGAATTAGGCTTTATGGGACCTTGTCATCAGCAAATGGTTAAGGCAGTAAAATCATACGATTTAGCGCCAGCATTAACTGATCCTGCAATGATAAAAGCATGGGCAGCACAACTGGTAAACTATGTATATTGGGCTAAACAGCTTAGTGTTGGCGATTATGTCGCAGAATATAAAAAAGCGTTTATAGAGACTTACCCAAATGAGCAGGATTCTGAATTAGATAAAAAGCAATTTAGAAACAAACTCTACGGTATGACGCACTTTATTTTTGCTGCAAGCGGCTATTATCAACAAGAAGTGAGTCAAAAAGAATTCCAATGGATTTTAGACTATTTCGATAGCAATATTGAACGAATTTTAACTGACGCCACTGACGATATTATTGCCGAAGTAGGAATTAGTTTCTTACTTACAGGCCAGAGAGATCATCCTGTGGTGAAGAAAACTCAAGATCACATAACCTCTTCGTTTAATCCTGAGTATCAGCTTATTCCATCACCAAGAGGAAATCCTGATATGGTCATGGGAGAACATCGAAATGTGCTAGCAATGATGTTATTAGATTGGCCAAAGACGCTGCATAAAGGCCCATACTTAGCAAATATCAAAGCAACTCAAAAGTATTTGCCAGTGCAAGTCACTTCAAAAGAGAAGATTAAACCAAACAAGTAAGCTTAACTTGTTATATGGCGCGTTATACAACGCGCCATTTTTATATAAAATAGTTAAATATAAATAGAGAAAAAAATGAGTAGAGCTAAATCCACCCTAGAACAATGGCGAATAATACAATCAGTTGTGGATTACGGTGGATACGCGCAAGCAGCTGAAAAACTGAATAAAAGTCAATCTTCACTTAATCATGCAGTCGCTAAATTACAATCACAGCTCGGTATTCAGTTACTTGAAGTTAAAGGCAGAAAAGCCTACCTAACTGAGCAAGGCGAAGTATTACTAAGACGCTCCCGTCATTTAACTCAAACTGTGGATGATTTAGAGTTACTTGCCAGTAATTTAGGACAAGGTTGGGAGCCAAATTTAACCATTGCTCGAGAACTCATCTATCCGATGCACTATTTAGTCGGTGCATTGCAAGCCTTCTTACCACATAGTCGAGGCACTCGAGTCACTATTATCGATTCTGTCATTTCTGGTACTCATGAGTTAATTACGCAACAACAAGCAGATATCGCTATTTGTGGTGTCCCCCCGAAAGGCTTTATTGCAGAATCTATCTGTGAATCAGAAATGATATTAGTATGCGCTCCTGAACACGCATTAGCACAACAATCAGTGATTAATGACGATCAAGAATTAGCGCAACATTTGCAAATCGTTATTAAAGATACTGCGAAAGAAAAAACCATCGAGACAGGTTGGCTCAAGTCAGAACAACGCTGGACGGTAACTAATTTTCATGAGGCCATTACCATTTTAAAAAATGGGTTGGGATTTTGTTGGTTACCCGCTTATTTAGTCAGTGAAGATATTGCTAATAAGTCACTACATAGATTGTCATTAATCGGCAGCTCAAGTCGGAAAATCCAACTTTCACTGGTTGTACCCAACCGCGATAGACAAGGTCCTGCTAGCCAATTATTGGAATCGCTGATTCTACAACAGCATGGGCTTACTCGACTTTAGGCTTTTATTAAATAGACGATAACGCTGTAGCATATTGCAGATAATTGATTAAACAGCGATATCAATGGCTGATAAACGTGTATTGGTTTCACGTTCTGATTGAGGGGCTGGTTGAAAGTTTGATTGATCAGACAATGTGGAATTAAGCTGTTCAAGCTCTAGTCCACTATTGAGGCTGTCACCATCAACATTGTTAAAAATCTGACCTAAGTCATTAATATGTTGAGTTTCCTCTGTCGACATTACTTTTTCTTGTCGCTCGACTATAAGCTCTTTTTTAGCTTCATTTAATTTTCGAGTCGCTTCTGCAGCGACTTGTAAATCTGCTGATGAAGGCTGAACGGGTGCCATTGCTGCAGCGTAAACTTTCTGCATCTTAGTAACCGTAGCTTGAGCATCCCCTTCTATCACGCCGACATCAATGTTTACCTTACCTTCTACTGCATAACGCTTACCATCCGGACCTTTTTCGTAGGTATATTCAGGAGAGTTAGCATAATTGCCACCGACTGCAGCATGAGCTTGTTCGTGAGTTTTAACTTCAAGATCTCTTGCTGCAAGTGCCTTGATAATTGCTTCATCTTTTTGTTGTTGAACCTTTTCCTGATCAGCTTGTTCTTTTTGTGCCTGCTCTACTTGGTCTTGCTTTTCTAATTTATCTTTCTCTACAGATTGTTCTTGTTCAGTCGGCTCTTGCTGGCTAGAACTTGTGACTGCTTGTTCTGAGTTCACAGATTGAGAAGTGTCAGCATTAGGATTAATGATGGGATCCTGTTCCGTTGATTTCTCATTCTTTAGCATGACAGTAGCGGCTTGATTGATATCACTCGCTCCCATTAGCCCCGCAACATTGACCGCACCGGTTTTTAAATTGTAGGTCGCGCTACTTTCTGATGAAGTTTGAGAAATAGCAGTCTGTGATGAGGCCCCCGTAGGAATTATCGTTTGAAATGCTAGCTTATCAGCATGGCTGGCACCGTCCATCTGACGAATTTGAGAAGGTGATATTTCAGACGCATGTAACGCTGTAGGTTCACTCTTACTTGACGTCACTAGTGCAGTCTTTGAGGGTGCGACTAGTGTTGATGGTGCAATAAACGTTGGCGTTGTTGGACTTGATGCTTGGATTGTTGATTGAGTTAATACTTGAGCAGATTGACTTGAAGCTTGAGTTGAAACCAGGCTTGATGAGGTCGAGGTCTTTTCGGAATTTGAAACTGCCGTTAACGGCGTTACAGCATTCCTAGCTATAGCTGATTGGCTATATTGAGTGACAGTTTGTGCAGTTTGAATCATTTTAGGATTCAAACTGTGGCTAACCGCATTAATCATAATCAAACAGATAAATCGATAATTGTGCCAACATTTTCATTGGCGACATTAATGACCTCTGCAGATGCTTGACCATGATTAACCGCTTGTTGAGCATCAATTAGTGCTGACACTTTATCTGACGAATTTGATTGACTGCTCAAGCTAACTGTATCTTCAGCTAAATAGGCCGAAGATGAAGTTTGAACCGGTTCTGGTTTAGCCACTGTGGTGGTTGCCTGAGCAAGATCATTCTGAGCCCCTTGAAGGCCTTGAACACCTGAACTCATTGCTGAAGGTATTTGCATACTCGTTGCCCCTAATTTGTAGACAATCAAACTAACAACAATTATCAAACAAAATATGCAATTTGTACAGTGAGAGCGAGCTTCAATTTTCTTCCCTTGCACAAAGAATATTGTTTATCAATCTACCTTCTAGCACCAAGCTTTTTCCCAATCTTTCCAAACGGGGTTTAAGCCTATAGTACGCATAGTATTTGCCATTTCACTGGCGCTACGCTCATCACTTATTTCAAACTGATCCAATTGTGTATTAGGGTTTTGATACCCGCCAGGCTCTGTTGAGCTCCCTGCACTGATATTGGTGACGCCAAGCGGCAGTAAATTGTTCCTAAAGCTGGGTTCTTCACGTGTTGACAAGCTAATCTCAAGTTGTGCATTGAATAATCTGAATGCACAAATCATTTGCACTAAGCCTTTATCGGTTAACTCAACTTTCGGGGTCACACCACCAGTACAAGGTCTTAATCTTGGTAGAGAAATACTATAACGAGAACGCCAGAAGCGACGTTCTAAATACAATAGATGATACCCCATTAATAGTGCATCTAAACGCCAATCATCCAAACCAAGTAATACGCCGAGACCAATTTTATCAACGCCAGCACTAGCTACACGCTCAGGTGTCGTTAACCGATAGACGAAGTCTTGTTTTTTACCACGCGTATGATGCTTAGCATAGGTTGTGGGTTGATACGTTTCTTGATAGACCATAACAGCATCTAAGCCTAATGCTACAAGCGCTTGATACTCTTCTGTTTTTAATGGCTGCACTTCAATAGCAACATAGCTAAAATGTTGCTTAACTATTGGTAAAACATGGCTAAAATAGTCAATTCCTACTTTGGTTTCGTGCTCACCTGACACCAATAAGATTGAATCAAAACCACGTTGTTTAATGATCGAAATTTCTGCTATTAACTCATCATCAGACAATGTTTTTCTTTTCAATTTATTACTCATTGAAAAGCCGCAATAATCACATTCGTTAGCACATAAATTAGATAGATATAGAGGTAAGTACATACCAATATTGGCACCAAAGCGTTGTCTTGTTATCTGATATGCTTGCTGCGCCATTTGCTCTAAATATGCAGATGCCGCTGGTGATAACAGTGCCATTAAGTGGTCGATATCACGCTGCGGGGCGGCAAGTGCACGCTCAACATCATTAGCTGTGCAGGAATATAACTGCATGGACAACTTATCGAGGTCTAATTGTTTAAAATAATCACTAAAACTCATCGTTTCATCCTGATAGAAAATCTACCGTCCATCAAATAACCTCTAAGGTTTATATAAACTTCTCAGTTTGATCAGCTCTCTAAAAACTGTGTCAATGGACTGGTATGTTCAGCATGTTTTGTCACACTACCAAGACCTGCAAGATAAGCCATACGCCCAGTGTTAACAGCATCTTTAAAACATGTCGCCATATGTTGAGGATTGGCACTACTCGCAATCGCTGTGTTAACTAACACAGCATCAGCTCCCATTTCCATTGCCCGACACGCTTGTGAAGGCGCACCTATCCCAGCATCGATGACGACTGGAATATTAGCTTGCTCTATGATGATTTCTAAAAATGGTTCTGTCGCTAAACCCTGATTGCTGCCTATTGGGCTGCCCAGTGGCATCACAGCAGCGCAGCCAACTTCTTCAAGTCGACGACATAACACTGGATCTGCGTGAACATATGGCAACACCGTAAAGCCTTTTTCACATAACACTGAGGCTGCAGCAAGCGTTTCTATGGCATCAGGCATCAGGTATTTAGGGTCTGGGTGAATTTCAAGTTTAACCCAATTAGTGCCGAGCATTTCTCTAGCTAACTCAGCAGCAAAAATGGCTTCTTTCGCTGTACGAGCGCCAGCGGTGTTAGGCAATAGTTTCACCCCCATTTCTTGTAAAGGCGTGAGTAAGTCATCAAAGTTCTTGCTGAGATCGATACGCTTCATGGCTAATGTGACCAGCTGCGATTGCGAAGTCGATAATGCAGCTAACATGGTTTCAGTATCAGAAAACTTGCCAGTTCCGGTAAATAACCGAGATTCAAATTGGTGATCGGCAATAGTTAACATGTCAGCCTCCTGCTACCGCTGAAAAAATATCTATTTTATCGCTATCTTGACACTCAATTTGAGCCCAACGACTTCTTGGTACTACTTGTTCATTCAGCACTAAGGCCACTGTTTTAGGATTAATTTCCTTTGACTCAATTAACTGCAACAAACTCGGCTTATGACCTACTTCTTCTTGTAAGCCATTAAATTTTATCGTAATCATATATTCCAGCCTTACCTAGCTCAGTTAGGTTAACTTGTATAACAAACGGGACATTCAGCATCTTGACTCAGCGTAACTTGACGCCATTGCAAACTGCGAGCATCAAAAAGATGTAACAGCCCTATTAATGATTGTTTCGCGTCATCGTCACCACTAAGCCATTGCAATCCCATCAGTGTTTGCATTGATGCGACACTAAGCACTGCTGCATTTAATACACCGAGTTCAGAACACTTTTGAGCCATTAAGGTATCTTCTGGGAACAGACATTGAAAACAGCCACTACGGATATTTGGCAGTGCTTTTGCTGACTTAGTTTGTGTTGAATTAGTTTGTATTGAATTAGCTTGTGTTGAACTTGCTAGTGACGTGTCATGAATAGATGCGGTTATTGATAAAGGCTCATAAGCCGGCGCAACACACAATAATTGCCCATGGTAACCACTAATAGCAGCACTAATTAAAGGTATTTGATACTTAACCGCGACTTTATTATTCAGCAATCTAGACTCGAAGTTATCAGTACAATCGAAAATAATATCGACACTTTGCAGTACATCAGCATCCTTTTCAGTGAAGCGTTTTTGGCGGGCTGTTATTGTGCAGTCTTCATAAGCTGAAGATAGTTTTTGCGCGGCAACGGTTACTTTAGCTTTACCAATATCCGAATCTGTAAATAACAGCTGCCGAGGTAAGTTAGAAAGTTCAACCTTGTCATCATCAAATAATATTAATTCAGCGATACCTGCAGCAGCGAGTTGTTGAGCCACAGCATGACCTAAGCCACCGAGTCCAATGACTACAGCCTTACTCATTTGCAGTGTTTGCTGTCCCAACTCGCCAAATTCAGGCAACAATATTTGCGCAGAAAAACGCATAAATTGCTGGTCACTCAGTCCATAAGTCTTACTCATCGCACACCTCTTCTAATTGAGGTCTACGAGTGACTATATCTATAGGGCTATCACTTGCACGATGAGGACTAAACTCTGGTGCTAACCATTGTTTGTGCAGCTTTAAATAGGCGCTAGCTGGCTCATTTGCGGTTGTAACGGCTCTCACTACAGCAGCACTGTCTACACCTGTGTGCTTAATTTGTGCGAGTACCGATTCATTGATCCCACCTATTGCTACGGTTGGACAAACATGTTTTAACAACTCAGCATAAATCGAAAGCTTTTCTAAACCTTGCGGTTTAGAAGGCATCACTTTGGTTGTGGTGGCAAAGATATGCCCCAGTGCGATATACGAAGGTTTTAATTGATTGGCCAATAAAATTTCGAACACACTGTGGCTAGAAAGACCTAATGCAATGCCTGCACTTTTAAGGGCTGGTAAATCAGCGAGAATCGCATCTTCTTGCCCTAAATGCACTCCGAATGCATTATGTTTTAGAGCCAGTTGCCAATGATCATTGATAAATACTTGCGCATTGTATTGTCTACCTAATGCAATAGCTTGCTTAATATCTCGCTCAAGCTGCTCGCTAGAAACAAGACTGTCGGCTTTGATTCGTAATTGTACGGTCGTGCAATTCGCTTGCAGTAATTGCGCTAGCATCGCTATGTCATCAACAACTGGATAAATGCCGATATCACGTTGCAAACGCACAAACTCATTAGCCTGTGCATCATGGTTTAACGCGCTATTGAGCAATAATGTATTATTGATATAATATGCAATCTTAGGATAATAACTAATATCACTTGGCCATCCTGTTTTTACTACAGGTCCTGCGCCTTTCCCATAACTAACACTATAGGTTAAGCCTTTTAAAACATATGCTTTTGCCATGACAATCGCATCATGCAAAACAAAACCTTTGGCCATAAAGGCAGCTATTGCACTTGAAAGCGTGCAACCAGTACCATGATTATTTGCTGTTAATACTCGTGGTGCGGTTAGCCAATATCGCTGAAATTGGTGTTCTTCACTGACACCTAAAACTGCCTCACAGACAAATAAATCAATGGCATTATCACCTTGCCAACCATGAGTATCACCACCTTTAGCCAACACATGACAATCTAGGTATTCACTTAACCAACATGACGCTTGATAAAAGCCATGCTGCGCATCAATATCAATATTCGATTGGGTTAGCTTTATAAGTTCATGGGCATTGGGGGTAATCAAATCCACTAGCCCTTTGAATGGCGTAAAATCTAACTCAGACTCACTATTGAGGCTGTCTCCAGAGCTTGCGACCATAACCGGATCTAAAATAATAGGGATAGTCTTAAAGGCCAATGAACGACATTTAAATGATTTTATCCAACGAGCTATTAATTCAAGCTGTTTTTGATTGGCAATTAAGCCAATTTTTATTGCTGATGGCGCTAAATCCTCGGCCAAAGCATTTAACTGGCCGAGTAACATTTCTTGAGAAACAGCGTCAACCTGCGCAACAGTCACGGAATTTTGCGCCGTCAATGCTGTGATAACACTGCAGCCAAAGCATGACAAATCATTAATTGTCGCTAAATCGGTTTGTATACCAGCGCCTCCACCACTATCAGAGCCAGCAATCGTCCACACGATAGGCTTGGCACTTAGTGGTTGTTGACGCTGTTGATGAAATTGGTCCATGAATCACCCCTCAACAGACTCAGATTCCAATTCCATTTCAAGCTTATCGCTCGTCTTATTGAGTGGTTGATAGATTTCTGAGCCTGTGGCTTTAAATTCAGCCGACTTTTGTGCCATTGCCGCTTCAATATGCTGAGGATCATTAACCTGAGAAGCACTAAATGCAGTTGCATCTACCACAGAAATGGTTTGAGAAACCACGTTATTACCTGCTTCACGTTCTTGTTTAGCAGCGTAATCTCGTACTTCTTGCGTGATTTTCATCGAGCAGAATTTAGGGCCACACATTGAGCAAAAGTGCGCGACTTTAGCGGATTCTTGTGGCAATGATTCATCGTGATACGCTCTTGCTGTATCAGGGTCTAAACCTAGGTTATATTGATCTTCCCAACGAAACTCAAAACGGGCTTTAGATAAGGCATTATCACGAATTTGTGCGCCAGGGTGCCCCTTGGCAACATCCGCTGCATGAGCCGCAATTTTATAAGCGATTAACCCTTGTTTAACGTCTTCTTTATTTGGCAGACCTAAATGCTCTTTAGGCGTGACATAACACAGCATTGCAACGCCATACCAGGCCATTTGCGCAGCACCAATACCTGACGTAAAGTGATCATATCCGGGAGCTATATCTGTAGTTTGAGGGCCTAAAGTATAAAACGGCGCTTCGTCACAGTGAGCCAATTGTTTTTCCATATTCACTTTGATGAGCTGCATTGGTACATGCCCAGGACCTTCGATAATGGTTTGAACATCATACTCCCATGCCACTTTAACCAATTCGCCTAACGTTTCTAATTCTGCAAATTGCGCTTCATCATTGGCATCAGCAATACTGCCTGGGCGCATGCCATCACCTAGTGACAGTGACACGTCATATGCGGCACAAATCTCACAAATTTCTCTAAAATGCTCGTATAAAAAACTTTCTTTATGATGGCTTAAACACCACTTCGCCATGATCGAACCACCACGAGAAACAATGCCAGTAAGTCGTTTTGCAGTCATTGGCACATAGCGAAGCAATACCCCAGCATGAATCGTAAAGTAATCAACCCCTTGCTCAGCTTGCTCAATCAAAGTATCTCTAAACACTTCCCATGTTAAATCTTCAGCAACGCCATTAACTTTTTCAAGCGCTTGATAAATGGGTACAGTTCCAATCGGCACAGGCGAATTACGGATGATCCATTCACGGGTTTCATGAATATAACGACCAGTGGATAAATCCATCACCGTATCGGCGCCCCATCGAGTTGACCAGACAAGTTTTTCTACTTCTTCTTCAATAGACGAGGTCACCGCTGAGTTGCCAATATTAGCATTCACTTTAACCAAAAAATTTCGGCCAATGATCATTGGCTCAGCTTCAGGGTGATTGATGTTAAGCGGGATAATTGCTCTACCACGAGCCACTTCTGAACGAACAAATTCAGCAGTTATTGGCTGACCTATACTTGCCCCAAAGGCTTCTCCTTGAGCTTTTTGAGTTAAGATCTTATAGGTAACCTGCTCCCGAGCCATGTTTTCACGAATCGCGATGTATTCCATTTCAGGAGTAATAATCCCCTGTCGAGCATAATGCATCTGTGTAACACACTTGCCCGTTTTGGCGCGTTTAGGAGACACTAAAGCCTCGAAACGTAAATGATCTAACCCATCGTCAGCTAATCTTTGCTGAGTAAAATTAGAACTAACCCCTTTAAGCTGCTCAGTATCTTCACGCTCTTCAATCCATGCTTGTCTAAATTTGTTTAAACCTAGACGGACATTAATTTTGGCTTCAGGATCTGAATAAGCCCCCGCGCAATCATAAACTTTTATTGGTGGGTTTGACTCTGTAACCGGATTCTCGTCATTGCCACCAATAATGGTGTCCGTTTGATGAATTTGGCGCATGCCGACTCGCAAATCATCTCGAGAGCCTGTCAGATAAATTTTTTCAGAGTTAGGATGTTGTAGTGGTTTTAGCGTATCAATAAACGCTTGGGCTTGTTCACGGGTTTGACGACGATTTGACATTAGCAACCTCAAAATTAATTAAATAGAGTTGCTTGTCTGGAGAATGATGTTGATGACGAGCGAGTTATAAAAACTCTGTAATTTGCTGATGAAGTTTACTCAAAAATGCTCCTTGAGCGTAAACTTTCTATGCTTTTACATTAGAAATAATTTGCTAGAAACAAAGCATAAACGGCTTTATTTTGAAGCGAATCATTTACACGCTAAGCAAAAAAACGAGCAAATTAACTGCTTGTTTCCTTCGCAGGTTTTAACCTGATCAGGTTCAACGGATCCCGAATAAACGGTCTCAGCCATAAGGCACTCCGACAAGATGTCAGCAGTATACTCAGCTTAAATAACAAATTACAAGTGAATTTATATAAAGTTAATTTGCCTTATGTTCGAAAATTACGTTAATACAAAACCCTGAAACTATTGAATATATTTCAAATTAACTTATTTAAATATAAGTTGAATGAATATTAATGACAGCAAATAACTTAAATAAATCTCCAACAAACGAATAAATCATTTAGGGAAGTCGAATTTTAGCTAACCTTTTCTCAATTGACTTTGAAATGGCTTTCTTCATTTTGGCACTATCACAGGGCTCTGCATAACCTAACCCTTCAGCATGAGGATTTATTTGCGTAGGCAGTTTAACAACACGATAGCAGGTATCACCTTGACGCATAATTCGATTCGGATCTAAACGGTGATCAAATGTTGTTGCTTGACGAGTATCTTCAATAATAATGAGTTCAATATCTTCCATCTCCGGTGTCATTTCACTCACACTTGCACCACTTTTTGATGTTGCATTGCGTGCTTGATTACCGATTAATAAATCCAGCGATTGCTGATTCAAGTTTTTTAACATGTCATGGCTCGCTTGATTAATAATGGCGAGCTTGTCATTACTACCAATACCTATTGCCCCTGATTCGGACGAAAACAAATCACTGTCAAAAAGATGATTATCGCTATTCACTTGCTCAATATCTTGCAAGTACATACTTTCAACGTTATTCCAATTAAACGCTTGTTCTGACTCAAATTGTTGTAACAGTGAAGGTTTCGCTTTAACGGTATCACTTAATTTAACCACCGCTTTGAGTTCAGAGTCCTGTTGTGATTGAATCTGTTGCATTGTCACTTCAACAACAGGTGCTTTTTCTGGTTCAGGCGCCATTGTTCTTTCTTGACTGGCAGTTGCAGCATTCTCATCTAGCTCAGGTGCTGATTTTTGCAAATCATTTTCTTTTATCGATGCTTCTTCAGCTTTATGTTCTCGCTGCTTATCTGATGCCTCATCAATCGCTGGTAGTTCTGTGGCAACATCTTGAGTATTTTGTTTTGGCGTTTCATCTTCTTGCTGCAAAGATGCCTGTATTGCGGCTAGCTGCTCTGCCGTCATAAAGTAGGCGTTAATTTCTTTTTTACTTGGAGTTTCTGCCACATTTTCCTGTGACTCAACAACCTCGACAAATGCATCAACCGTTTTGTCTGCGACTTGCATTAATAACCAAAAACCTACTATGTGAACGGCTGAAATTCCAATGATCATCAGAGCCATTTTCCAATGATTTATTGGATTAACAGCTTTATTATGACGTTCATGTTGAGATGAAATAACAGGGGGTAATACAGGGGTGACAATCGCGTTCTCATCTTGAGCAAGAGTCAAAGACGACTTAATAGGGTCAGCTTTATTCGAGATAACTGCCAATTCATATTGATTAAACTCAATTGGCACAACCTCTTCACTACGAGACTCTACTTTAAAAGCTTTATCAACATGTGCTTTAGATTCAACAGAGTTGTCTCGAGGTTGTTTCATTAGCGCTTCCTATCGCATTATGATGGTTAACATTTAGCAGGTCACTTACTCTATATACTGGCAGCATGAATACGGCTTAATGAAATATTAGCCCTATGAATTCAATCATAAAATAACCTATATAAATCATTTAACATACTCAGTTAACCTCAGATACTAAAGATTAAATTTAGTTCAATTCTTATCCGAATTTCCGACTATTTCTACTTATAATTATCTAAGCTACTGAAAATAAACACCATAAATAAGCTTACACGTGTAAGCCAAAATGGTGGTTTTTTCAGATTTAAGCTGTTACTCTAATTTCCTATTCGCTTATCTAGGTCGTATGCAACAATGTCAATTGAGTTAAGAGCGCAACAACAATTAAATCAAACAAGCAGTCATCAGGCTGACTATTGTGCTACTGAAGAAATGGCTAATAGTCTCACTCATGGGCTTGGTGTTGTTGCAGGTATCGCAGCATTTTCCGCAATGTTAATAAAGGGATATGGGCAGTTAACGACTTTGGAATTACTTGGTGTTGCGATATATGGTTTAAGTATTGTATTGCTGTTTCTTGCATCAACCTTATATCACTCTAGTACCAGTCCAATTTGGCGAAAACGATTCAAAATGGCGGACCATTGTGCAATTTATACCTTGATTGCAGGTACATACACACCTTTAATGCTCATTAGTCTCGATGGTGAACAAGCCAATATTGTTTTAGCATCCATTTGGCTATTAGCGCTAGGGGGCATCATTTTTAAAACCCTGTTTATAGGAAAATTTAAAGCGTTTTCAGTCATTCTATATCTCATCATGGGCTGGTTGTGTGTCACCGTAATGAGTGATTTGATAAAAGGTATGTCAGATTTAGGTTTCAATTTGCTCCTTGCAGGTGGTGCATTTTATAGCGTTGGCGTGGTATTTTACGTAAATAAACGTATTCCTTACAATCACGCTATTTGGCATCTCTTTGTCCTTGCTGGTGCGCTATCGCATTTCTTGTGTATTTACTTAACTGTCATTTAATTATCATTTACTTCGTATTAAAAATATAATCATCTCAGGGTTTCCTATAACGAATTGAATGATTTATGCTGTTGTTTTTACTGCTCTAGAACATAGTTATGACCACACTATCCCCGAAACAACGAATTTGGTTTATCGTTAACATGATCCCATCTGGTAATGTGTTAGCCTATGGTAAAGTGGCCGATCTCGCAGGACTTCCAGGTCGTGCCCGATATGTATCTAAAGCGTTAAAAGAAGCACCTGAGCATCTTAATCTTCCTTGGCACCGTGTCATCAATAGTCAAGGCAAAATTTCATTTAAACTCAATACCCTTCATTTCCAAAATCAACAAGAACGACTAAGATCAGAAGGAATAGAAGTGAACAAAGGCAAGATTTCATTGTCGAAATTTGAGTGGAAACCAGACATGGCAACCTTGGTTTTGTCCTTACCTTTTTAACATCATGTATAGGTCTAATTTTGATTAAGATATGTTCAGTAATACTCACAGGTATGATGACTTTTTCAAGCCCCGTAATCGCTGCAGAGCCTGCTGAAACAAGTTTACATCAAGACTTTTTGAAGCCATTGACTCCACACAATGCGGAATACAAAGTCTATTATGGCAGTATTGAATTAGGTAAAGCACGCTATCAATTACCAGCAAGTAGTGACGGCTATTATGAATATCGTTTTGATAGTGATGTCAGTTTGTTAATGCTCTCCGATGTACGCAATATTAAAAGTGAATTTCAGTTAGTAGAGGGAAAAATAAAACCAATTCGCTATATGAGTGAACGCTCGGGTACTGGCAGCGACTACAGTGAGCAAACTGCATTTGCAGCGTCACAAGGTGTCATTCATACAATATATAAAGAAGAGAGAGAAAAACTTGAATACGCAGAAAATGTGCTTGATCCATTAACCGCACAACTGCAATTTAGAATGGATATGTACTCAAACCCTAAAACATTACATTACGATATGGTCAAAGAAAAAGAGTTTGATGACTACGAATTTAAAATTGTGGGTAAAGAGCAAGTCATTATTGATAGTGGTACTTATCAAACGGTTAAAATTGAAGTGGTTCGTAACAGTAAAAAGCGACAAACGTTTTTTTGGATGGCACCTGATTTAAATTATTTACCTGTTCGATTAAGCCATTTTTCTAAAGGCAGTAAACAACTGGATATCCAATTAGACAATTACCATTTTTTTGAATCACAAAAAATGGAAGCCCCAACGGTACATTCTAAGGAATAAGGATATGCTGACTTAAGAGATAATTGCTTTTCGTCAGTAATATTCACTGAAGCAACTATCTCTTAAAATCTTTCTCTTAAAAGCTATTTCTTAAAACAGCCTCTTAGAAACAATTCTTGTTAAACAATCTCTGTTAAATCATTCGCCCTATATAGCAGACTATTTTGGGTTCAGTATAAAACCATAAGTATTGTTAACAGACTTGTAGTTCACCTTGTCTAAACAACTTCCATTCGCCTGGCGATAATATATGCCATTGCTCGTTATTGGTCAGTGGTCTTGTCGCAATAACAGTAACAACATCATTCGGTGTGGTTTCTTTATCAAAATCGATTACGACGTCTGTATCAATCAAAGTAGCTTTACCAAATGGTGCTCGACGAGTGATATAACATAAGTTGTTGCTGCAATAGGTCATCAAATCAACCCCATCACTTAAAATCATGTTAAATACACCTAAGGCACGGATCTCATCAGCAAGCCCAGAAATGAAACTAAAGACCTTTTTCATGTCTTCTGGTTGCTTATGGCCAAATTCAGCTAACACCTGTTCCATAATCCAACAAAAAGCTAATTCACTGTCGGTATCCCCAACAGGTTGAAAACGTTCAACAACAAACTTATCTTGATAGTCTGAAAGCTGACCATTATGAGCATAAGTCCAATACTTTCCCCATAATTCACGTGTAAAAGGATGGGTATTTTCTAAAGAAACACATCCACGATTTGCTTGACGAATATGGCTTACAACTATTTCACTTTTAATAGGGTATGATTTAATTAACTTCGCAATATGCGACTCGCTACTTGGGCAAGCATCTTTAAAAGTTCGACTGCCCTTACCTTCATAAAAAGTAATTCCCCAGCCATCAACATGTGGGCCAGTCACCCCACCTCTTTCAGCTAAACCTGTGAAACTAAACACAATATCAGTTGGAACATTAGCGCTCATCGCTAGTAATTCACACATGAAACACGCCTTAAAAATGTTTTAAAAGTCAAAAAATTACCTAATGACTATTGTACCTAGTGAAAAACTTTTTGTGGATATTTATTGCTTAAAATATTTTAAACAATTGTTTGAAAAAACTTGTAATCGTGGTCAGTAAGGTTTAATTTTATGTGATACAGGTCTGACCACGTTCAGTTCTGTGAATAGGATCATTAATTTGTAAGTGCTCAATTTTTTGAGGGCTTTAAGGAGAAAGACTTTGACTACCCTTACCTGGATCATCGCCATGATCGCAGTTCTTGGCGCCGCAACTTATATGCGGGTGTCGTTATTAACGGCAACAATCGCTGCAGCTGCTGTCATGTTCATTGGCAGCGTATTAGATATTGTTGGTGGTGTAACATGGATAGTATTTTTAGCCCTCGCATTACCACTGAATATAAAATCTTTTCGTCAAAACTTTATCTCTCGTCCACTACTTAAAGTTTATCAAGGCATCATGCCTGAAATGTCTTCTACTGAAAAAGAAGCCATCGAAGCCGGAACAACTTGGTGGGAAGCTGATCTGTTTGCGGGTAACCCAAACTGGAACAAGCTTCATAACTACCCTAAAGGACGGTTAACCGCAGAAGAGCAAGCCTTCCTCAATGGGCCAGTTGAGACCGTTTGTAAAATGGTTAATCAACATCAAGTTTCACACGAACTTGCTGATTTACCACAAGATGTATGGCAATACCTTAAAGATGAAGGCTTCTTTGCCATGATCATTAAGAAAAAATACGGTGGTCTTGAGTTTTCTGCGTACGCACAATCACGTGTATTACAAAAATTAGCCGGTCTGAGCAGTGAACTTGCGTCAACTGTCGGCGTGCCGAATTCATTAGGTCCTGGTGAGCTATTACAGCACTATGGCACCCCTGAACAACAAGATCATTACTTACCTCGTCTCGCTAAAGGACTGGAAGTACCTTGTTTTGCATTAACAAGCCCTGAAGCTGGTAGTGATGCGGGTGCAATTCCTGATTTTGGTATTGTATGTAAAGGTGAGTTTGAAGGCGAAGAAGTGTTAGGCATGAAGCTTACATGGAACAAACGCTACATTACCCTAGCCCCTGTTGCCACTGTTCTGGGTTTAGCATTTAAACTTCGAGATCCAGATGGACTATTAGGTGATACTGAAGATCTAGGTATTACCTGTGCGTTAATCCCGACAGATATTCCAGGCGTTGAAACGGGTCGTCGTCACTTCCCACTAAACTGTATGTTCCAAAATGGTCCAACACGCGGTAATGAAGTATTTGTACCACTTAGTTTTATTATTGGTGGTCCAGAAATGGCCGGTCAAGGCTGGCGCATGCTAGTTGAGTGTCTATCTGTAGGTCGTGGTATTACCCTACCATCTAATTCTGCAGGTGGTGTTAAAACTGCTGCGTTAGCAACTGGTGCATATGCACGTATTCGTCGTCAGTTTAAATTACCGATTGGTAAGCTTGAAGGTATTGAAGAACCAATGGCACGCATTGGTGGTAACGCTTATCTGATGGATGCTGTGAGTTCATTAACGACTGTTGGTATTGGTTTAGGTGAGAAACCTTCGGTTATTTCAGCCATTGTTAAATACCATTTAACCGACAGAATGCAAAAGTGCGTTATTGACGCTATGGATATTCATGGTGGTAAAGGTGTTTGTCTCGGCCCCAATAATTATTTAGGCCGTGGTTACCAAGCTGCACCAATTGCCATTACCGTTGAAGGTGCAAACATTTTAACCCGCTCAATGATCATTTATGGTCAAGGTGCAATCCGTTGTCATCCATATGTATTAGCTGAAATGGAATCTGCTTTTGATACCACTTCAGGAAAAGGATTAAGTAACTTTGATAATGCCATTTTCGGTCATATTGGGTTTGCTATGTCTAACTTTGTTAGAAGCTTTTGGATGGGGTTAACGTCAAGTCGACTATCTAAATCACCTTATAGCGATAAAACAAAACGTTATTATCAACATATGAACCGCTTTAGTGCCAACCTAGCTTTGCTATCTGATTTAGCGATGGCAACCTTAGGCGGTAACCTGAAACGTAAAGAGCGTATTTCTGCTCGATTAGGTGATTTGTTAAGTGAACTATATCTCGCATCTGCAACTTTGAAACGTTATGAAGACGAAGGACGTTTAACTGAAGACTTACCTTTAGTTCAATGGGCTGTAGAAGATTCACTGTATAAACTACAAAGCTCACTTGATGATTTATTAGATAATTTCCCTATGGGTCTTGGCATTGCACTTCGTACTGTTATCTTCCCATTCGGTCGCCCATTAAAACGTCCTAGCGATGTGCTTGATCATAAAGTTTCTAAGATCATGCAAACGCCATGTGCGAGTCGTGACCGTTTAGGTCAAGGCCAATTCTGGACTCCTTCAGAGCACAACGTTGTGGGCATTCAAGAACAAACCTTACTTGATATTCTGGCTTCTGAGCCAGTGTATGACAAGGTATGTAAAGCAGCTGGCAAACGTCTACCATTTATGTGGTTAGACAAGGTTGCCGCAGAAGGTAAAGCACTAGGCGTGTTAAGCGATGCTGAAGTAGCCTTACTCGAAAGAGCTGAAGTTGGGCGTTTGAAAACCATCAATGTGGATGATTTCGACCCAGAAGAACTTGAAGCAAAAACTGCTGCCGTAGCTAATCAAATACAAGCAGCGTAATGCTAGTTAATTTGTTTTAGTCTATTAAAGCCAAAGGGAAAGCATCTGCTTTCCCTTTTTTATACCTAAAAATGCCCCTCTAACGTGCATAGAGTCATTCATTCTGCACCCGAATGCAGTGTATTCAATCGTCGTATTCATTATTTTTAGTCCTGATAAAATATGGTCTTAACATTAAGCTTCCTGCCCAAAGACGCAGCACTTTCACAGCACCTGTTAAATTAACTCTATTACAAATAAACAAATTTCCCTTGTCGTCAGCCAATTAGCACTAGCTTAATTGTCATTTGTTATAACTGCGCCAATGAGTTAGCTTAGATTATAAACAGATCACTTACTCTCAAGGAAGAACTATGAAAATTGTATCCAAACTTGCTGCTATTGCGCTATTAACCTCAACTAGCGTGAGCGCTGACCCTATCATCGTCAATCAAGATAACTTCCCTCAGGCTTACACCAACCTTAGGTTTGCTGCGATAATTGAAAAAGCGGGTGGCTTAAACACGTTCTTAAAGATGCCAGTTCCAAGTAGTGATCCGACACAGCAATTCGTTGTCAGAATGAACAGAGATACAGCTTATTCAACTTCTGTTTTCGATTTATCTAGCAGGAAGGTTTATATCACCATCCCGAAAACGGATAAATATGTCACCATACAAATCGTCGATGAAAACCATGAAACACAACGAATGATATATGGGCCTGGCAGACACTTAATAACCGCTAAGACAGATCATGCATTCGTCATAGTCCGTACTCTTGATAGTGAATTACGTGACAATATTGTGGTAGAGGCGCCGAAACCAAAGCCATTCAAAACAAAAAACTGGGATAAACCATCTTTCCAAAAAACTGAAAAAGAAGGGAATGCTGATTTCAGTGATGGTTATTACCAAGCTGGTGCTTTTAGTAATGTTGAAAGCGGTCAAACTCCATACATGAACTATGTTGGAGTCGCAGGTGGCTGGGGCGGCGCAATGGTCATGGATAACATTTATCAAACCAGCCCCTATTTTGACGCTAATGGATGTTATGAAACCACATTCGTCAATCCAGAAGCAAAATACTTTTGGTCAGCGACTGTTTATAACGGTGACGGATATATGTTTAATGACGTAGCCAATATATCAAGTGAAATGAACCCAAAGCAAAATAAAGATGGAACTTACACCTTGCGTTTTGGTTGTAAAGGCCAGCCAAATAATATTCCAGTATTAGAAGGAAATACCACTGGTAAATTCAATGTCTTGATGCGCCATTATGGCCCAAGTGACATGGTGAGCAATGGTGAGTATGGCTACAACATGACTCAGTTTATTAGAAAGGCAGATTAATGTTAATTACCTAATCAAAAGGTTAATTATTGCGAACTGAATTTAAGCAAAGTAAATTACTTCAATCGCTTTGCCCAATTGCCATTATGCTGCGCCTCACAACGTGTTTCGCTATCAAACACAATTTGTTTGGTTTGCAGCTTAATGCCCTGCTGCTGTAATTGATGGATAATCAAATTCTGGATATAAACATCTTCCTTGTTTAACACTAAATCCGTCAGTTGAGCATCATTTTCAAAAATACAGACGACTTTTAATGATGTCGGAAATGCATTGAAATTAACCGTATGAGTTAGCCATTCAAAACCTGGATATTGCTCAAGTAACCTATCGCAAACTTCTGTCAGTGTTTGAATAATTTGTTTTTCTATTTTCTTATCTGTTTTTTTCATATCATCACTTCTCCGTTGCCAATCTTTCCGACAATCATCGAGTAACTTTTCTTTTAGCTTTATGAATTAGCAATAAAAAAGCCAGTTTTATATAACTGGCTTTTACCGAACAAACCGAAAGCTAAATGGCTAATTAATTTTTTAATTCTTCATCTAACAGTTTAGCGATTGCTTCAGGTGAGCTACTGTTTCGAGCAAAAATACTATAAGCAACAGGTATCACCAATAAGGTGAAAAAAGTTGCTAATAGAATGCCTGAAAGCACAACAACACCAATCACAAAACGAGTTTCAGCTCCTGCACCACTTGATAACACCAAAGGAATTGCGCCTGCAGCTGTGGTAATACCCGTCATTAAAATAGGTCTTAGACGCTGCGCCGAGGCTTGAACAATCGCTTCATCAAAAGCAATCCCTTTATCTCGCAATTGGTTAGCAAACTCAACAATCAAAATACCATTTTTAGCTGCCAGTCCCACCAGCATAATAATACCAATCTGACTGTAGATATTGATGCTTTGACCTGTAAACCATAAACCGATTAACGCCCCTAAAGTAGCTAATGGCACAGTTAACATAATCACCATTGGATGCACATAGCTTTCAAATTGCGCCGCTAATACAAGGAACACAATACCGAGTGCTAAAACAAATACAAAGTACATAGAATTACCAGAACTTTGATAATCTAACGATTGTCCTTTGTAGCTTATGACAGCTTCAGCTGGCAGATAAGTATGGGCAATATCGTTCAAGTAATCTAACGCTTCGCCTAAACTGTAACCATCCGCTAAATTCGCTTCAATGGTGATTGCTCGCATTCGGTTATATCGATTTAACGAACTTGCATCAGCATATTCTTCGACCTTAACTAGGTTAGATAACGGCACTAACTCACTGGTTCTATCCGAGCGAACATAGATATTTTCAAGATCAGAGGCTGTATTTTGATTGTCGCGATTACCTTCAATAATGACATCATACTCTTCACCGTCACGCATAAAGGTTGTCACCAAACGTGACCCTAGCATTGACTCTAAAGTACGACCAATATGTGAAATAGACACGCCTAAATCTGCAGCACGATCTTTATCTATCGCCACTCTTAACTGCGGTTTGGTTTCTTTATAATCATGGTCAAGTCCAACGAGCATCTGATTTTCAGAGGCTTTTTCTAATAACATATCTCGCCAAAGTGCAAGCTCTTCGTAACTTGGGCCACCTAATACAAATTGCACAGGTTTACCGACACCACGCCCAAACGCTTGTCTCATGATCGGGAATGCTCTCACCCCAGCTAAATCAGAAATTCGACTACGGATATCGACAATAATTTCATTCGCAGGTCGTCTAACAGACCAATCTTCTAAAACAATAATCGCCATGCCGTTAGAAAAGTCAGCCGCGGTTCCAAAGCCCCTTGGTGCACGAATTAACAGACGCTTAATATCACCAGACTCAACTAAAGGCATTAACCTACCTTCAATTTCATCCATGTATTTTTCAATATACTCAAAGCTTGCACCTTGAGGGCCGTTAACGACTAGGAACATTGAGCCCCTATCTTCACTTGGTGCAAATTCTTGTGGAATTTTATTAAGCAAATAACCACTGACAGCAAAGGCAACGACCACAATCAGACCGATTAAATACGGCTGCTTAATCGCGGAATTAAGGTTTGACTGATAAATTGATGACAGATAATCCATTAAGGCATCAACTTTTTTGACTAACCATGAGCTCTCACCAGCAGGCTTTAATAATTTAGAGCACATCATTGGGCTTAAGGTTAATGCCACTAAGCTCGAGAATATGACCGCTGCGCTCATAGTCACAGCAAACTCTTTAAATAGTTTGCCTAAATCACCGTCCAAAAAGCTTATCGGCATAAATACCGCAATCAAAACAAGAGTAGTGGCAACAACGGCAAACGCAACTTCTCGACCACCAAGGTAAGCCGCCTTCAACGGTGAGTCGCCAAGTTCAATACGGCGGTGAATGTTTTCAAGCATCACGATTGCATCATCAACCACCATACCAATCGCAAGGATCATCGCTAACAGCGTTAACAGATTAATTGTGTAGCCAAGGCTATAAAGAACAATAAATGTTCCCATGAGCGATACAGGCACGGTTAGCGCTGGAATTAACATCGCCCGCACGCTACCCAAGAACAGATAGATCACGATAATGACTAAGATCATAGCAATAAAGAGTGTCTGATAAACCTCTTTAATTGAAGCTTCGATAAACACTGAGCTATCGTATGAGCGTTTAATTTCCATTCCAGCAGGTAGAGTTGGATTAATCACATCAACTAGTGCATTAGCCGCACGCGCCACTTCTAACGTGTTAGATGTTGACTGCTTAGATACACCGAGTCCAATCATTGATTCAGTGTTACCACGGAACATAATACGCTCTTCTTCAGAGCCGATTGCAACCTTGGCGACATCACCCAACTTAACTAAGTAACCATCGTCACCTTGGGTAATCACTAAATTGGCAAAGTCCTGTTCGGTTCTAAAACTTCTATCAACTCGCACTGTAAAGTGACGCTCTTTTGATTCAATAGAACCAGCAGGCAATTCAACGTTTTCTGAGCGAAGCGCGGATTCAACATCCGCTACCGTCAAGTTTCGAGATGCCAATGCTTGGCGATCAATCCAAATTCGCATGGCATACACTTTACCGCCACCTAAACGAATATTGGCGACACCGTCTACGACTGAAAAGCGATCAACTAAATAACGACGTGCGTAATCGGTGAGCTGCAACGTTGTCATTTGATCAGAGACAAGGTTTAGCCACATGATCACTTCATCACCACCGTTAGCTTTCTCAACCTCTGGCGGATCGGCTTCTTCAGGTAAATTGTCTAACAATCCAGAGATTCGATCACGTACATCGTTAGCTGCAGCTTCAATATCTCGACCAACATCGAACTCTAACGTCACTGAAGAGCGACCGTCACGGCTTGTTGAGCTAACATGCTTAATCCCTTCGACCCCACTAATCCTATCTTCAATAAGTTGGGTAATACGACTCTCAACTACCGTGGCACTCGCACCACGATAACGGGTATCAATAGACACAACTGGCGGGTCAATATTGGGATATTCTCGTAAGGGTAGCTTTTCAAAAGACACTAAACCCAAAATGATAATCAAAATACTAATTACAGATGCTAATACCGGTCTTTTTACTGAAATATCAGTTAATATCATGCGGCGTTCTCCGCTCCGGCGACCTTAGCAAAGTTAAATGCTTCAGCTGCTTCTGTTTTTACCTCATCGCCAGGTCTCACCTTTAATAGGCCGCGAATAATCACCGGCTCATCAATCACAAGTCCATCAATGATTTCTACCCAGCCACGATTTCTAATACCTAGAGAAACTTGTTTACGTTCAACAATATTTTCATCATTCACTATGTATACATAATGCTTTGATTGAATGGGAATAATGGCTGACTCAGGTAATAGTAAGGTTTCACGGTTTTGCTTGATTAGTTTCACCTTCATCAACATACCCGGTAACAAAGCAGAATCTGCGTTATCTATAATCGCACGAACAATAACAGCACGGGTTGATGGATTAACTCGGCTATCTATCGATGTGACTTCGCCTTTGAAAATACGATCAGGAAACGCAATCGCTTTTGCTTCAACACTCTTGCCTAACTGTAATTCTTGAATAAATCGCTCTGGTACAGAAAAGTCGAGTTTAATTTTACTGACATCATCTAACGTGGTTATTTGTGTGCCGGGAGAAACTAAACTACCTACGCTCACTTGCTTTAAACCAAGGCGCCCAGAAAATGGGGCATGAATGGCTCTGTCTTCTAGTGCCGCTTTAGCTTGTTCAAGTTCCGCTCTGGTGGTGTCAATTAATGTTTGAAGTCTGTCTCTTTCAAGCTCAGCAACCGTTTTACTGGTTACTAGGCTTCTAATACGGTCAAGTTCACGAAGGTTATCAGTAACTTTGACTTCAGCAGCTCTTACTTTTGCAACTTGCTCACGATTTCTTAGTTGTACTAACAAATCACCTTTAGAAACAATATCACCATCATTAAAATTAATGCTCGCGACCTGCTCAGTGACTTTCGGGGTAATGGTTATCGACTCAAACGCTTTGTTTGTTCCAATCGCTTCAACTTCGTCACGGACAGGAAGCATGGCAACTTTAGCCACAACGACATTTGGGATAGGTTTGACACGTTGATTAGATTTTTCAGGAGCCAAGGTTGATTGATAACCAAACCAAGCCAGAGCTAATGCTACGAGTAATATAATTGTTTTTTTCATCGTTATTCCGTTCATCCCTCTATCGAAAGAGGTTTGATGTTAGCGAGTATCAGTTTTGTGGCAAACGTTAGTTTACCTAGCGGTAACTCGGTATCAAGGCGTTTTACCTTTACTTACAAATTACACATTTAATTAACATTCAACTTCAGTACGAAATAACCTGAATCTAAGTTCACTTTTGGTGAATTATCCTAACCTGTCATGTAAACCTAGCGTTTTCGCCAACTCAATTGGCATTTCTAGCATAAAAAAAAAGAGACACATAAATGTGTCTCTTTGTAAGTATGTATGTCAGTGAAGCAAAACAAACAATAATGGGTGATTATCTCACCTTACGGTCAGCTTCCATGGCATCGCTAAGTACTCGGTATACTTCAGTGATGACTTCATTTGATAATGGATCACCTACTGCATTTTTAGCAAAAATCTTCGTTTGCTGTTTATCTTCTGTAGGCTCTAGCTCAACACGGTAATTACCGCGCTCTAAAGGTAACTTTTCATCACCCCATAATGAGCTCCAGAATCCTCCGCTTTCTTCAAGCACGATATAAAATAAGCCTTCAGCATTATTCATATCGACTATATCAAAACCAAGCTCTGGTAAAACTATACGTAGACGGTCCCAAGTTTTACTGTAATCCGCTTCAGCAATCCAATAAGCACCTTTATCTTCAGTTTCTGCCACTAAATCTAAAGTAATACCTAGACTCTGCTCGATACGGTCAGCTTTAATTTGCTTATCACGAGTAATACTCATGTAAGCAATAGAGTTATTCAGCATATCTATTGTGTAGCGACGTTTATCTTCACCACTTAAGAATACTTCTTGATCTTCACCGTCGTAAGATTCTTCATGTTCGATAAGATCTATGCTCATACTACCTGAACGGCCATGAGGACTAACATCTACATCGTAACGGTAGCGTTGGCGTAATAAGTAAACTTTATCTTCACCAAACCAACTTGAATCAATCACCTCACGGTTTTCAATCCAGCCTGTTTCTATAACGCCTTCTTCGTAATCTTCTTTTTCAATTGGCACTTCGTACTTATTTAAGAAGCCTTTTAAGTTTTCAAACACTTCTTGTTTTAAGTCTTTAGTTGTTGCGATAGATTCAACGATAACTTTAATATTATCGCTGCCCTCTTCCACACGTGTGCCTTCAGACATCGGCAATACAAGTAATGGAGGACGAATATCTAAACGCTTACCAACCAGTTCTTTATTAACTTCACTACCTGGCTCAGGAATATCATACTCTTTACCATAAGTTGGTGTTTTAAGCCCTTCAGGTATGATTAATAACGGCGCAGCTTTGGCATTAACAAAGTCATCATTGCCATTTGCAATACGTCGATCTGTCGGAGTGCTACATGCAGATAGTGCTGCTATAACGAGAATTGGGGTGACTTGCTTCAACATTTATTGGTTTACCTCTATCTGGGCTTGCTTCATCGCTTCTAACAACAGACCATGAAACTGCTCAGAAAGTTCAGTTAAAGGTAAACGAATATGTCCATGGCTAATTAAACCCATTTGATGAGCGGCCCATTTCACAGGAATTGGGTTTGCTTCACAGAACAAGTGTTCATATAAACCTTTCATTGGCTGGTTTATACTTTCTGATAACGCTAAATCGCCAGCCAGTGCAGCTTCGCACATAGCCTTAAAGGATTTTGGAACGATATTGTTGGCAACGGAAATGACCCCATCACCACCAAGTAATAAGAAATCTCTAGCCGTAGCATCATCGCCACTGTAAAGCTTAAAATCATTACCACATAATTCACGCAATTTAGCGACACGGGTTAAATCGCCAGTGGCTTCTTTAACACCGATAATATTAGGTACTGAGACTAATTCAGCGACGGTTTCAGGTAACATATCAACAGAAGTTCTGCCAGGTACATTATATAAAATCTGAGGAATATCTGTGCAAGCTGCAACGGCTTTATAATGTGCAATAAGCCCTTTTGGCGTTGGCTTATTGTAATATGGGGTCACGCCTAACATGCCTACGATGCCTGAATCGGCCATAGATTGAGTCAGCTCAATAGCTTCGGCAGTGGCATTGGCGCCATTTCCGCCAATAACAGGAATGCGTCCTGCAGCAAACTTAACCGTTTGCGCTACAACTTGTGCATGTTCTTTCATCGGTAAAGTCGCTGACTCACCTGTTGTCCCAACGGCGACAATCGCATCTGTGCCTTGGTCAATATGAAACTCTACCAGCCTTTCAAGACTCGCGTAATCTACTGTGCCATCACTATTCATTGGTGTGATTAAGGCAACGATGCTTCCGTTTATCATCTAAATTCCCCAAGGTTTCAGGATTCGCTATGTTACTTATGCCTACTACTAATGACAAGCATTAACGGGGCTCTTAAATGCATTTATCTAAAACGTTTCACTATTCGCCAAAAATAGGCTAATAATTTACGTAAATATCAACGTTGTTTACAGAAGAAATAAACTTTATTTCCTTATAAATCAACAGTTATTAAAATATATTCACTAAACTAGTCATAATTCAAACAGATTAAAGGCAAATACACACATACTTATGTGGTTTTCTTTTAGTTATGGTAGCATTACAACCCGCAAAAAAACTTTGCGTTAGCTCGCTAGTTTACGCTCTATGATATCGAAAAAGTGAGGAAAATCCATGACCAACTATCTGGTCGTTACTGCTATGGGTGCTGATCGCCCAGGTTTAGTCAGTCGTCTATCCCGTTTAGCCAGTGAATGTGAATGTGACATCGTTGATAGCCGCATGGCTTTATTCGGAAACGAATTCACCTTAATCATGATGATTTCTGGCTCGTGGGCTGCCATCACTAAGATAGAAACTCTATTACCTGGTTTAAGTGTTGAGCTTGAATTATTGATGGTAATGAAGCGTACCTCTAAGCACACCCCTAAGAATTTCATTTCACGAATTGAAGTTAGTGTAAATGGGCAAGATCAGCGCGGTACCATGAAGCGTATTACCGAGTTTCTTGCCGACCGCTCACTGGATTTAGCCGCAGTTCGTTCTCACGCTGATGACGATAATCTCACTCAGACAATTTTATTCACCATCAATGTGCCTGAAAAAGTTGATCTGGTTAAGCTTGAAAACAGTATCCATGAACTCGCAGCAGAACTTTCGTTAGATTGTTCAATCAATCACATGCAAGCAAGTGAAAAATAAGTAATCAAAATAAGGACTATTAATGAATACCCTAACCGTTGGTGATTCAGCACCGCAATTTAGCTTACAAAATCAGTTTGATGAAACCGTATCGTTAAGTGATGCATTAAAAAATGGGCCAGTATTAGTTTATTTTTACCCAAAAGCATCAACACCAGGTTGCACAGTACAGGCACAAGGCTTACGTGACAGTAAAGCTGAGTTAGCTAATCACAATGTTACGGTTTTCGGTTTAAGTCCAGACCCCGTGGCCAAGCTGCTTAAATTTAATGATAAGCAAGAATTAAACTTCTCACTACTTAGCGATGAAGACCACGCTGTTGCCGATGCATTTGGTGTATGGGGTGAAAAGAAATTTATGGGTAAAATTTACGACGGTATCCATCGTTTAAGCTTCTTGATTGGCCAAGATGGCAAAGTTGCCCATGTATTCGACAAGTTCAAAACTAAAAACCACCATGAAGTGGTCCTTTCGGTATTAGCTGAGCAATAACACTAAGATATCGAGTGAAAACCTCAATAAAAAAGCTTCGTTTCGACGAAGCTTTTTTTGTTGGTAATAATGACGTTTAATCTACAAAACTATTGCTTTGTTTCGTCCTTTTCATTAATTGCATTATTCA
The DNA here is from genome assembly GCF_041468985.1 of Shewanella sp. 10N.286.52.A9. Taxonomy (NCBI): domain Bacteria; kingdom Pseudomonadati; phylum Pseudomonadota; class Gammaproteobacteria; order Alteromonadales; family Shewanellaceae; genus Shewanella; species Shewanella sp. 10N.286.52.A9. Next base: position 2,221 of record NZ_JBFRJQ010000033.1, on the reverse strand, counting down.
CTGTAGTGTCAGCTTCTGCATCACCTTCTGAATCAACTGCAGTTAACGTTTGCTCAGTTGGTGCTTCTTCATTGTTAAGCACTGCTGTTTGCTCTTGTGAGTCAAGGGTCTTTTGAGCAGCTTTATTGGCTTGTTCTTCTGCTTCGGCTATATTACGTTGAATAATCGCTTGCTCCTGCGCTTCTTGTGGCAACAGGCTAATTAACTCAATTCCAACGGGTAAGTCAGTGTCTTCACCTGTGACAATTTTAACTTTTTGCTCTTTGGTTAAATATATCAGTGGCATTGCGGTTTCACCGTAACGCTCCCTAAAATGAGTCAAGGAGAAGTTTTCAGTAATGTTGGTCACTTTAATTACTGCGCCTTTTGACATATAGCTCGCAATGCGAGCATATGAGACTGACTCCCCAAATAAACATAATCGTTTTAAATACGATTCTGACAATTGGTGCCTTGCGCTACCACCTTCGGCGTTATTTAGGCCGTATACTTTTTTAACGCCAAATAAATCCTGAAAATGAAAGCTTACCAATGGGTTTAATTGTCGATAAGGCGATAGAATTAGCACTCTGCCGATACCACTTAAATCCATAAAGTTTTCAGCATGTTCTGATGCAGGGTTACCAAAGTACACCGGAATATTTGCCATTCTTGCTTGGCGAATGTTGTCCCAGTTATTATCAGCCAATACCACTTTAACATTTTTATCAGTCAGAACTTTTGCTAGTTCTCGAGAGAACTTAGATGCGCCAAATAATAGCAATCCCTGAGATGAGTCAGCCTTAACCCCCAAAAACTTAGCCCAAGGGCTCGCAGTAAGACTTTGAATAACCACAGTGCCTATAATGATCAAGAACACTAACGGTACGATTGAACTTGCTCCGTTAACGCCAATGGCCTCCAATTTAATGGCAAAGAGTGATGATATGGCAGCTGCCACAATACCTCTTGGTGCTACCCAACTTAAGAACCATTTATCAGCTCGAGATAAACTTGTCCCAATTCCTGAAATCCAAATACTCAGCGGACGAGCAATAAATAAAACGACCAATAATACACCGACGCCTCCCCATCCTAGATCCAACATCGCTGTCGAATTTAATCGCGCGGCGAGTAAAATAAATAGTGCCGAAATCAACAGTACAGTAAGCGTTTCTTTAAACTCTAAAATATCGGCAATGTCGACGCCACGCATATTGGCAAGCCATATCCCCATGACCGTCACCGTCAATAACCCCGATTCTTCTTGAAGCAAATTCGATCCAACAAACATACCCAGCATGATGGTTAATACGGCGGTATTTTTTAGATAATGGGGAAATACATTGGTTCTTAGCGCAATACCGATGAGGTAGCCCGCAATGGCGCCCATGCCAAAACCAAGTAAAAGTGTCATTCCTAAAGCTGACAAAACATGCGTCGTAGGATCTGCTGCAGCGGCGACTGCAATATACTCATAAACCAGAACAGCGAGAATCGCCCCAATAGGATCAATAACGATACCTTCCCAACGTAATATGCTGGCAAGGTTTGATTTGGGACGTACGGTGCGCAGCATGGGAACAATCACTGTTGGGCCCGTAACAACAACTAATGCGCCAAACAACATAGCCATAGGCCACTCAAAACCTAATAACCAATGTGCTGCTGGTGCAATACAAGCCCATGTAATAAAAGCGCCAAAAGTCACTAAATTGGTCACCATTCTGCCGTGATCTTTTATTTCTTTAAAATTGAGCGTCAGTGCGCCTTCAAATAAAATGACCGCCACACCTAACGAAATGATAGGGAAAAGTAAATCACCAAAAATGGCATCTGGATTTAATATATCTAGACCTGGGCCAAGTAATAACCCACAAAGAAGTAGCGGTAAAATAGCGGGTAAACGAAACTTCCAACCTAACCATTGACACAATAGAGACAAGACGCCAATTAACGCAAGCATGCCTGTGATGTGTTCTACCATGTTATTTCCTTATAAAGACACTAAATACTTATGCCATCAAATGTTGACGCTAATACCTTTAATAAAATACTAAATGTGATTATAGAGCAAGCAGTAATTGACAGTTTGATAGCATTTTATCGAATTTGATTAACATTGAAGAGCTAGTATTAAGAGTGGCAATAAATATTGTATATTCAGTAGGTTAAATTGAAGGCACAAAAAAGCCCTTGTCATATGACAAGGGCTAATCTGTTTGGCGGAGCGGACGGGACT
>NZ_JBFRJQ010000032.1:0-15455 GCF_041468985.1 Shewanella sp. 10N.286.52.A9 | reverse complement strand
CGGGCTTTTCTAAATATGGCTATGAGATAGGGATTTGACCCCTACATTGATGCGCTACAAACCCATTGCCAACATTTCAAAATACAGAGAGCAAAAAGCCCGCTAATAAATTAGCGGGCTTCTCTAAATATGGCGGAGAGATAGGGATTTGAACCCTAGATGGGCTACAAACCCATGCCGGTTTTCAAGACCGGTGCATTCGACCACTCTGCCATCTCTCCGAACGAGCGAGATAATAGCTATCTCCCTCACGTGTGTAAAGTAGAAATTGAAATAAATCGTTCATTTGGCTATTTGAGCAGCAATTTGCGCTTAAACGTCGAAAAATAGCGCTACTTCTCCATTTTAACGGGCGTTAATCCTTTAGCACGATCATCAATTGCATCATCCAGTTTAAAGCCTGCTTGCTTCCATGTTTGTGCTTCTTCAGGATTAAACTTCTCTTTTGACCACTCAGATGCAGACTCGACATCAAAACTTGCTTTGCTCCACTGCTGAGATTGTTCAGCATTAAAACCACTCTTACTCCAAGTTTGAGCTTTAGCAGCATCAAAGCCAATCGCTTTCCAATCAGCAATTTCTCGCTCGGACATACCTTTCCATGACGGTGCAGATGCGCAGCTAAACAATAAACCAGCAAGTGCTACAACAAGTAACTTTTTCATTTAATACTCCTTCAACAGTAAACTTATGTAACTGATTAAAAAAACATCAAATAAACTATAGTTAGCGATATGCTCAGTTTCAAGAAAGCGGCAAGTAAATCTGAGTAACTCTATTTAGTATTCACAATGACATTCAATGAGGTAATAAAAAAGGCCACCTTAGGTGACCTTTCTGATTCGTGAGTTTAGTTGACTTGCATCACGTTGAATAATGATGCTTAACTACGTTGACGAGTCGATTTAGGACGCGCGGCAGTTGTTTTGTGCTTTCGTACTGCTCGGCGAATTTTCGCGCCTTTAACTTTAGCACGTGCAACACTGTGCTTATCAGTGCCTAATAAAGTACGTGTTTCTGGCTCTAATCCCGCAAGCTGGCGTAAGTAGTTAACTTGTTCCATATCCAGCTCTGTCCAACCACCACGTGGTAAGGCTTTTGGTAACTCAACCATGCCATAACGAACACGAATAAGTCGGCTTACCTGAACCTCTTGAGATTCCCATAAACGACGGACTTCACGGTTGCGCCCCTCTTTAAGAGTCACATGCCACCATTTATTGAGTCCTTCACCACCAGCAGGTTTGATACTATCAAAGTTTGCTGGCCCATCTTCAAGAGTCACCCCTTTACGAAGACGCTGCACAGCGGCTTCTGGCACATCGCCAAAGGTACGCACTGCATATTCACGGTCGACTTCATTTGAAGGGTGCATTAGACGGTTAGCTAATTCACCATCAGATGTGAATAATAATAGACCTGAGGTATTGATATCCAAACGCCCTACCGCAACCCAACGTGAATCACGTATTTTAGGTAAACGATCAAAGACGGTTGGTCTACCTTCTGGATCTTTTCGACTACAAATCTCGCCTTCTGGCTTATGGTAAGCCAACACGCGACAAATAATATCATCTTCAGTTTTGATAACGATGGCACGGCCATCAATGCGTATTTTAGCATCTGCTTCAACGCGATCACCTAAACTGGCAATTTCTCCGTCTACACTAATACGGCCTGCAGCAATCCATGCCTCCATCTCACGACGGGAGCCATGGCCTGCACGGGCCAAGACTTTCTGCAATTTTTCGCTCATCTAGTTCGACTCTTCTGTTTGTTGTGGCGCTAATGAAACCTTTTCAAACAACGCCTGCAATGACTCATCATCCGTTAGCGACGGTAAGTCTGCTAAGGTTTTTAAGCCAAAATAAGATAAAAACTCTGTCGTGGTTGCATATAATGCAGGTCGCCCTGGCACTTCTTTATGGCCAACGGTTTTTACCCAATGTCTATCAGCTAAACTCTTTATTATGTGGCTGCTGACGGCCACACCTCTTACATGTTCAATATCACCGCGCGTTACTGGCTGCTTATAAGCAATCACCGCTAGGGTTTCTAACGTCGCACGTGAGTATTTAGGGGATTTCTCTTGCCACAAAGGTTGTAAGAATTCACTCAACAACTCTTGGGTTTGAAAGCGATAACCACTGGCAACTTCAACCAGTTGTACCCCACGCTCTTGATAATCTTGCTGTAACTCATCAAGACAGCTTTTAATTCTGACTCGTGATACATCAAATTTGACTAAAACGGTTTCTTTAATCGCTTTAATACTTAACGGTTTACCCATCACAAACAAACTGGCTTCGATTAATTGCTTTAATTGAATGTCATTTATTTGCATGATGTCCTTTCTCATATCAACACTTGGTTGTTAAAACGCTTTAACGTAAATCGGTGCTAACGGTTCGTTTTGCACTAAATCAACCAACAACTCTTTGACCAATTCCATTAACGCTAAAAAACTCACTACCACACCAGCCTTTCCTTCACTGACATCAAATAAATCAGTAAATGGCACAAAATGTTCTGTTGAAAGTTTAGCTAATATTTGGCTCATTCTCTCGCGTGTCGATAACGCTTCACGCTTAACGTGATGATGTTCGTTCGCATCAATGCGTTTTAACACTTCCGAAAACGCTTGAGCAATGTCAACTAGCGATACTTCTGGCGGCATGATGACTGGCTTGATATTCGGTGCTGTTTTAGCTTGTGCTAAAAACACATCTCGTTCCAATCGCGGCAAACCGTCTAAGTCAGCAGCTGCCTGCTTTATCACTTCATAAGCTTTAAGTTGGCGGATAAGTACCACGCGAGGATCTTCTTCATCTTCCTCTGCGGTCGCGACTTTAGGTAACAGGAGTCGAGACTTAATTTCAGCCAAGGTTGCTGCCATAACTAAATAATCAGCTGCGAGCTCTATTCGTGCTTCAGTCAAAATATCAATATAAACTAAATATTGAGTCGTAATTTTTTCAATTGGCAGGTCAACAACATCCAGTTTTTGCTTGCGAATTAAGTACAATAATAAATCGAGAGGACCTTCAAAGGTCTCCAAAAACACTTCCAGTGCTTCTGGCGGAATAAACAAATCGGTCGGCATTGCATCTATTGCTTCGCCGCGTACAATCGCAAGAGGTAAACTTTTTTGTATCCCCTGCATTGAACAATTCCTTTATTAATATTCTCAATGTAATAAGTTTCAGCGAGTTACATAAAAACAGCTAAGCGATTTAAAAGTAAACTTGCCGCTGCGACTCTTACTACTAGCGCATATTGTTGAAGCTAGAAATTACCAAACGCGCGATTATACGCACTATTGGCTAGGGTTGAAACAACTATCCATTAATCTTGTGGCTAAAATCTAACACTTGTCGGTGGCATTACACCAAGCATCAAGCGCAGGCATCTATCAACACCTGCAACAAAGACTTACTCAAATAAACTCGTATCACCCGCACCTTCACGGATAATATCAATGTCACCTTCTGACATATCAATCACGGTGGTTTGGTTTTCAGCTAAATAACCACCATGAATAATTGCGTCTACGCTGTGTTCTAATATATCTCGGATATGTTCAGGATCTGACTCTGCAAACTCTTCATCAGGCATCACTAAACTGGTCGACATAATTGGTGCTTCAAGCGCCTCTAATAAAGCCAAGGCAATTAAGTTATTTGGCACACGAATACCAATGGTTTTCTTTTTATCGCACTGTAAACGGCGCGGCACTTCCTTACTCGCTTTGAAGATAAAGGTATATGGACCTGGCGTGCAGCTTTTCAGTAATCGGTAAGCTTGATTGTCCACACGAGCAAAATTAGCCAATTCAGATAAATCTCGGCACATTAGTGAGAAGTTATTATCATTTTCAATTTTACGAATACGCACCATACGGGTCATGGCATCTTTTTCGCCAATCATACAACCCAGTGCATAACCTGAATCTGTCGGGTAAACAATTACCCCACCTTGCTTTAAAATGTTCACCGCTTGGCTAATTAATCTTGCTTGCGGGTTTTCGTCATGTATATAAAAAAATTGGCTCATGTTCGCTCCGTCCAAGATTCTGTTTGCCACACCCACTGCACACCAGCAGGTTGGAATAAATTTTTGCCTAACTCAATCCAATTGCTTGGGAAATGAAAATCACTGCCAATTGAACCCGCTAGGTTGTTCAAATGACTTAAAGCGACTAAGTTAGCGCGATCATCAATGCTCTGTTGGCCTAATACCACTTCCATGGCATCGCCACCAGCCTCTTTATACTCTCGTACTAAGCGCTTTAACCATTTAGCTGAAAGCTTGTAACCACTGGGGTGTGCCAATACCGCTACGCCACCAGTTTGATGAATAATATCAATCGCATTGGCCATGTCAGCCCAATTATTGGGGACATAACCTGTTTTACCTCGCGCTAAATAGCGCTTAAAAACACTCGGCATATCTTTAGCATAGCCGTTTTCTGCTAACCAACGAGCATAATGACCGCGACTAATAGCTGCGCCTGCGGCAAACTTTTTAGCGCCATCATAGGCACCTTCAATTCCGGCTTTGGCTAAACGGTTACCAATTTCTTGGGCTCGTTCTTCACGTAATTCACGTTGACGAGTTAAAAAGTTCAGTAAAATTGAGTTTTCTTTATCCATATTTAAGCCAACAATATGAATATCGAAGTTGTTCCATCGAGTAGAAATTTCAACACCATCAATTAATTGTAGTGGTGTTTCATGTTGTTGGTTAAATTGATGCGCTTCAGCAAGTCCTGCCACAGTATCGTGATCTGTGATGGCGAGCATTTGAACGCCCTTTTCGATGGCACGTTCAACGAGTTCAGAAGGAGTAAGTACGCCGTCAGATGCGGTCGTATGGCTATGAAGATCGGCCAAGAGTGTGTCTGTTATCATAACGTTATTGTACTTTAATCTTTGTTGAAAAGCTTAACCCTATCGTGATTATTTGCTACATATTCAGCAAATTGATGGCCCTTTGACCTCAATGAATAAAAAAAAGCTAAATTTGAGAAATATTCAATTGACATTAAACGCCAGCTAAGGTCTTCTATAAGGCATACGTTAGCCAAACGCATTTTGCTAACTTTTTAGATAACGACTACATTCAAGAGAATTAATTTACATGACCAACTTTAACGCACGTAACATCAATTGGTGGTGGCACTTCCCAAATTAACGGGTGGTGTGAAGCGTTGTGGTTATTTAAATAACACAAGATTTTACTAGAAAGCCCGCAGAGATGTGGGCTTTCTTGCTATTTACGGCTTGCACTCTGAAATAAAACTAACGCAAACCAAGCACGAAATTGCTTTAAAAAGAGTATCGAGTATGAAGAATCAATATCAGAGAGAGGCGCAATAAGCATTATGGAACATCAGTTTGCCCATGTCGTCACACAAAAACAATCGTTAGCATATCATGCTGATCCGCTTAGTCTTTATCAACATGTTACTGCCAATGCGCCGCACACCATGTTGCTTGAGTCTGCTGAAATCGACAGTAAAGATCACTTAAAAAGTATCGTGCTCACTCACGCCGCGATGATGGTGAGATGTGACGGCTATAAGCTTACATTCAGCGCGTTAACCGATAATGGTGCTAGCTTACTTTCTCCTATCAGTGCCTTTTTCAAATCAAGTGAGCAGCAACAGCAAGACAAGGTACTCACCGTACATCTTGCCAAGGCTCAAGAGCGACAGGATGAAGACGCACGATTAAAGTCTACCTCGCCCCTTGATGGGTTAAGAATGTTTATTCAGCACATTCAGACCGACAAAAAAGATGCTTTTGAAGATTTATTTTTAGGTGGAGTCTTAGCTTACGATTTAATCGATACCGTTGAACCTTTGCCTGAAGTCCCCAATGCTGAAAACGATTGTCCTGATTACTTATTTTATCTCGCAGAAACCTTGATATTGGTTGATCATCAGCAACAAGATGCAGAAATCATTACTCACCAATTTTCAACAGATACTCAATTCGCTAAAACTCTTGCTCAGCGGGCAATCGATGTTAAACAGCAGTGCCAAACGCTTGCCCCCGTTCAACCATTAGTTGCCATCGATGCTGAAACTCGCGTCAATATCAGTGACGATACTTTCAAGCAAACGGTTGTGGATTTAAAAGAGCACATTGTTGCAGGCGATATATTTCAAGTTGTTCCCTCAAGAAGCTTTAGTTTACCTTGCCCGAATACTTTAGGGGCATACCGAGCGCTGCGTTTAACCAACCCTAGTCCATATATGTTTTATTTCCGTGGACCTGATTTCACTTTATTTGGCGCTTCGCCTGAAAGCGCACTTAAATATGATGCCGCCAGTAATCAAGTTGAAGTTTATCCTATTGCAGGTACCCGTAAGCGCGGTAAAACTGTCGATGGCCAAATTGACTATGATCTAGACAGTCGTATTGAACTTGAATTGCGTCTTGATAAAAAAGAGCTCTCAGAGCATTTAATGTTGGTTGATTTAGCCCGAAACGACATTGCACGGATCAGCCAAAGTGGCAGTCGTAAAGTGGCTGAGTTGCTTAAAGTCGATCGATACTCACATGTTATGCATTTAGTTAGCCGAGTGACTGGGCAATTACGAGAAGATTTAGATGCTCTGCATGCTTATCAAGCTTGTATGAACATGGGCACCTTAGTGGGCGCCCCTAAAGTGCGTGCATCCCAACTTGTGCGAGAAGCAGAGCAAGCTCGCCGCGGCAGTTATGGTGGCGCTGTAGGATACATTAACGGCCTAGGTGATATGGATACCTGTATCGTCATTCGCTCTGCTTTCGTTAAAAATGATGTGGCCTTTATTCAAGCAGGTGCTGGTGTGGTATTTGATTCCGACCCACAAGCCGAAGCTGACGAAACCCGCCAAAAAGCACAAGCCGTGATTTCAGCGATAAAAATGGGCGGTGGACTATGAGCACTCAACAAGCAAGCGCTAATAAGATGAACACGAATAATATGAGCATTAGCAATATGAAGCTGTATCTATTAGATAACTTTGACTCATTCACCTACAACTTAGTGGATCAATTTCGTAGCTTAGGATTTGAAGTACTTATTTACCGTAATGATGTCAGTGCCGATTATTTAGCTGAAAAACTGATAGCAGAGCAAGGCCAAGCAGCATTAGTATTATCACCTGGCCCTGGCGCACCACATGAAGCAGGCTGCATGATGGAGTTAATTGCAAAAGTCGCTGGTAAAGTGCCTATGTTAGGCATTTGTTTAGGGCATCAAGCTATGGTCGAATATTACGGCGGTAAAGTTGAACGTGCACCATTTGTCGTTCACGGTAAAGCCAGCCCTACAATTCATAATGGCGAAGGTGTATTTGCAAACTTGCCTTCTCCACTGCCAGTGGCTCGTTACCACAGCCTAGTCGCTACCCAAGTCCCCGATTGTTTGTCTGTCATTGCGACCACTGAAGACATGCCAATGGCTGTGATTCACCCACAAGATAAAGCGGTTGGTTTTCAGTTTCATCCTGAATCAATTTTAACCACGCTTGGCAGTACGCTACTGACGCAAACCCTGACTTACCTCACCCACACAATTGAAAGCAACAATAGCCCTAAAGGAGCCTTATAATGTCTCAGCTTCAACCACTATTAGACTCTCTTTATCAAGGTAACGCCCTTACCCGTGAACAAAGTGCACAATTATTCAGTGCTATTGTCGAAGGTGAAATGGATCCTGTTGCCATGGCTGGTATGCTTGTTGCCCTTAAAATGCGCGGCGAAACGATTGAAGAAATTACAGGCGCTGCAGATGCCCTTCGTCAAGCTGCAAAAGCATTTCCTCGTAGCGCGAAGTCGCTCGCTACTGGGGTAGTTGATATTGTTGGTACGGGTGGTGACGGTCATAACACCATTAATATCTCAACAACGGCCTCTTTCGTCGCAGCGGCAGCTGGCGCCAAAGTCGCTAAGCATGGTAATCGTGGCGTATCCAGTAAATCAGGTGCATCGGATGTGTTGTCACATTGCGGCATCGGCTTAACCATGACACCAGAAGCCGCTAGTCGATGTATCGAAGACTTCGGTCTATGTTTTTTATTCGCCCCACACTACCATGCAGGCGTACGTCATGCTGTACCAGTAAGACAAGCTCTAAAAACCCGTACTATCTTTAATATCCTTGGCCCGTTAATCAATCCAGCCAAGCCAGAGTCAATGCTGCTGGGCGTATACTCACCTAAATTAATCGCTCCGATCGTGAACGTGCTTAATGCACTCGGTGTTAAACGTGCCATGGTGGTTTATGGCAGCGGACTGGATGAGGTCGCCTTACATGGCGAAACCCAAGTTGCAGAGCTTAATGATGGGCAAATTCGTTTTTACAAACTTAACCCACACGATTTAGGCGTAGAACCTGCACCGATATCGGCACTAGAAGGCGGAGAGCCAAGTGATAATGCGCTGATTACACAAGCGATATTGAAAGGTGAAGGTCAACCAGCCCACCGAGATGCCGTTGCCATCAATGCAGGTTGTGCCTTGTATGTCAGTGGTGTGTGCGACTCTGTGCAGCAAGGGACTCAACTTGCCCTTGAAACCATCAATAGCGGCAAAGCTTACCCCGTATTAACGCAACTTGCTGAAGCAAGCCAGCAAGAGGAATCTTAATCATGCCTGAAGTTGTTAATCGCACAGCGAAAGAATCCAATGTATTAACCAAAATTGTTGATACTAAAGTCGCGCATATTGCTTCATTAAAGCAGCGTTACCCAGAAGCCAGTCTGCAACCTAAAATATCAGATCGCAGTCTATTTGACGCTCTTAAAGCCCCTAATGCGGGATACATTTTTGAATGCAAAAAAGCCAGTCCTTCAAAAGGGCTTATTCGCCCAAATTTTGATGTCGAAGCCATCGCTGATATTTACGGTAAATACGCTGCAGGCATTTCGGTTTTAACCGATGAGCAGTTCTTCCAAGGCGATATTGATTACATTCCACTCGTGCGGGCTCGAGTCTCTCAACCTATCTTGTGTAAAGACTTCTTTGTCGACCCATATCAAATCAAACTGGCAGCCCATCAAGGCGCCGATGCTGTATTGTTGATGCTGTCTGTCCTTGATGATGAGCAATACAAATTACTGTCTGCAGAAGCGGCTAAATACAATTTAGATGCCTTAACCGAAGTCAGTAACCAAGCAGAACTTGAACGTGCTATTGATCTTAATGCGCGTATTGTAGGTATTAACAACCGTAACTTACGTGATTTAAGTACCGATTTAGCCACCACTGAAGCTTTAGCACCACAAATACCTAACGATAGAGTCATTATTAGCGAGTCAGGTATCTATACCAACCAACAAGTAAAACGACTCAATCCATTGGTAGACGGTTACCTTGTTGGCAGCTCTATCATGGCGCAAGACAATATCGACCTTGCCTGTCGACAGCTCATTTTTGGCCATAACAAAGTTTGCGGCTTAACGCGTATCGAAGACATCGAAGCGGTAGCAAATTCAGGTGCTGTATTCGGCGGTTTAATTTTCCATCCAGCATCGCCACGCAGTGTCAATGTTGAGCAAGCTGCAGAGTTAGTTAAACAAAGTCAGCAAGCACAAGTCGGCTTACATTTTGTCGGTGTCTTTGTTAACGCAGCTAATTCAGACATTGTGGCTACAGTAAAGGCGGTAGGATTATCAGTGGTGCAGTTACACGGTAACGAGTCAACCATTGAAATCAATGAGCTGAAACAGTTACTGAACGATGCGCAACTGGACTGTCAAATTTGGAAAGCCGTGAGTGTAGACAGTGAAACCAATACCCTTGGCGACAAACCACAAGGGGGCAATCGTTACTTATTCGATAGCAAAAATATCACTGGATTTGGCGGCACAGGCGAAACCTTTAACTGGCAATCGTTACTCGACACTTCTGCGATGACTTCTTCAGAACGAGAAAACAGCATGCTTGCAGGTGGGCTAAAACCTGAAAACGCATTTGATGCTAACCAACAAGGTTTTTACGGATTAGATCTCAACTCTGGTGTTGAGTCAGCACCAGGCATTAAAGATGCGCAAAAAATTGCAATGGCATTTGCCGCAATCAGAAAAAATTAATCACCATGGCTCAGAGTAGCCCTGGCATCAAACAGTTAACAATATTACGAAATAGCCAATATGGATATTTCACCTAAATTTGATAAGGAAGACCCAATGACAAAGCTTAAGCTTGACCCTTATTTTGGCGAATATGGCGGCATGTATGTCCCGCAAATTTTAGTTCCAGCGTTAAAGCAGCTAGAAACCGCATTTGTTGACGCCCAAGAAGATCCTGAGTTTCAAAAAGAATTTACTGAGTTACTGAAAAACTATGCCGGTCGCCCTACCGCATTAACCTTAACCCGTAACTTAAGCCCTAACCCTATGGTTAAAATCTATCTAAAACGTGAAGATTTACTCCATGGTGGCGCGCACAAAACTAACCAAGTGTTAGGTCAAGCATTGCTGGCTAAGCGTATGGGCAAAAAAGAAATCATTGCTGAAACAGGCGCTGGACAGCACGGCGTTGCCACGGCACTTGCCTGTGCACTGCTAGATCTTAAATGTAAGGTTTACATGGGCGCTAAAGATGTAGAGCGTCAATCACCAAACGTATTCAGAATGAAATTGATGGGCGCTGAAGTGATCCCTGTTACATCTGGTTCTGCAACCCTAAAAGATGCGTGTAATGAAGCTATGCGCGACTGGTCAGCAAGTTATGACAAAGCGCATTACTTACTTGGCACTGCAGCTGGGCCACATCCATTTCCGACAATCGTGCGTGAATTTCAACGTATGATTGGTGCAGAAACCAAAAAGCAAATTATTGAAAAAGAGGGTCGTTTACCTGACGCTGTCATTGCTTGTGTTGGTGGTGGCTCAAATGCTATTGGTATGTTTGCAGACTTTATTGAAGAAACCGACGTTGAGTTAATCGGTGTCGAACCCGCAGGTAAAGGCATTGATACCCCACAACATGGCGCACCATTAAAACACGGTAAAACCGGTATTTTCTTTGGTATGAAAGCGCCGCTGATGCAAGATACTGACGGTCAAATTGAAGAGTCATACTCAGTCTCTGCAGGTTTGGACTTTCCATCAGTGGGGCCGCAGCACGCTTATTTGAATGCCACTGGTCGCGCACGATATGAATCAGCAACCGATGATGAAGCCTTAGAGTGCTTCCAACTGCTTGCTCGCTCAGAAGGGATTATTCCTGCGCTTGAATCTGCCCATGCCATTGCTTATGCAGTAAAAATGGCAAAAGAAGCCACTAAAGAAACAATTCTGGTGGTTAACTTATCAGGGCGTGGCGATAAAGATATCTTTACCGTCTCTGACATCTTAGAACAAAAAGCCTCAGCTGAAGCGGCGAAATAAGGACTTATTATGACTACTCGTTATCAAGCCGCTTTTGACCAATTAGCGCAAAAACAACAAGGTGCATTTGTACCGTTTGTCACCTTAGGCGACCCAAGTGTTGGCCTATCTTTAAAGATCATTAAAACCCTAGTGGATAATGGCGCAGATGCCCTTGAACTTGGCTTTCCATTTTCAGATCCACTAGCTGATGGCCCTGTTATTCAAGGTGCTAACTTACGTGCGCTAGAGTCAGGCACAACGGTTGCTGATTGTTTCTCACTTCTGTCGCAAGTCCGAGAGTTATACCCAGAAATGCCGATTGGTTTGCTGTTATATGCCAACTTAGTCTTTGCTAATGGTATCGACGAATTCTACGCAAAAGCAAAACAAGCTGGCGTCGATTCAGTATTGATTGCCGACGTGCCAGTTGAAGAATCTGCGCCATTTAGCGAAGCAGCACACAAACATGGGGTTGCCCCAATCTTCATTGCGCCGCCGAATGCGGACAGCGACACCTTAAAAATGGTGAGTGAGCATGGCCAAGGTTATACCTACTTGTTGTCACGTGCAGGTGTAACAGGTACGGAGTCAAAAGCAGGTCAGCCAATTAATGAAATCCTTGCCAAGCTTGCCGAGTTTAATGCGCCGCCTCCGTTATTAGGTTTTGGTATCGCCGAACCACAACAAGTAAGCGAAGCCATTAATGCAGGTGCTGCTGGTGCGATATCTGGCTCAGCAGTTGTCAAAATCATTGAGCGAAATAAAGACGATGAAAAAGCTTTATTAAGTGAACTCGGCGAATTTACTCGCAATATGAAAGCGGCAACACACAAGTCATAAATAATGGTTTTACTGCGGAAAAGTTAAGCTTAAATTAAGACTAAAGATGCCACTCAACCGAGTGGCATTTTGTTTTGATGTTTATGAACTTTTATTAACCCACAATCAAGGTAAAACCGCCAAACACAGACCTGAAGCCCTTCATATCAACCTAGCAGCCATGCTAGACTCTGAGCTTACTATTTTCACTATGATTAATATAAAACCCTGTTCTATCAGTGGGGAGCAATATTAGTCTGTAAATTGACTTATTTAGGCCTTAGCATCATATGAAACAATTGCTTGATTTTCTTCCGTTGGTCATCTTTTTTGCCATCTATAAATTTTATGACATTTATACAGCAACAGGCGCACTTATCGCTGCGACAGCTGTGCAACTTATTGTCAGCTATATCCTATACAAGCAAGTTGAAAAAATGCATCTAATCACCTTTGCAATGGTGACCTTTTTTGGCACCTTGACGTTAATTTTCCATGATGACGCCTTTATCAAATGGAAAGTCACCATTGTTTATGCCTTCTTTGCTATAGCGTTATTAGTTAGCCAGCTCATCGGCAAACCTATTTTAAAAAGTATGCTCGGCAAAGAAATGAAATGCCCCGACAAAATTTGGGTAAATGTAACCTGGTACTGGGTAGCATTTTTCGTCGCTTGTGGTCTAGGTAACATCTACATTGCCTTTAGCTTGCCCCTAGAAACCTGGGTAAACTTTAAAGTATTTGGCTTAACGGCCCTGACATTAGTTAATACCGTGGTTACTGTGATGTATTTATACAAGCACATGGAACACGATGAATCGGAACAAATAAAATAATTCAAGGAACCTATCTATGTGGTACATGATTTCGTCACAAGATGTAGAAAACAGTCTAGAAAAACGCATGAGTGCACGCCCAGCTCACCTTGCAAGGTTAGAAGCATTAGCCGCCGAAGGCCGCCTATTAGTTGCTGGGCCACATCCTGCAATTGACAGTGAAGAGCCAGCCGAAGCGGGATTTACAGGGTCGCTCGTGGTAGCAGAATTTGACTCATTAGCAACAGCAAAAGCATGGGCAGACCAAGACCCATACATCGAAGCGGGTGTGTATGCGAACGTTATTGTTAAACCTTTTAAGCGAGTACTTGTGTAATGAAAATTGTCTCATTTAACATCAATGGTATTCGTGCGCGCTTACATCAACTGCAAGCATTAATTGATAGCCACCAGCCAGACGTTATCGGTTTGCAAGAAACCAAAGTACATGATGAAGCGTTTCCTGTAGCTGACGTTGAAGCCATGGGTTATCACGTACATTACCATGGCGGTAAAGCCCATTACGGTGTTGCTATGCTATCAAAGGCCGAGCCAATCGAAGTCATTAAAGGCTTTAAAGATGATGCAGAAGATGCCCAGCGCCGAATGATAATGGGTAAATTCAAACAAGCTAATGGCCGCATAATTACCGTGATGAATGGCTATTTCCCACAAGGTGAAAACATCAGTCACGAAACCAAATACCCAGCTAAGCGTAAGTTCTACCAAGACTTAATGCAGCACCTTGCTGACAACCACACCCCAGATGAAGACATTGCCATTATTGGTGATATCAACATCTCACCAGTGGATTTAGACATTGGTATTGGTGACGTTAACGCTAAACGCTGGCTTAAAACCGGTAAATGTAGTTTCCAACCAGAAGAACGTGAATGGCTGCAACGTTTAAAAGACTGGGGCTTAGTCGATAGCTTCCGAGAGTTACACCCAGAGCGCACCGAGCGTTACTCGTGGTTTGATTATCGCAGTAAAGGCTTTGACGATAACCGAGGTCTACGTATTGATGTAGTCATGGTGACCAAGTCATTGTTACCACGCTTAACCGAATCTGATGTTGATTACGATTTACGTGGCATCGAAAAGCCATCAGATCACGCGCCTATTTGGAGCACCTTTTCTGACTAGTAAAGCTAACTTTTACCTTGTTAACGCTCAATGATAAAAAGCCTAACACTACTTGTTAGGTTTTTTTGTGCTTTAAATAGGCTTTGCGTTTACGGGCTGAGCTAAATAATCAATAACTATTGAAAAGTCACCGTATTAGATTCAAAACCTATTTCGGTGTTTAATGATTTTAATTGATTGAGTCCGATAATCCCGATGACTTGATGATTAAAGCTATCGTTAACAATGACTGAGTCAAGATCGGTAACAATAAAGCGGTTTTCAAATAGTGAAGCCTTACCATTAGACACCACGACAGAATCACTCATGCTAATTGGGATCTGTTTACCATTAATATCTTGGCCATAGGCATTAGGAATAACTTCAGAAGCAATAGATAAGTCGACGGCATTCTTACGATTGATTATCGAATATTGTGAGCCAGTATCTAAAATAAGTCCCACTTCCTGCTCGTTAATATTAACCACAACGTAAGGTATACCAAAACCTGACGAAAATAAGTTGAGGTTATTCTTGGTTTCATCAAGAGTATATTGAGCCAGTAATTGAGTTTGCAGCTCAGAAAATTGCAGCCCTTTAGCGATTAATTGCAGCAGGTCAAAACCCAACAAGCCTAAATATTGTTGATTAATACCCGACAAATTATGAGTGTTGATATTAACTCTAGATAGTTCATAGCCTGATACAGTAAATCCTGACAGTTGGATTTTCTCACTAATCATCATCGCTTGCTCAGATCCAAAGCCATAGCCTTTTTCAACATCCACAGACGTATAATCATCAATACTGGACAAATATCTGCGATCTAAAACAGAACTTGAAGAGCCTGTATCTATAATCATTCGGCCGGACAAGGCTTGGATCATCACATCCAGATGGAGTTGACCATCTTCCGATTCAACAAGTGGTAAATTTTGCTTTATTTGAGTAGCGCTTACTGTGGCTGTATAGCAAGAGAAACTGAGGAATATAGCGCTTATTACAAAAGGTATTTTTATTACTGAAGATAATCTTGTTACTGAGGAATAGAGCATAGTTTAAAAAGTCCTTTTCAATATCATGAATCTATCATCGCCTAAGTTGTAATCCCTAGTTAAATAATTAATAAAAGTAGCACGACTCAATTTTGATGGCTAACTTGAAATTGACTTAAAGCATGACAAACCAAACAACATCAACGCTAAAGCCCATTTAAATGGGTGGCTATATTATTAATAAAGAAGCGAGTTCATTAGTTGGTGTTGCACCAATGAATAAAGAAAGTGGTCGCTTCAAAGGCCAACGAAAATTCAAGGTGGACGGCA